>NZ_JCAKNG010000004.1:0-295251 GCF_059516005.1 Propioniciclava sp. LT294
GGCGAGCACGAGTTGGAAGAACGCCTCATCGTCGATGGTGTCGAACCCGAGCCGTTCCCACGAGCCGCGAATCACGTCCACCAGCAGCTGGGAACGTTTCCCCTCGATGACCGCCACCCCGGGACGCACGCCCCGCTCGCCGGGCAACTCCAGGGCCGGCTGGTTCGCGTGCAGCTTGTCCTGGCCGATCCGCAGCAGGGCCGCCAGTTCGGCCTCATCATGTGCCGAGCCGAGGTGCTCCAAGATCGTGCGGACCCCGCTCCGTTTCTCGACGATCTGCACGGCCGTGGCCCCCGAAGCGGTCTTCACCTTCCTCAGGAACGGGCTCACCCACCCGATCCTACCGGCCCCTTTAGTGCCCCAAACCCACGAACCAAAACTCTCCGACTAGCAGTGATATCGCCCGGAACCCCAGCAATCAGCTCAAGGTGTGCAAGTCAGGTCAGCGGATCAGCCCGTCACAACCGGGTGGAAATAGTCGAAGGGTGCGGACTGAATCGGGGCCTGGAAGTGGAGCGCCATACGGACGACGTCAAGTTTGGCGCCCTTGTCGTCACGCATCTTGGTCTCTTCGGCACCCGCTGAACGCGCCTGCCCGAGGTAGTAGAACTCAGTCCCCTCAGCGTCGTCCTTCTTGACGAAGACGTGGAGCGCGACGTCGTTGTCGACAATGGCCCGGACCTCGTCGCTCTCCAGCGTTCTCCGACTCCGGGTGTACCAGGTCATTGTGGAAGGATCCACAAGCTCGTCCTCGTAGGCCGTGCTGGCGGCAACGTCATGTGCCTTGTGGAGCGTGACAAAGATCGCGCAGGTCCCGGTCTCGCGATGGACCCGGTAGCCGTACAGGGTTGACGTCCATTTGCGGGGCCAACACAAAAGTCGCGTGACCTCCTTGCGCGAATACTGCCAGCCTGGAACGAACGGCTCCCCCTCGGCGTAGCGCCGAGCCACTAGCTGCATCCCCGTCGCGACGATGTCGTCGACTGCCTCGCGGAAGTGATCGGATCCGCGGTAGGACTGCAGAACCTCGCCGTCCAATTCGATGCCATCACTGTGTACCGTTGCGATTCCGCGCCCATAGCGCTGCTGGTCAACCTCAGCGTGCTCCGCCAGGGTGAAGGTATCGGCCGCGCTGGCAAGTTGACCGCGGTCAAAAGATGCTCCCTCCCGTTCAATCGCCTCACGGAGACCATCCATGGCAATCCAGCCCGAACCGAGCAGCTCACTTAAGACCACAAACTCGTGAACGCGCTTGGCAGTCAGGACTTCGTTCGAGAGCAGGTCGAGCACCTGACGCTCCCGAGGGCTAAACCCGTAGTCAACTTGCAGAAGGTGTTCGACCAGCGCTGGGTACCCCTTGCGCCGCGTCGCCAGCACGACGGGATCGACGGAATCAAAGCGCAGGAAGTCCGACAGATGAGGGATCTTCCCCAGCCGATCCCTCAGCAGTTCGATGGCCTTCTTCAGATTGACCATGCTGTCCAGCTTGGCCGCGGTGATGGAGCGAAGGACTCGCTCCTGCGAGATCTTGTCGAAGCGGACGCTGGCCAGGCCGGGCAGGACGCCCGCTTCCTCCGCGGCGATCATGCGTTGCCGCAGGGACTCCTTGTTGAGCGACTCGTCTCCGAAGAGCGCTGTGGGGATCAGGTAGTTGTTCGTGTAGTTCCCAATGAAGTCAAGGACGATGAGGTGATCCTTGTTGGGCGCCTTTCGGAGACCGCGTCCCAACTGCTGCACGAAGACGATCGACGACTGAGTCTGGCGGAGCATGATGATCTGGTTGACAGTTGGGATATCGACGCCCTCGTTGAAGACATCCACGGTGAGGATGTAGTCGAAGTCGCCCCGCTCCAGCGCTTCAACCGCCTGCTCGCGCACACCGATGGGATCGTCTCCGGTGACCGCGCGTGTCCTCAGCGGCACACCGCGCAGTGTCCGCCGATTCAGCGCGTCGGCGAGCTTGTGCGCTTCCTCCTTGCGCGAGCAGAAGATCAGGCCTCGCGGAGGAACACTGGCCTGCCCGTACACCTCGAGCGCCCGGATCAAGTGATCCACCCGCTCGGGGGAGATCAGCTGCCGCAGGTCCGACTTCTCGGTCAGCGTCTGCCCGTCGACCAACTCCACATCAGCCACGCCGAAGTAGTGGAAGGGGGCGAGCATGTCCTCCTCGAGAGCGCGGTTCAACCTGATTTCGTACGGGACGTTGTAGTCAAACAGTCCAAAGACATTCAGCCCATCCATTCGCTCGGGTGTAGCTGTCATGCCTAGGAGGAAGTCCGGCTTGAAGTGTTCCAGCACGCGGAGATGCCCTTGGGCGGCCGCACGATGTGCTTCGTCGAACACGATGTAGTCGAACGCCTCCGGGTGAAGTTGACGGAGCACATCTGGCCGCGAGAGCGTCTGAACCGTCGCGAACAGGAACCGCGCGTCAAGGTCCTTGGCACTGCCGGAGAGCTTGCCGTAGTCCTCTGGGTCACCGCCCAGCACGCGGCGGTACTCACTGATCGTCCGATCAATGATCTGCTCGCGATGGACCACGAAGAGCATGCGCTCCGGCCCGAATGCCCGCACGTCGAGAGCCGACAGGATCGTCTTGCCCGTGCCCGTCGCCGAGATGACAATGGCTCGACGTTCGCCCGAAGCACGAACCTGAGCAATCGCACGCAACGCCTCGGCCTGCATCCGGTTCGGCTGGATCGCCTTCTCCTCGCGGATGAAGGCTTGCTCGCCACGGTCCGCGTCCAAGATCACCCGGTGAACCCTTGGACGGGCACGCCGCGGCGGCGACACATACCCCGCCTCATAGGCGGCGATCCACTCGCTCGTCAGCGGTGCCGAGTGCGCCATGTGTTGGGCCTTGAGCTCCGCGAACTGGTTCGCCAGGTCACTTCCCGTCGCTGCTGTGACCTTGAGATTCCATTCGTGGTTGGTGACGAGCGCATTCTCTGTGAGATTGGAGCTGCCCACCATGGCGGTCACTGCGCCGGCATGCTGGAAGATGTAGCCCTTGGGATGAAACGCCTCGGCCTCGTGCACGCGCACTTCGATACCCAGCTGCCCGAGGTTGAACAGCTCCTTGAATGCACCGGGGGAGTTAAAACCGAGGTAATCGGAGGTCACGATGCATCCGCTGCCGCGGTAGTCGACGAACTCCTGCTTGAGGAGGGCGATCGCTCGCGGTGACACGAAGGCGACCGAGAACAGGAAGTCAGTGCAGGTGCTCAGTTCTTCGCGGAGGATGCGTAGGACTGAATCGCCCGAGCTGTTGACCACGACGCGTGGATTCCGCTTCCTCGGAGCGGCAATGTCGTTACCCAGGTAACCAAACGCAACATCCATTCCGAGCGGCTGGCCCCAGACCAGGTCGAGCCTTGTCACGCGCAGTCCATCATGATTCTCTCCACCGCTGGGACATCGGCTGGTGCCCAGGCAAGCGTTCGCAGTTGCGACGGCTCTAACCAGACACCAGCCTGGTGCTCAGACAGCTCAGGTCGCCCCTCGACGAGCGTGCAGTAGAACGTCGTAAGTGTCACTGTTGCGAACTCGTACTCATAGGTCGTGCTCTCCACCAGCCTGCCGACACTCACCTGACAAGCAAGCTCTTCCTTGATCTCTCTTGAGAGTGCTTGCTCGGGACCCTCTCCGTCTTCCAACTTCCCGCCGGGGAACTCCCAGTACCCGCGCAGCGCTCCTGAGCCTCGCTGCGTACAGAAAATGCGCCCGTCCTCGACGATCACGGCCCCCGCGACCTCAAAGTGCTTTCGGACTACTTCCCCTGCCAACTCCATAAGGCGACCCTAGCCGAGCCTCCCGCCAATTCCGTTCCAGACCGAGCCCCTAGACATCGGCCCTTACCCGTCGTTAGGTTGCGCATGTGTAATGCCGGCGCGCTCCCGTGCACCCGGTATAGGCCCCACCGGCCGCTGCGCTCCGGGCGCGAGGCCCCAACCGGCAGCGTCTCCGGGAGAGGGTCTGGACGATCGTGCGACTGTCGTAGGTCACCACGTCCCCGTTCGTGTGCCAGATGTACACCTGGTCATTGGAGGGTCCGATCACCTGAGAGCCCACGCCGGCGTCCAGCACCTCGACCGCCGCCGCTCCCGGGGGCCGAGCGTCCAAGCCGGACGCCTACCGACCCCGAAGCCGTCAGTCCTCGTCGAGGAGGCCTTCGACGCCGTACTCCTCGTCCTCGATGCCCTTGATGATGTTGAAGCGATCGGTGTAGATCCCGCCCTTGAACTCGGCACCCAGGAAGGCGTCGGTGATGGCGAACGCCATCTCGGGAGCGACCACGAACGCGCCGAAGGCGATGATTTGGGAGCCGTTGTGCTCCCGGGTGTGGCGCGCGGTGAACGGCTCCGAGCAGACCGCGGCCCGGATGCCGCGCACCTTGTTCGCCGAGATGGAGATGCCGATGCCGGTGCCGCAGATCAGGACGCCGCGGTCGACCTTCTCGTCCCGGATGAGGTGCGCGACCTGCTTGGCGTAGTGGGCCGAGTACTCGGCCTCCCCCGTGCCGTCCCAACCCACGTCGACGACCTCGTGCCCACTCTCCTCGAGGTGGGCGACGACCTTGTTCTTCAGCTCGTGCCCGGAGGAATCACACCCGATGGCGACCTTCACGACTACTCCCCCTTCAACGCGCGGTCGGCCGCGGCGCGGATGCCGTCGGCCACGATCGTCTCGGCGAACTCGACGACCCGGTCGACGAACTCCCCGTGCGCGACCAGCGCGTTCGGCAGGAACCCGCCGCCGAGGATGGCCCGCACATGAGCGCTCACGTCCACCGCACCGGCGGTGACCTCCCGCAGCGCCTCGATCTTGGGTTCGACCATCGCGGCGGCCACCGGACCCGGGTCGAAACCGGTCGGCGGGCACACGCAGCAGATCCACGCGGCGACGGTCAGGGCCAACTGCTCGGGCATCCGGCCCTTCTCCAGCAACTCGATCGCCGGGATCGGCACCCGCTGCACCAGCTTGGTCGAGCCGTCCGACCCCACGCGAGCGGTCTTGTCGCCCAGCACGGTGTTGCTCCACCGGGCGAACAGTTGCTCGATGTAGTGGTCGGGATCGAAGCCCGACGGCAGGTCGATGCTGGGCAGGTACTCGTCCACCAGTGCCGCCCGGGCGCACTGCTCGATGAAGTCCTGGCCACGCGAATCGGGGATGGTCTCTTGACGGTCCAGGCCGCCGAGGTACGCGATGAGCGAGTGACCGCCGTTCAGCAGGCGCAGCTTCACGAGCTCGTACTTCTCCACCTCATCGCTGAAGATCGCACCGGCCGCCTCCCAGCGGGGGCGTCCGGCCGCGAACTTGTCCTCGATGACCCACATGGTGAAGAGCTCGGCCGGCACGGGGCAGGCGTCCTCGACGCCGAGCACCCGGGCGGCCACCTCGCGCGTCCCGTCGGTGGGGGCCGGGACGATCCGGTCCACCATCGCGTTCGGGAAGGTGACCGACCCGGCCAGCCATTCCATGACCTCCGGCGCGGCGCCGGCCGCCTCGAGGAACTGCGTGAGCATCGCGCGGGTCTGGTGTCCCGCCGAGAGCATGTTGTCGCACGAGAGCACCGTGATCGGCGCCCCGCCCTCGGCGTGCCGGCGGACCAGCCCGAACGCGATCTGCCCCAGCGGCGACCGCGGGTTCGCCCCGCCGTCGGCCAGGTCGGCGGCGATGTCGGGCGACTGAGTGTCCAGCCGTCCGGTCCGCGAGTCGAGGTGGTACCCGGCCTCGGAGATCGTCAGCGTGAGGATCTTGTGGTGCGGGTCGGCGATCGCGGCCAGCACCTCAGGACCGTCCTCCGCCGCGACGAGGGTGCGGCGGTGGACGTCCACGACACCGACCTCCTCGGTGCCGGGGTCGAGCGTGACCACGCTGTAGCGGTGGTCCTGCGCCTCCATGGCGTCGATGACCTTGCGCGAGCGGTTCGCGATGCCGACGATGCCCCAGTCGCCGGGCTCCTCCGCCAGGGCGAGCGCGGTGTACACCGCCGCGTGTGCCCGGTGGAAGTTGCCCAGCCCGAAGTGGACGATGCCGGTCTGCTCCGGCGCGCTGGCCCCGATCTGGTGGCCCGTGATGTCGGTGGTGCGGTTGAGTCGAGTCATGGCTCGGTGTGCTTCCTAACGGTCGACGCGGGCGGAGCCTCCGCCGGCGAGCTTGAGGACTTCGGCCTTGGTGGCCATGGACGTGTCACCGGGCGTGGTCATCGCCAGCGCTCCGTGCGCGGCGCCGTACTCGACGGCCGTCTGCAGCGGCTGGCCGTCCAGCAGCCCGAAGATCAGGCCGGACGCGAACGAGTCGCCCCCGCCCACCCGGTCGAGGATCTCCAACTCCCGGAACGTCGAGGTCACCACCCCGGTCTCCCGCGACCACGCCAGCGCACCCCACCCGTTGCGGGAGGCCGAGTGCACCGTCCGCATCGTGTTCCCGATCACCTGGAAGTTCGGGTACTCCTCCGCCGCCCGCTCGATCATCCGTGCGAAGCTGTCGGTCTCCAGGTCGGCGAGGTTGTCGTCGACACCCTCGACCTCCAGGCCCAGGCAGGCGGTGAAGTCCTCCTCATTGCCGATCATCACGTCGATGTACGGCGCGATCGCCTTGTTGACCTCCTGCGCCTTCGCGTGACCGCCGATCGCGCTCCACAGGCTGGGCCGGTAGTTCAGGTCGTAGGACACCACCGTGCCGTACTTCTTGGCCGCCTTGACCACGTCGATCACCGTCTGCGCCGACGTCTCCGACAGCGCCGCGTAGATGCCACCGGTGTGCAGCCAGCGCACCCCGAGCTCACCGAACAGGTGGTCCAGGTCGAAGTCGGACGCCCGCACCTGGCTCGCCGCCGTGTGCCCACGGTCCGACACCCCCACCGCACCCCGGACGCCGAAACCACGCTCGGTGAAGTTCAACCCGTTGCGGACCGTCCGGCCGACGCCGTCGGAGGCCACCCAGTGCACGAACCGGGTGTCGACCCCACCGGCCAGCATGAAGTTCTCCACCAGCCGACCCACCTCGTTGTCGACCAACCCGGTCAACACCGCCCCACGCAGGCCGAAGCACGCGCGCAGGCCCCGGGTGACGTTGTACTCACCGCCCCCCTCCCAGGCGGCGAACTGGCGAGCCGTCCGGATCCGACCCTCACCCGGATCCAGACGCAGCATCACCTCACCCAACGACACCGCATCGAAGGCGCACTCCTCCACCGGACGCAACGTGACGGACATGACTCAGGACTCCTCGATCGAACGGACCAGCGCGACCGCCTCGCGCGTCAGCTTCTCCAGGGCGGCGTAGTCGCCGGCCGCCAGCAGGTCACGCGGGCACATCCACGAACCCCCCACCGCCGCGACGCTGGCCACCGCCAGGTAATCGGCCAGGTTCTTCGGCCCCACCCCGCCGGTCGGCACGAAGCGGACGTCGCCGAACGGCGCCGCCAACGCCTTGATCGCCGCCACCCCACCCGACGTCTCGGCGGGGAAGAACTTCACGGTGTCCAAGCCCAACTCCGACGCCGCCTGCACCTCCGTCGCGGTCACCGCACCCGGCAACACCGGGACGCCGAGCTCCTGGCAACGCCGCACGACGGCCACCGACAAGCCCGGCGACACGATGTACTGCGCACCCGCCTCCACGGCCTGGTCGACCTGAGCCGGCGTCCGGACCGTGCCCGCGCCCACCAGCACTCCGCCATGGGCGGCCATCGCCTTGATCGCGTCCCGCGCCGCGGGCGTCCGGAACGTCACCTCCGCCACCGGCAGGCCACCGGCCATCAGGGCCTCGGCCAGACCCGTCGCCGTGCCGGCATCGTCAACCACCACCACCGGCACCAAGCGGTGCTCGAACAATGCTGCCAAGGGCGTCATCGCATGCTTTCCTGTCTGTTCGTTCGTCCGTGCTTGCGGTCAGCGCAGGTCGGTGACCGGCCTGTGGTCCATGTCGTCGAAGTCCTGGTTCTCCCCGGCCATCGCCCACACGAAGGCGTAGGCGCGGGTGCCCACACCCGAGTGGATCGACCAACTCGGGGAAATGACGCCCTGCTCGTTCGCGACGACCAGGTGCCGGGTCTCGTCCGGCTGCCCCATGAGGTGGACCACCCGGGCGTCGTCGGCGACGTCGAAGTAGAGGTAGGCCTCCATGCGCCGGTCGTGCGTGTGGGCAGGCATGGTGTTCCACATGCTGCCCTCGTGCAGGACGGTCACGCCCATCGAGATCTGGCAGCTTCGGATGCCGTCGGGGTGGATGTAGCGGTTCAGGGTCCGGCGGTTGGACGTCGCCTGCTCCCCCAACTCGCGGATGTCGCTCTCGCCCGGGTTCACGCCCACGGTGGGGAACTCGGCGTGGGCCGGCGCGGAGAACAGGTAGAACCGGCCCGGGGCGGCGAAGGTGACCTCGCGCGCACCGCGTCCGACGTAGAGGCACCCCTTGTTGCGGACGGTGTGCCCGGTGCCGTCCACGGTCACGACGGCGTCCGGGCCGACGTTGACGATGCCCAGTTCGCGACGGTCGAGGAAGTGCTCGGCGCGCAACTCGGCCGGGGCCGTGAGAGCCAGCGGCTGCGCCTCGGGGACGACGCCACCGATGATCACCCGGTCCTGGTGGCTGTAGACCAGCGTGACCTCGCCGGGCACGAACAGCTCCTCGATCAGGAAGCGCTCGCGCAGTTCGGCCGTCCTCATCTGCGCGACGTGTTCGGGCGCGGTGGCGTAGCGGCTCTCCATGGTGTCTCCTTCGTGGGGTGGGACGTCAATCCCGGGACTGGTCGATGTGACGCTGCATGGCCGCGATGTCGAGATCGCCGAGGCCGGCAGCGTTCAGGTCTTCGTAGAGCGTGCGCAGGAAGGTCGTCACCGGCATGGGTGTCTGGCTCGCCGCGCCGGCCTCGAGGGCGAAGCGCAGGTCCTTGGCCATGAACTTCGCCGGGCCGGACACCGTGTAGTCGAAGGAGGTGAACTTCTCGCGCTTCTGGTCGAGCACGGCCGAGGCCGCCAGGCCGCGGGACAGCACGTCGAACAACGTGGCGAGGTCGATGCCGGCGTCCCGGGCCAGCAGGGACGCCTCCGCCAGGGCCGCCACCTCGGCTGCCACGATCAACTGGTTGCAGGCCTTGGTGACCTGCCCGGCGCCCAACGGTCCGAGGTGGGTCGGCGTCCCGCAGGCGGACAGCACGGGCCAGACCTTCGCGACCTCGGCGTCCGTCCCGCCGACCATGATCGACAAGGTGCCGTCGACGGCCTTCATCTCCCCGCCGCTGACCGGGGCGTCCACCACGGCGACGCGGCCCCCGGATCCGGCTGCCGCCGCGCCGGCGAAGGCACGGAGGGCAGCCGGGGAGACGGTCGACGAGATGACCAGCGTGAGGTCACCGGAGACTCCCGCCCACAGCCCGTCGGGGCCATCGAGCAGGCCCTCCAACTGGGGCAGGTCGGGCAGCATCGAGATCACCACGTCGCTGGACGCCGCCACCTGCGCGGGGGTGCCCACCGCGGCGATCCCGTCCACCGCCATCGCGGCCGCCACTTCGGGACGCCTGGCCCACACCGTGACCGGGAGCCCTGCTCGAGCGATGTTGGCGGCCATCGGGCCGCCCATGATCCCCGGGCCGAGGAGTCCGACCCGAGGCGTCGGCCGCGTGTCCATCAGTAGAACTCCACGGTGTTCACGGCGTTGACCAGCGGCTCGCCGTCGAGCAGGCGGCGGGCGTTCTCGGCGAACATCTCCGCGATCGCCCGGTCCTCACCGGCGTTCAGGGCGGCCGTGTGGGGTGCGATCACCACGTTGTCGAACCCCCACAGGGGGCTGTCGGGCGCCAGCGGTTCCACCGAGGTGACGTCGAGGGCGGCGAAACCGACCTGGCCGGACTCGAGCCGACTGATCAGCGCGTCCTCGTCCAGGGACGAACCCCGGCCCACGTTGACGACGATGACACCCGGAGCCGCGGCGTCCAGTGCCTGCTCACCCACGAGTCCCTCGGTGGTGGCCGTTCCCGGCAGCGCCAGGACGATGGCGTCAGCACCACGGCACGCCTCGACCAGTTCGTCGGTGGTGTACAACTCGTCGACGTCCACGTCCTTGATCGACCGGTTGACCCCCACCACGCGGGCACCGAGCGCCTTGAACCGGCTCACGATGCCCTGCCCGATGGCTCCCAGGCCGACCACGACGACGGTCATCTCGTGGACCTGACGCATCGCCCAGCGCGTCGGCCACGAGCGTTCGGCCTTGAGTGCCTGCAGGCGGTGGAGATCCTTCGCGCCGGCGAGCACGCCGAACACCGCGAACTCGGCGAGCGGCCCCGAGTGCGGCCCGGCGGAGGTGCTCCACGCGATGCGGTCGAGGTCCTCCTGCGCCAGGCCGGCGGCCTTGATCTGGCCCCCGCCGCCGGCGGCCATGGTGTGCACCCACCGCAACCTCGGGTTGGCCGCCACGGTCCGGGCCAGCGCCCGGGGGTTCGTGTCCGGAATGCCGTACAGGGCGTCCGCGCTGTCCACGAGGGCGTCGAAGGCGGCCTGTTGGTCCGGCGTCCGGCTGAAGGTGGGGTCACCCTCGTGGTCGCCCGGCCACCGCATGGGCGGCAGCAGGTCCTGGTCGACGAGGAGTTCGATCCGCGGCTCGCGCTCGGCGAGCAGGTCACACAGTTCGGGGATCAGGGGGGTGGCGACCACGACCCGCAGCTTCTCCGTCACGTCACTGGTCCCAGACATCGATCAGGACCTTTCCGGATGCGTCGGAGTCCTTGGCGACGGCGAAGGCATCGACGGCCTGCTCGGCGTCGATGACGTGGCTGATCACGGCCTCGACGTCCGGGGAGGCGGCCAGCAGCGCGACCGCCTCATCGATCTCGTCGTCGAACCTGAAGCAGCCGCGCCACTCGAGTTCCTTGGAGACCAGCCCGGCCAGCACCAGTTCCATCGGCCGGTTGGGGAACATCCCGACCTGGGCGAGGATGCCGCGCGGCTTCAGGGCGTCGATGCAGGCGGCGATCGAGGATCGGGCGGCCGAGCACTCCATCGCCACGTCGAACTCGCCCGTGGGCAGCGGGGATTCGCCCGCCCGGTGGGTCTCGGCGAAGCCCATCTGGTTGGCCCGGGCCAGCGGGCCGGCCAGGACGTCGGACACGGCCACCCGGGCAGCCCCCCGGGCGCGGGCGGCGAAGGCGACGAGCAGCCCGATGGGGCCGGCGCCGGACACGGCCACCGAGCGGCCGGTCAGGTCCCCCGCGATCGTGCAGGCGTGCAGGGCGACCGCCAGCGGTTCGGCGAGGGCCGCCCGCTTGAGGTCGAGTTCGGGGGGCAGGACGCGGATCATGTCCCGGCCGACCAGGAGGAACTCCTGCAGGCCGCCCTGGGTGTGCGGCCACGTGGACGCGCTGCCCAGGTAGGAGCCACCCGGACGCAGGTGGCGCAAGCGCTCCATGCCGGGCCGGTCCGGCCCGAAGGTCGCCGGGTGCACCGTGACGGGGGTTCCGGGGGTCCACTCACCGCGCGGGTCCAGGTCGATGACCCCGGACAACTCGTGTCCGGGAACGAGCGGCTCCTTCACCACGAAGGCACCGTTGGCACCCTCGAAGTAGTAGTGCAGGTCGGAGCCGCAGATCCCCACGTAGCGGACGCGGATGCGCACCTGGTCGGCCGAGGGTTCCGGCGCGGTGGACACCTCGACGGAGGCGTCCTCCTTGCCCCGGATGGCGAAGGACTTCATGAAAAGCCCCTTTCTTTTGTCAGCGAGAGATTTCGCCGCGGATCAGCGGATCAGGCCGAACTGCCGCGGCAGCCAGAGCGAGAGCTCAGGCACGAACTGGACGATGAGCAACGTCACCATGAGGGCGACGAAGAAGGGCAGGAGCGGCATGATGACGTCCTCCACCTTCTTGCCGGCGACGCGGGCACCGACGAACAGCACCGGCGCCGATGGCGGAGAGATCACCGCGAGGCACATGTTGAAGACCATCATGATTCCCAGGTGCACCGGGTGGATGCCGAAGTACTGCGTCGCGATGGGCAGGAAGATCGGCGTGAAGATCAGGATGGCCGGCGTCGCGTCGAGCGGGATGCCGATGATGAGCAGGATGGCCATCATGATCAGCAGGAACACCACCTTGGAGTCGGTGACCGACACCATCCACTCGCCGATGAGCCGCGGGATGCGGGAGTAGGTCATGACGTAGCTCATGATCGAACTCAGGGCGATGAGGAAGATGACCACGGACGAGGTGCGCGTGGCGTCCAGCAGGATCTTCGGGAAGTCGTGGAGGGTGATCGTCCGGTAGACCAGCGACAGGGCCACGGCGTAGACCACGGCGATGGCCGCACCCTCGGTCGGAGTGAAGAACCCGAAGACGATGCCACCGATGACGACGATGACCAGGCCGAGGCTGGGCGTCGCGCGCCACAGCGCCACGAGGGCTTCCTTGGGCTTGGGCCAGTGGGACCCGCGCAGCTCGGGGCGCCTTCGGGCATACAGCCAGACCATCAGCATGCAGGTGAACATCCACAGGATCCCGGGGATGTAGCCGGCCAGGAACAGGGCGCCGACCGACACCTGGGAGACCAGGCCGTACACGATCAGCACGTTCGACGGCGGGATCAGCATGCCGGAGGGGGCCGAGGCGACGTTGGTGGCCGCGGCGAAGTTCATGTCGTAACGGTCCCGGCGCTGGGCGGGGGCCATGACCGCACCCACGGCGGAGGCGCCGGCGAGGGCCGATCCGGAGATGGAGCCGAACATGGCGTTCGCGATGACGTTGGTCTGCGCGAGGGCGCCGGGCATCTTGCCGGTCAGGGCTCGTGCGAGGTCGATCAGCCTGCCCGCGATGCCGCCCTGGTTCATGATCGTTCCCGCCAGGACGAAGAACGGGATGGCGAGCAGGGGGAAGGAGTCGATGCCGTTGTAGATCTTCTGGGCCGCGGTGTAGAGCCCGCGTTCGCTGCCCATCAGGATCACGGCGCAGATGGCGGAGGGGAGGCCGATGGAGACCGAGACCGACACACCGATGGCCATGAGGCCGAACATGCCGATGACCAGGATCAAGCCGACCAGGAGAGGTTCGCTCATCAGATGGACTCCTCACTCAGCTTGGAGACGTCGATGGCGTCGTCGTCGACGACTTCGACGGGGTTCACGATGGTCTGGATGATGTGGAGGATCGAGTAGAGGACGATGATGACGCCGCTGATGGTGACCGCGAGGAACAGCGCACCCGCCGAAACCGGCAGGAGCTGCACCACGTCGTCCCAACCGGCGGCCACCACGCGCATGCCGCCGTACACCATGACCCAGCCGGCGAAGAAGCCGACGATGGCGTGGGCGAGGACCTCGACGGACTTCACCACGCCCGAGGGCAGCTTGCGCACCAGGAAGTCGATGGCGACGTCGTCCTTCTCACCGATCACGTAGGCGGCGCCGATCAGGCCCTGCCAGATGAACACGGTGCGGGCCGCGACCTCCGTCCACGGGTCGCCGGACTGCAGCACCAGGCGGACGAAGACCTGCCAGACGACCAGCCCGACCAGGACGACGAACAGGATGATGCAGAACCAGCGGAGGAAGGCGTCCAAGCCCTTCTTGAATGCCGCGAGATAGCGCATGAGGGTTCCTTTCGACCCGTGCAGGGGGCCGATGCCGGCCGTGTGGCCGGCACCGGCACCGATGGGGCCGATGGCCCCGATCGCCCTTACTTGGCCGGGTAGGCGGCGTTCGCCTTCTGGACGGCGTCGAAGAGGGCCTGGCGGACCGGGTTGTTGATGGACTTCTGGACCAGCGGCTGGACGCGGGCCTTGAAGGCGGCCGTGTCGACGTCCGTGACGAACTCGGCGCCGGTGGCCTCGGAGCGGCTCTTCGACTCATCGACGAACTTGACGAAGCCCTCGTTGGCCTCCTTCACGGTCTCCGGGATGAGGTCGAGCAGGATCTTGCGATCCGCCTCGGGCATCGCGTTGAGCGTCTGGGTGCTCATGAGCAGGTAGTCGGGGATCATCAGGTGCTTGGTGTAGGAGTAGAACTTGGCGACCTCGTCGTGCTTCAGGGCGTTGAACACGGTCTCGTTGTTCTCGGCGCCGTCCAGCACGCCGCTCTGCAGGGCGGTGTAGACCTCGCCCTGGCCCATCGGGGAGGCGACGCCGCCCATGTCGTTGATCATGGCGACCTGCGAGTCGGACTGCTGGACACGGATCTTCATGCCCGCGAGGTCCTCGGGCGAGCGGACGGCCTTGGTGCCGTACACGTTGCGGACGCCGGAGTACAGCGCCGACAGGACCGTGATCTTCTTGGGACCCTCGATCGACTTCTTGAGGTCACCCATGACGGCCTCGTCCGAGAAGACCGCCTGCTGGGCCTCGACGCTGTCGAACATGTACGGCAGGTTGAAGACGATGAAGTCCTGGTTGAACGACTCCATGACCGGGCCGCCGATGTACATCATGTCGACGGAACCGTCGGAGACGTTGTTGACGACGTCGCTCTGGGTGCCGAGGGTCTCGTTGGCGTAGACCTCGATGGTGTACCGACCGGCGGTGGCGTCCTTGAGCTTCTTGCCCAGGCTCTCCGCGGCCTTGTACTGCGGGTGCTGCTCGGTCTGGTTGAAGGCCAGCCGGAGGGTCGTGGTCTTCTGGGCGGGCGCCGACCCCCCGGGCTGCGCCGCAGCGCCGCCGCAGGCGGAGAGGGCAACAGCGGTGATTCCGGCGATCAGTGCCGCACCGATGCGCTTGGCTTTCATGGTCACTCCTTTTGCTTCGTTGCAGGGACTCATCGGCGAGCCCCGGTTCGGGTCCTACTCATCGCCCGCGTGCCCGGATGACACACGGCTGGCTTGGTGGGGGACGTCCAGCACTGCGCTGTTGACGACGTTCCTGGGCTCGGCACCGGTCAGGATGCGAGCGACGTTCTCGACGGTTCGGCGCTTCAGCTCGCCGTAGCTCTCCTCGCTGTACCAGGCCATGTGCGGGGTGACCGTGACCTGGGGGAAGGACAACAGCTCGTGCTGGCGGGGCAGGGGCTCGACCTCGGTGACGTCCAGCGCCGCGGCGCGGATCGTCCCGGTGCGCAGCGCGTCCACCAGTGCCTCGGTGTCGATGACGCCGCCACGAGCCGTGTTGACCAGGACCGCGTCGGGACGCATGAGGGCGAATTCATCGGCTCCGATGAGGTGTCGCGTGACCTCGGTGAGGGGCACGTGGATCGACACCACCGAGCTGCGCATCAGCAGTTCCTGGAGGCCGACGCACGCGTAGCGGCCGCCCGACATCCCGGGCCCCAGGGGGTCGTGGTAGAGGACCTCGAAACCCAGGCCGCGGGCCTTGTCAGCCGTGGCGCGTCCGATGCGGCCCAGCCCGATGACGCCGAAGGTGCGGCCGCGCACCAGGTGCAGGGGCCGGACGGACGGGAAGTCGAAATCGCCCGCACGCACCGCCCGATCCAGCCGGGCGACCTCGCGCACGGAGCCGAGGGCCAGCGCGATGGCGTGGTCGGAGACGGCCTCGGTGCCGTAGTCGGGGACGTTGCAGACCACGACGCCCCGCTCGGTCGCGGCGGCCAGGTCAATGGTGTCGACGCCGACCCCGTACCGGCCCACGGCGCGGACCGTCGGCAGGGCATCCAGGACGGCGCCGTCGATGCGGGCGTACTGGACCACCAGGCCATCAGCGCCCTGGGCGTTCGCGATCAGCTCCTCGGTGGAGCGGGACTGGCAGACCACCAGTTCAACTCCGGCCGCTGCCGCTGCCTCGAGCTCCTGCTCGAAAGCGTCGTGATCGCACTCCGTGATGACGATCTTCAAGGTCCACCTCCCCTCGCCCCGTTGCGAACTTCGAGCATCGTGGCACAAAGATGCTACCTTTCACAAGACGTTTCAACCCAAAGATGCGATCTTTCTTCGGGATAGCATGACGGGGGAACGCATGCCCCAGGAGAATGAGATGCCGGCACCCGTGTTGCACCAGGCAGTCGTTGAGCAGATCGGCCAGGCCATCGTCAACGGAGAGCTCTCCGCGGGGACGGCGGTGATCCTCGATGACGTCATGCAACGGACGCAGTCGTCCCGGACCGTGGCCCGTGAAGCCGTCCGGGTTCTGGAGACCTTGGGGATGGTCGCCATGAAGCGCCGCATCGGCAATGTCGTGCTGTCCCGGTCGAACTGGCGGGTCAGCGATCCCCGGGTCATCCGCTGGCGCCTGAGCGGAGTCCACCGCACCGAGGAACTCGATCAGCTGATGCAGTTGCGTGCCGGCATCGAACCGATCGCCGCACGGCTCAGCGCGTGCTCGGCACCCGCCGACGTGGGCCCCCGCATGACGGAGTTGGCCGAGACGATGACCCGGATGGGGCTGCTGGGCCAAGGGATCAGCGAGGAGTTCCTGGCCGCCGACCTCGAGTTCCATCGCCTGCTGGTCACCTCGAGCGGCAACGACCACATCATGGCGTTCTCCGACACCTTGGCCGTCATCCTGACCGAGCGGAACCGACTCGGGCTGCTCGGCGACTTCCCCGATCCACGCTCCATGGCGGCCCATCGAGCCCTGGGAGAGGCGATCACCCTGCGCTCCCCCAGTGCCGCCGAGGCGGCCACCCGCACCATGGTCGACATCGTCCACGCCGAGGTGCTCGCCCCGGATCAGGACCCGGGCCAGGACAGCGGGCCCGAGGAACCTGCCCTCCTGTCCGGCTGATCCGGCCGTGGGGGCCCCTTGCGTCCCACCCCTGGTGACAGCAACTGTTCACTTCCACCCCACGTGATGGTCACCCGGCTGCACGATAGTCGGAACGTCCTGTTCGGCCACCACGAAGGATCACCATGCGCATCTCGAAGGCATGGGCGACGACCGCGATCGCGGCGCTCGCCCTGACCGCAGCGGCGGCACCCGCCCACGCGGCCCCGAACCTGCGTTCGGAACAGACCGCCCAGATCACCCTGCTCTCCACCACGGACACGCACGGGAACGTCCTCAACTGGGACTACTTCAAGAACGCTCCCTACAAGGGCAATGAGGTCGGTGTCGCCCAAGCCGGCACGGTCATCGAGCGCATCCGCGCCGAGGAGGGCGCGGACTCCGTGGTGGTCGTCGACAACGGTGACACCATCCAGGGCACGCCGCTGTCGTACTACTACGCCAAGCAGGAGCCCATCACCGAGACGGGCCTGGACCACCCCATGGCGCTGGCGTTCAACACGGTCGGCTACGACGCGGTGAACATCGGCAACCACGAGTTCAACTACGACCTGCCGATGCTGGGCGCCTACTCCGACGACCTCGACGCCCCGCTGCTCGGCGCCAACGTCGTGGACGCCACCACCGGCAAGCCGCTGCACACCCCGTTCACGGTCGTCGAGCGCAAGCCCGAGGCCAACAAGTCGGTCAAGATCGGCATCCTCGGCCTCACCACCCCGGGCTCCATGGTCTGGGACAAGGGCTACCTCGAGGGCAAGGTGCACATCGAGGACATGGTCGAGGCCGCCCAGAAGTGGGTGCCGCAGGTCAAGGCCGCCGGCGCCGACATCGTCGTCGTCCTCTCCCACTCGGGCAAGGCCGGCACCCAGTCCGTCGCAGCGGGTGCTGAGAACGCCTCCGACCTCATCGCCAAGCAGGTCCCCGGCATCGACGCCATCGTCATGGGTCACAGCCACCGGATGGTCGCGCACGAGCAGGTCACCAACGACGTGTCCGGCGAGCAGGTCGCGCTCGTCCAGCCGCGCTACTGGGCGTCGTCGGTGAACGAGCTCACCTTCGACCTCAAGAAGGTCAAGGGCCGGTGGGACGTCGTCGCCACCGCGGGCACCAACCACCCCGTCGCCGGCGAGACGCCGCTCCCCGCGCTCGCGCAGGCCATCGCGCAGTACCACGCCAAGGCCGTGGAGTACGTCAACCGGGTCATCGCCACCTCGGTCCAGGAGCTGCCGGCGTCCGAGTCGCGTTACAAGGACACCGCGATCATCGACTACATCCAGATGGTGCAGACCGACACCGTGAGCAAGGCACTGGCCGGCACCCAGTACGCCTCCCTGCCGATCGTCTCGATCGCCGCCCCGTTCAGCCGGACCGCGGTCTTCCCGCAGGGCGACATCACGATCCGCGACATGGCGGGCCTCTACATCTACGACAACACGCTGCACGCGTCGACCCTGACCGGCGCCCAGTTGGACGACTACCTCGAGTACTCCGCCGCCTACTTCAAGCAGGTCACGGACGGGACCTTCGACCCGGCGAGGGACACCAACGCCCCGGTCGACGGACGGTCGCAGCCGGATTACAACTACGACATCGCCGCGGGCCTGACCTACTCGATCGACCTGACCAAGCCGGTCGGCCAGCGCGTCACCATCACCGCCAACGCGGACGGCTCCGCGTTCGACACCGCCCAGACCTACGTGGTCGCGGTCAACAACTACCGCCGCTCCGGTGGCGGTTCCTTCCCACACATCGCCAGTGCACCGCTGGTCTACGACGAGGGCAAGGAGATCCGCCAGTTGCTGATCGACTGGGCCGTCGAGCACCAGGTCATCGACCCGGTCGATTTCTACGTCGAGAACTGGCACCTCACCCTCGGTGACACGGTCGTCAACCCATGAGCACCTGCTCCTGATGCCGGTCGCATCGGCGGCTCCCCTCGTGGGGGCCGCCGATTGCGTTCCCCCTGGGCCGTGGCCGTCTGTCCTACCTCGGCCCGGCCGCGGCGTCGTGGATCGTCCCATGCTCCGGGGTCGCGCTGGCCGGGCCCCCACCGGCCGGCGTCGTCGGCATGTCGTTCGCCCTGGCCTCCCTGCCGGCCTGGGCGTGCTGTGCGTGCCGGCCGGACGCCACCTGCTCCACCTGGCCCGGGAGTGACAGTGCCTGGTCGCGCTGGTCGCCGCCCCCCAGCCGACCGGCGGCGGCGACGATCGCGCGGCAGTCGTCGACGATGCGAACCCCCGCCGCCGTGAGGGCACCCACCCCGTCCGGCCCGCGCGTGATGAGTTCGGCACCGACCACGCTCTCCAAGCGGCGCAGGTGTTTGGAAACCGCCGAGATGGACAGGTTCAACTCCTCGGCAGCACGACCGAAGTGACGGTGGGTGTGCACGGCCAAGAACACGCGGAGAGACAACACCTCGACATCCACGCGCACTCCTGACCCGCACGAGGCAACGGCGTTTCCGATGGGGAAAGACCCATTCCACCGGAGCACGATGACGACTTAGCGTAGGTCCGCTGGCTTATGTCTGTCATCACCCCCAAGAGCCGCGGCGCAGGCCGCCCACGGCCCATTGCACCGCCCGCCTGAGAACGGCCCGGCGGTCTCCTTCATGGCATCGACCCACCCCCCGAAAGGTCACCCCATGTCCCGATTTCTGCGCGCCCTCGTGGCGCTCGCCCTGGTGGGCGGGCTCACGCTGGTCGCCCCACCGTCCGCCAACGCAGCCCCGTCCGAGCGCGTCCGCGTGATCGTCGAACTCCACAACCTCGACGCCGCGCGATCCGTGGCGCGGAGCACGCCCGCGGCGTCCGACATCAAGACCACGACCTACTCGCCGTACCTGATCATGGAAGTCCCGCGCCAAGCCCTGCAGGGCCTGCGGCGCAACCCCAACGTCCGCGCGGTCACCGAGGATTTCGCCCAGGCGCCCAGCCTGGTCAGCTCCCTTCCGGTCATCAACGGCGACGACGTGCACACGCTCGGGTTCACGGGGAGCGGCGCCACGGTGGCCGTCCTGGACACGGGCATCGACACCGACCATCCGTTCCTGGGCGCCGGCGGCAGCCGCATCGTCGCCCAGCACTGCTTCTCGACCGACAACGCCTCCAGCGACACGCTGTGTCCGGACGGGACCTCCGAGGACACCTCGGCCGATGCCACCACCGCCCAGTGCCTCAACGGCACGGCCAACCTCTGCACCCACGGCACCCACGTCGCGGGGATCGTGGCCGGCAGTCGCGGCAGCGACCCGGCCGCCGACGCCACCGTCGGCGACGGCGTGGCGCCCGCGGCCCAGGTGGTCGCGGTGCAGGTCTTCTCGCGGTTCAATGCCGCGGCGGACTGCGCCCCCGGCGCGGCACCGTGCGTGCTCACCTGGTCGTCGGACCAGATCCTCGCCCTCGACTGGGTCCGGGGACAGGCCGCCGCGCACCCGACCTGGAACCTCGTGGCGTCCAACATGAGCCTCGGGGGCGGCATGGAGACCGCGGCGTGTGACTCGGACAGCCGCAAGGCCGCCATCGACGCCAACCTGACCGCCGGCATCGCCACCGTGGTCGCGGCCGGCAACGACGGCTACCTCGACGCGGTGGGAGCGCCCGGCTGCATCTCCTCGGCCTTCACCGTGGGGGCCACCGACGACGCGGACGCCCTGGCGGGCTTCAGCAACCGCGGCCCCCAGGTGGACGTGCTCGCGCCGGGCGTCGGCATCGTGTCATCCGTCCCGGACGACACCTACGGCAGCAAGAGCGGCACCTCGATGGCCACCCCCATGGTGGCCGGCGCGCTGGCCGTCCTGCGGGCGGCCAGCCCCACCCGCCCGCTCGGCAGCCTGCTCAGCGACATCACCAGCACCGGCGTCCCGGTCACGTACGCCACCAACTCGGCGGGTACGACCACCCGGACCAGCCCGCGGCTGAACCTGCTCGCAGCACTCCAGGCAGCCGACCAGCCGCCGACCGTCGCCGTGACGCAAGCCGCCGTGACGGTGGCCGAGGGATCCCCTGCCACCAACGGCGTCACCGCCTCGGACACCGACGGAACGATCGCGTCCGTGAGCGCCAGCCTCGGCGTGCTCGCCGCCACCGGCAGCGGCACCTGGAACTGGTCCTACACGCCGCCGGACGGTCCCGCCACCGAGACCGTGACGATCACCGCCACCGACGACAAGGGCGTGTCCGCCACGACGTCGTTCACGCTGACGGTCACCAACGTGGCGCCCACCGTCACGATCGACTCGCTCAGCGGCGCCGACGAGGGCGGCCTCGTGACCCTGACCGGTCACTTCACCGATCCGGGTACCGACACCCACACGGCCGGCGTGGACTGGGGCACCACCCAGGGCACGGAGGTTTCCCTGACGGTGACCGGGACGTCGGTCATGGCCACCTACCGCTACGGCGACAACGGCAGCTACGGGCCGGTCACGCTCACCGTCACGGACAGCGACGGTGCCAGCGGCTTCGCCACCGGGGCCTCTGCCGCGGTCGCGAACGTGGCACCCACGGCCGCCATCACCGGTCCGGGCGCGACGACCTGGAACGGCCAGCAGATCATCTTCGGGACGGCCGGCACCGCGATGGACTTCACCGCGGCGTCCAGCGACCCCGGAAGTGACGACCTGACCTTCGACTGGGCGTTCGGCGACGGGGGCACGGCGAGCCACACCAGCCTCGTCAACGCTCCCGCGACCGATCCGGCCGACAGTCCGACGAACCAGCCCAGGACCGACGTCCCCGACACCGCGCCGCACACCTATTCGATCGCGTGCGCCGCGACCCTGGGCCTGACCCTCACCGACGATGACGGCGGTAGCGGCAGCGACACCGCCCAGGTCGTCGTGCTGGGCACGTCGACGGACGCCGGCACGCTGGGCGTCTGGCAGACCGACTTCCGCGACAAGCGCAGCAAGCTCCACACCGCAGCAGAGAAGGAGTGTCTGCTGTCGGTGGTCCGCGTGCTGAGCAGCGAGTTCAGCGAGGTCCGTACGTTGGACACGATCAACGACGCCGCCACCGTGCTCTACCCGAAGAACACCGCCAACCCGACCGACCAGTTCGACGCCATGCTGCTCGCGCTGTGGCTGAACGTCGCCGATGGTTCGATCAGGCTCTCCGACGGCGTCGACAGCGACAACGACGGCACCGTCGACACCACGGTCGGTGCGGTCCTCCAGTCCGGCGAGGCGCTCCGGTTGAGCCCCAGCCCGGATCGATCCGAACTGCTCCGCTACAAGAGCCTCTACGAGGCCATCAACGCGGCGCACTGACACATCGGGCCCGGATCCATCGGTGCTCCTCCGGTGGGTCCGGGCCCTCCCCTCGGCTCTCCCCAGGCAAGGTGACTCCATGACACGCCGCGGCCTCCTCGCACTGACGATCGCGCTGCTGCTCGCCGCCTGCGGCGGCCCCGGCAGCGGGGCGCCCCAGACATCCGGCGCCAGCGCGCCGAGCCCGACCGCGCCGAGTCCAGCCGCGCCGTCCGCCTCGGTCGCGGCGTCGGCACCCGCGTCGGCCGCCCTCAGCCCACCTGCACCCAGCACGGCGAAGTCCACTCCTCGGCCCACACGGAGCCCCTCGACGTCCCCGACTCCTGCCCCGCGCGACCTGGTGCGGGTGATCGTCGAGCTCGACGACGCCGCGTTCGCCGACGACGTCCTGGCGGCCTTCCCGGACGCGACCAACGTCCGCCGGACGCAGTACTCGCCCCTGATCATTCTGGAGGTGCCCGAGTCTCGGTTGCCCGCGTTGCGGCGGCAGCCCCACGTCGAGCATGTCACCATCGACGCCGCCGACCCGCCCTCCGGCTGACGCGCCGGCCCGGCCTCATCCGGTCGAAGGAGGCACCTTCGGCGTCCGGGGCGGGTGACCGGCCAGTTCGGACGCCGCCAGTCCGGCGAGCAGCAGGGTCGCGCCGAGGGGATAGGCGACGGTCCACAGGGACCGCTCGTCGGTGGGGCCGCCGAACGCGAACACGCCGATCCCACGGCCCTCACCGTTGTCGTACCGCAGGGTGAGCAGCATCATGAACGTCGCCCATCCGGCCCACCACGGCCAGCGACGATCGCGGTGGACGAAGCCCACGATCGCGGCACACAGCGGCCACCAACCGAGGATCACCAACCAGATCCAGTGGTGCTCCCAGGAGAAGGGCGCGGCGAAGGCGGACGCCACCCCGACGACCCCGGCGGCGAGGACGGGCGCCCCTCGCCGCATGAGGCGTCCGGCCAGCAGGATCGCCAGCCCGCACACGAGGGAGGCACCCACCACCCAGACCCAGCCCGGGGCGTCCGGCCAGAAGCGTGCCAGCACCCCGTCGAGGGACTGGTTGACGATCCACTCCGAGGGCGCGATGCGGGCGGTGTCGAGCATGGCGTGGGTCCAGAAGGCGACGGCGTCCCGCCAGAGGAGGACGAGCCCGAGCGCGACCGTGACCGCGAAGGTGATGAGGGCCGTGAGGGCGGCGCGCCACTGGCGGGTCCACAGGAGGAGAAGGACGAACAGCAGTGGCGTCAGCTTGATGCCCGCGGCGAGGCCGATGAGGAGACCGGCCCACTTCTTGCCGCCCTTGACGGCGACGAGGTCGGCGACGACCAGCGCCATCAGGACGATGTTGATCTGGCCGAGGAACAGGGTGTCCGCCAGCGGGAGGAGCAGGAAGGTGTAGCCGAGTCCCAGGCAGGCCGCGGTGCCACGGGTGATGATCGAACCCGCCCCGCCGGCCTCGCGCGCGATCATCGCGACGGTCCAGATGACGAGCATGAGGTTGACCGTGATCATCGCGATCGACAGGACGGTGTCGCTCATCAGGACCATGGGCGTGAAGAGCAGCGCGGCGAACGGCGGGTAGACGAAGTAGAGGGGGCCGTGGACGGGTTCGTACAGCGGACGCCCTTGGAGCATGGCTTCCACGCCGCCGCGGTAGACGAACACGTCGATGCGGAACGCCTCGTGGGGCTCGTTGAGCACCATCCCGAACCAGTAGGCGAAGGACACGACCGCGAACAGGAACGCGACCAGTTCGATGCGGCGCCGGATCGTGGGGATGTCTCCGCGGGTGGCGGTCAGGTGGCGGCGCATGCCCCCACTATGTCGGACCCGGAGGGTCGCGACGAAGGTCGGACGCCCGCCGCGAGGCCGCCGTGGCAGCCGCCGCGAGGAGGGCGACGCTACAGCCGATCGCGACCGGGACGACCACGCCGATCCAGCCGAAAGCCATCCACGAGAAGCCGACCGCCCAACCCAGCACCGCGGAACCCGAGTAGTAGAAGACGTTGTAGAGCGCGGTCGCCTGCGCTCGGGCCTGCGCGGGCGCCCGGTGCCCGGCCCAGGCGGAGGCGACCGCGTGGGCACCGAAGAAGCCGGCGGTGAAGATCAGGAGGCCCGTGATGATGACGGGCACGGGGTCGGCGAGCATGATCGCCAGGCCCGCGGCCATCACCAGGGTGGAGCCGACCAGCGAGCGGTAGCGGCCGAACCGCGGCACGAGGCGTCCGACCCAGGCGGCGCTCATGGTGCCGGCGAGGTAGGAGACGAACAGCCAGGAGACGACCGTGGTCGGGAGGTGGTACCCCGGCCCCTCGAGCCGGAACGCGAGGTAGTTGTAGACCGCCACGAATCCACCGAAGAGCATGAAGGCGGTCAGGTAGAGCGCGAGGAGCCCGGGATCCCGAAGACAGGAGATGACCCCCCGGGTGACGTCGGTCAGCGACGCCGGGCGTGCGGTGTGGCCCCGCGCCGGGGGCATGAGCGCGAAGAACGCGGCGGCGGCCCCGACACAGAGGAGGGCGACGACGGCCAGACCCGGACGCCAACCCCAGAACCCGGCGACGAAGCCGGCCACGAGGCGTCCGCTCATGCCACCGATGGAGGTGCCCGCGATGTAGACCGCGGCCGCGGACGCCGTGAACCGCGCGTCGATCTCGTCGTGCAGATAGGTGACCGCGAGGGCGGGGAGTCCGCCGAGCGCGAGCCCCTCCAGGAAGCGGGTGGCCAACAGGAACTCGAGCCCGGGGCTGAACGCGGTCAGGACGCCGAGGACGGCTGACGCGGCGATGGCCACCCGCATGGCGGCCAGGCGGCCGAACCGGTCGGCGGCCCACGACCACGGGACGACCGCGAGCGCGACGCCGAGCATGGCGAGCGACACCGTGAGCGCGACGTCGCTGGGCGCCGCCTCGAGGTCGGCGCTCAGCACCGTCAAGAGGGCTTGTGGCGAGTGGAGTTGTGCGAACGTCGCCACACCGGCCGCGCCGAGCCCGATCAGGATCCGTCGGTACTCGTGCGAGTCACGGTGGTGACCGATCCAGTGGTGGCCATCTGTTGTCAACGCTGCGCTCCTCTGGTCGCAGTCTAGGGGTGTGGGTGGGGCTGGGGTTTCGAGGAGGGCTGGTCTGCCTCGGGTTCAGCGGACGACGACCGCCTGGAGCTCCCCCACAGGGAGGTCCCGGGAGTCGTCGATGTCGAGCGGGATCGTGCCGGAGTAGCCGATCGCAGACCAGTTGATCGCCCAGTGTGCGGTCGCCGTGACCCGGTAGCTGCCCTGCGGGAGGGAGGCCTTGGAGTAGGTGTGGCCGCAGGTGGGTGAGGGGGTACCCGGCTCGACCCCGACGGGGTACGGGGTCGTGGCCGAGCACCGGACGACCGCGCCATCCCCCATGGCGAAGGACAGCCCCACGCGACGGGCGTCCATCCGGATGGTGACGCCATAGCCGGACACGTTGGTGTTCACCTGCGTGGGGCCCTCCACCCACAACCACAGGGGATGTCCCACCACGGCCATGTTCCACTCGTTCACCGACGGGTCCGGGCCGACCTGTGGCACGGCATCGGGCAGTCGCAGCCGTGCCACCAGCGAGCGCACCACGGCCTCCACCTGGGCTCGCGTGGGCGGTGCCGGGGCCGCGGCGCCGCCGGCACCCGGAGCGGTCGGGTCGCCGGGAATCGACGGGAGGCACTCCGCCAGTTCCACGCCGGCGTTCCAGCACTCGGGGATGAAGGCTCGGGAGTACAGCGCGGCCGGCGCGTTGTTCTGGAGGGGGTCGTACTCAGGAAGCGGGGCGGGGGCGCCTCCGCCAGGGCCCCTCTTGAGAGTCTGGGTTGACCCGGCCGGGATGTCAGACTGTGAGGCACCATCCTGACCCGAACGGCTTCCCGAGGAAGTCTGCTTCTTTGCCTGCCAGCGAACGGTAGCGTCCCGCAGGCCAGCGTGCCCGGAAACTTCTTCTGCAAAGAGCGCAGGAGCTCCGTAGATGGTCAGAGTTCCCATGACCACCAGCACTCCAACACTGCGGCTCAGCACGTCACAACCTTCTTGAAACTCGAAGTGACAATCTTGAGCGCGTGCCCCTCGCGCGAAAAGTAGAAGCTGTACTCGAATGCCGCTCCTGGTGTCGGGGCAGTAACAGTCTCTGTCACGTAGTCCGCCTGAGTGCCATCCATGCATGCACGGAGCGTCGCGATCGACCCATTCTTTGAATCTTGCGGGCGAGGTTTCACCCAAACTATCGGCGCCGGCCCGGTGACTCGCTTGGCCTTGTCGCGCCGATCTAGCTCGATCAACTGGCGATTGAATTCCGTAAAGTCTCCGGTTGTCGTCGCTTCGAACTCCGACGTCATCTCGCGTAGATGCCAGTCGACTTCCTGCCTCTCAACTTCTGCTTGGTAGCGACGCAAGACCTCCTCCGCCTCTTCGTACAACGCCCTCTGCTCAGCCAACGACTCGAAGTCGGCCTGCGTACAAGGGAACGGCGTCGCACCGTCGAGCGGAACACAGACAGGGACGGTCGGGGTTGGGGTGGACGCCGCAGTCGGCGGCTGAGCCGGGGAACAACCGGCGAGGATCAGGAACCCGGCGAGCGGGATGACGGAACGAACGAAGATGGGCATGGGGTGCTCCTCGTTGGGGTCACCCCCAGCTT
Organism: Propioniciclava sp. LT294; assembly: GCF_059516005.1. NCBI lineage: Bacteria > Bacillati > Actinomycetota > Actinomycetes > Propionibacteriales > Propionibacteriaceae > Propioniciclava > Propioniciclava sp. LT294. The sequence goes on from NZ_JCAKNG010000004.1 coordinate 26,572, forward strand.
GCCATCCCCCGGTGGGGCCCCACCGACTGTCCACAGGGCGACGAGTCCGCGGGCGAGTTCTCCACAGGCACGCCATTGCACTGACCGTCGTTGGTGAGGCAGCCGACCCCGGAGTGGCCCCCCACGCGACCCGGTCTGAGGTTGAGCAACTCTCCCATCGACAGCGCAACCACCCGGTGCGACGATTGCGCCATGAATGCGGTTGCGCGGTTCTACACCGGCCCGGGGCAGCTCGTGGCAGGCATCACCGCAGCGCTGGACGCCGCCGGCCTGGACCGGGCCACGCTGCGCACGACCGACCTGGCGCCCTTGGATGAGTTCCACATCCGGGGTCGCGCAGCGTCCTTGGAAATCGCCGAGGCACTCGACCTCTCCACCGACTCCCACGTGCTCGACCTCGGCAGCGGCCTCGGGGGCCCGGCCAGGACGCTCGCCGAGGTGTCCGGGTGCCAGGTCACCGGCGTGGACATCACCCCGGAGTTCTGCGAGGTGGCCTCCCTCCTGTCGCAGTGGACGGGCCTGTCCGATCGCACCCACTTCCAGGTGGGGGACGCCACGGCCACCGGACTGCCCGACGCCACCATGGACGCCGCGTTCACCGTGCACGTGGCCATGAACATCCCCGACAAGCCGGCCCTCTACGCCGAGGCGTTCCGGGTGTTGAAGCCGGGGGGCAGGTTCGTCGTCTATGACGTGCTCCAGGGCGAAGGCGGTCCGGTCCGTTACCCGGTGCCCTGGGCCGAGGACCCCTCCACCAGCTTCCTCGCCACACCGGACGAGACAGGCGACATGCTCTCCGCGGCAGGGTTCGACGCCATCCGTGCGGTCGATTCCTCCGACGAGGGCCTCACGTGGTTCCAGCAGGTGCGGGCCCGGATCGAGAGCGAAGGACCGCCGCCCATCACCTTCGCGGCCTTCCTCGGGGACTCGTTCGGCACCATGGCCGCCAACCAGGTGGCGAACCTCGCCGAGCGACGCATCCGGACGGTGATGTTCAGCTGCGAACGCCCCCGGACGCCGCGGGTTTGAGGTGGTCGGCGCCGGCGGCTCGCGCCGGGATCACCCCCTGCGCCCCAGCTTGGGGACGAGGACGGGTGTGGCCTTCTTGTACGCCTCGTAGTCGGCCCGACCCTCCCACCTGGCTTCGGCCTTCTTCTCCACCAAGGGGACGCCGCTGACGCGGGTCAGGAGCAGGGTGACGAGCGCTGTGCGGTCGGTGGGCTCCATCGGTCCTCTCATGACGTGGACGGGGCAAACGCAGGTCTTTAGTCAAAACGGTTTGATTTTCCATTGGCTTGAGCTTACTCTCGAGTGGTCCACGGCGAAAGGCGCACCATGGCTCCCCCTTATCAACCAGAGGCGTTCGCGATGCAGGCGATCATCTTCAAGTCGAACGAGCTCGAGCGGGAGCTGGCGCGTCTGCTCGGAGTCAACGCAACGGACTACCGCGCCCTGTCCACCCTCCTGCAAATGCCTCGTGACAAGGCCGTCACGCTCTCAGCGCTGGGGACGGCGCTGGGTACGTCGGCGGCCACGACCTCCGCCCTGGTCGACCGGCTCGAGCGCGCCGGCTACGTGGTGCGGCGCCGGGGTGATGTCGACCGCCGCCAGGTGACCCTTGAGGCCACGCCTCTGGGGTGGACCCGGATCATGACGCTGATGCGCCCGCTCATGGACGACAGCGACGACTACCTCAAGACACTCACCCCGGAGGAACTCCGCGCCGTGGGCGCGTTCCTCCGCTTCATGAGCTGGTGCCTGAACGACCGGCTCGAGGCGCTCGCCGCCCTCGAGTCCGCCGAGTGATCCCCCACCCCGCACCGCACCGCACCGCCCACCGATTCGCCCAGGAGAACCCCATGCCCACCCCTTCCCTCTTCATCGACCGTCGGCGATCGTGGTTCGTCGCGCTCTTCTTCGTCCTCGTCGCAGGCCTGTTCATCGGCTTCATCCCGGAGGCCGAGCGTGACGCTTCCCCGACCGACTCCCTCGCCCAGGGCTTCGAGAGCACGCGCGTGGTCGACCTGTCGGGGCGCTTCCCCCAGGAGGGCGACGCCACGGCCCTGATCCTGTGGACGTCGGCCGACGGGACGGAGCTGACCGACGAGCAGGTCGCAGCAGCCCGCGAGTCGCTGCTCAGCCGCCTCCCCGCGGACGCCATCCCCGCAGGCCCGCCCCCCGGCGTGGGCGGTACGGACGCCGCAGGCCCGCCCCCCGGCGTCCCACCCCTGCCGATCGTGAGCGAGGATGGGACGGCCGCCTTCGGCACCATCAGCGTCGAGGCCGACTCCGCGACCGAGAACCGCGACGCCGTCGAGACCCTGCGCGCCGAGCTCCGCGCGGAGGCCGGCGAGGGCGTGGACGTGCAGGTGACCGGCCCCGCCGGCATCCGCGCAGACCTGGGTGCCGTCTTCACCGGGGCCAACGTCCGGCTGCTGGCCGCCACCGCCGCGGTGGTCGCCCTCCTCCTGCTGCTGACCTACCGCAGCCCGGTCCTGTGGATCATCCCGCTGCTCGTCGTCGGCCTGGCCGACCGGCTCGCTGCCATCCTGGCCACGCACACCCTTCGCCTCACCGGGGTGCCGTGGGACGAATCCACCGTCGGCGTCCTGTCCGTGCTGGTGTTCGGTGCGGGCACCAACTACGCCCTGCTCCTCATCTCGCGCTACCGCGACGAACTGCGGGGCACCGCGGATCGCTTCCAGGCGATGCGCACGTCACTGCGCCACTCCGGGGAGGCCGTGCTCACGAGCGCCTCCACCGTCGTGCTGGGCGTCCTGACCCTCCTGCTGTCCGTGTTCCCGGCCACCCGCGGCCTGGGCCTGGCCAGCGCGGTCGGCATCGTCATCGCCGCCGGGTACGCCCTCGTCGTGCTGCCGTCGGTGCTGGTCCTCTTCGGCCGCTGGGTGTTCTGGCCCCTGATCCCCCGCGTGGGGGACGCCGCGCTCGTCGACAGCGGCCGGTCGGTGTGGGCGCGGGTCGGCACCCAGGTGGCGCGCCGTCCCATCGCCTTCGTCGTGGCCAGCCTCGCGCTGCTCGCGGTCCTGGGTTCCGGCCTGTTCCGCATCGAGACCGGGCTGGGCCCGTCCGACCAGTTCCTGCGGAAGCCGGAGGCCATCGTCGCGCTGGACCGCCTCGGCGAGTCCTTCCCCGCGGGCCAGTCCGACCCCGCCCTCGTCATCACCGAGGACGACGGGGAGCGCGTCGCCGAGATCGCCGAGGGCGTGCCCGGCGTCGTGTCGGCCACCGTGGCCGGGACGGCGGACGAGCTCACCCAGGTGCGCGTCGTGCTCGAGCCCGAGCCGGGCAGCAATGAGGCGCGGCAGGTGGTGCGCGACCTCAGGGCGGCGTTCGACGGCCTCGAACCCACCTTCGTGGGCGGCACCGAGGCCCAGTCCGTCGACAGCCGGGACGGCGCGGCCCAGGACCAGCGCACGATCATCCCCCTCATCCTCGCCCTGGTGCTCGGCATCCTGGTCATCCTGCTGCGATCCCTCGTGGCGCCGCTCGTGCTCGTCGCGACCGTGCTGGGGACGTACGTGGCAGCGCTCGGCGCCTCGTGGGTGTTGTTCGTCCAGGTGCTCGGCTTCGAGCGACTCGATTCCAGCGTGCCCCTGCTGACCTTCCTGTTCCTGGTGGCACTGGGCATCGACTACAACATCTTCCTGGTCACGCGGGCCAGGGAGGAGGGCCGCTCGCACGGCAGCAAGCGCGGCATGCTGAGGGCCCTGACGGCGACCGGTGGCGTCATCACCAGCGCGGGCATCCTGCTGGCCGCGGTGTTCGCCGTGCTCGGCGTGCTGCCCCTGGTGGTGCTGGCCCAGATCGGCGTGGTGATCGGCGTCGGCGTCCTGCTCGACACCCTGCTGGTGCGGACCGTCCTCGTCCCCGCCATCGCCATCCTGCTCGGCGACGCGTTCTGGTGGCCGCGCCGGAACCAGCCGCGTCACGCGGTGGTCGCCGGGGCCGGGGACACGAACCGTGAGGTCACCCCCGAGGAGCGACCGGAGCGGGAGCCGGTGGCCTGACCCCGGGGCGGTTCCGGCGGCGGATCTCCCCGGTGAGGACCGTCGCGAAACTGCACCACACCGCGTAGGGCGCCAGGGCGAACACCCCGCTGCTCCCGGTTTGCCCTGCGCGGCGGGCCAGATCCCACGAACTGGCGGCCAGGAGGCCGGCGAGCGCCGTCGCCGGGCCGAGCCTGTGTGCCTTGAAGAAGACCCAACTCCACCCCTGGTTCAGCACCAGGTTCACCACGAGGGCCTTTCGGTACCGGTCTGCGGAGGACGAGGCCCCCTCGGCCTCGAGGTCCTCGATCACCTTGGCGCTGGCCACCGCGATGCTGGAGTAGAGAGCCATCCACACCAGGGGGAACACCCAGCCGGCGGGTTTCCAACGGGGCTTGTCCAGCGCTTGGTACCACGTCGAACGGGGATCGGTGGCGAGCGACCCCGACACGGCGGTGGCGGCCGTGAGTGTGCTCGTCAACGCCAGCGGCCGCTCGAGCCATTCCCTCATCGCCATGACGATCTCCTTCCGAGCGTGTCACGGCGGTCTTCGGGTGGCGCAGCGTCGTCGCCGCCCAGCGGTACCGGCGCGGCGTCGCGGGCATCGACCCCCAACGCACCGGCCAAACGCTCGGCCAGCATGCGGACGCTCCCCGCCGCATCGGTCAGGACCGACCTGCTCGGGATTCCACTCCCGTGCACCACCGCGTTCCGCAGCCGCCACATCCGCTCGAGTTCGCGGACGTCGTCCGGGTCGAGCAGGCCAGAGCCGGCGAGCACCTCCCCCCGCAGCGGATGGGAGCCCTGGTCCAGGGGCGGCAGGACGCGTCGGAGCGTTCTCTCCAATGTGATCCACTCCGACAAGAAAGTGGCTGCGACCTCGTGGTCGTGCCGATCGGCCGGCGGGTCGGGGAGGTCCCGTCCGCTCCGAGTCTCGACGACCTCCCCGTGGCGGCTCCCGCTTTGAGCCAGGATCGCGTTGATGACCTGTTCGGCCAGGGGCCGGCGATCAATGTCGCCGTGCAACTGCTGAAGGTAGGGCGCCACCCCGTGCGGGGTGCCGAGTCCCAGGCGACTGAGGAGTTCGAAGAGCAGGTCGACCCGCCCCAGACCCTCTTCGGGCACCGAGGTCAGGTGGTGTTCATCCTCGGCGAGTTGGACGAGGTGCGCGGCGAGGTCGTAGTGGGAGCGGAAGGGGCGGTGCAACTCACCCACCCGCTCCTGTCCGGCCGCCTGCAATTGCTCCAGTGCTATCTCCCCGGCGATGACGAGCCCGTTGAGTTGGTCCAGCAAGGCCAGTTCGCGCGCGGACAACCCGCCTTGGGTCGGCTTGTAGGCCAGGTCGTGCTCAACCTCGGCCCACCCGTGCATGAGGACGGAGGCCACCTGGATCTCGATGGTGGCGCCCGCCCGGCGCCCCGCCGGATCCTCCTCATCGCCGGGCAGGCGGACCCGGTAGTGCGTGGCGGCATAGCCGGAGAACTTCTTCAGGGCTGATGGCTGCCTCGCACTCGGGAACTCCCGTTCCGGTTCCACCTCCACGAAGTTCCGCTTGATGATGCTTCCGACCAACTCCCGGTCCCCGGGAAAGTACAGCGCCACGCGGACACCGGCCAGGTCGACCACGTCCTCGTACATGTCGTCGACGCACTGGTAGTCCTTGTCGAGCACACGCTTCCTCAGCTTCTCCTCGAGCCTGACGGGACTCTTGGCGCGGTGAGTGACGATGGCGCGCACACCGGCTTCCGCCAGGCTGCCCTCCAGGCGCGTCGCGGCCAGACGGGCCACCTCGGCGAAGAGGTCGAGTTCTTTCGTGTAGCGCTCGACGCACTGACGGATCAGGTCCATGTGACAGTCCCCTCATCGGGAGTTCCGCGAGACGTGAACAGAGTCGACGTGGGTACGACCATACCGGGGAGCCGAGAGGCGGTCTCCCCTGCCCGAGGGGCTGCCCTGGCCACCTCTCGCCCAGGACTGCCGGTGTGCACATCTCCGCGATCCTGGCGAAGATGGCGAGCAAGAAGTACGCGATCGAGTTCGCCGAGGACGCTGCCTGACTCGACACCCGCGGTCGACCGAGCGGATGGGCCCCGGCCGGATCGGCAAGCGCAGCCGGACGCCACCACCGGGTGAAGGGACACGGAGCCGGGGACCCATGCGTTGGGTGGGCCCCCGGCTCCCGAGCGGATGGGTTAGACGAGCGTGTAGCCGCCGTCGACCACCACGTCACTCCCGGTCGTGTACGAGGCAGCAGGGCTGGTCAAGTACAGCAAGGCGGGGACCAGCTCGTTGGGATCGGCCATGCGTCCCATGGGAAACAGGGGCTCCCAAGCCGCGCGGAGGTCGTCGGGCGTGTCCGTCGACATTGGCGTGGCGACGTACCCGGGGCTCAGCGCGTTCACCCGGATGCCCGTGCCCACCAACTCGTAGGCGAGCGAACGTGAGAGATGGATCAAGCCGGCCTTGGAGGCGTTGTAGGACGCCTGCATCTGCGGCGTGTTCACGATCGTGCCCGAGATGGAGGCGACATTGATGATGGAGCCCGGCGTACCTGCGGCCTTCATGCTGGCCGCCACCACGCGAGCGGTGATGAACGGACCGGTCAGGTTGGTGTCGACGACGCTCCGGAAGTCGGCCACCGTCCCCTCGAAGGAGGTCTGATGGATGCAGGTGCCAGCGTTGTTGACCAGGACACGGATCGGGCCGAGCCTGCGCTCCACTTCGGCGACCGCCCCCTTCACCGACTCCTCATCGGTCACGTCACAGGGAACCCAGACCCCGCGGCGTCCGGCCGCCTCGACGAGGGCGACCGTGTCCTCGGCCGAGCCCCGGGACAGGATGGCGACATCGCTGCCGGCCTTCGCCAAGGCCTCGGCGAGCACCTGCCCGATTCCCCGGCCACCGCCCGTGACGATCGACACCGCCTCGTCGAGGCCGAACAACTGGTTGAGGTACACGATCGGGCTCCTCAGCGCCCACCCAGGCCGCGCGCGCCCGGCACCACGACGCGCTTGAGACCGCCGTCCGCGACTGGGGCAGCGAGCGCTGTCTCCACCTCGTCCAATCCGTAGCGCTCGGTGACGAGGGCATCGAGTTCGATGAGACCGGCTTCGAGCATCCGGATGGCCACAGGCCAGGTCTGCGTGTAGCGGAAGATGCCGGTAACGCTCAATTCCCGCATCGTCACGGCCCCGACGGGCAGGGGGAGGGTGTCAGCACCCATGCCGACCAGCACCACGACGCCGTCGGGTCTGGTGCGGTTGATGCCGTCCACGATGGCCGGTGTGGCGCCCGAGCAATCGATGAAATTGTCGAACGTGCGGCCCCCCAGCGCGGCCGGGTCGAGCGACTCGGTCGCGTAACGGGCGGCGATGTCGCGGCGGGTCAGGTTGGTGTCGGTGATCACGATCTCCGTGGCGCCATACACCCTGGCCACCTGCGCCGTGATGATGCCGATGGGCCCTCCGCCGGCGATGAGGAGCGACGAACCTGGCGTCACCTTGGCCTTGCGGATCGAGGCGATGCCCACGCTGAGCGGCTCGATGAGCCCCGCGGCGTCGTCGCTGATGGAATCGGACACGGTGAAGGCGAAGTCGGCTTGGATCGTCACGTACTCGCAGAACGCGCCGTCGATCGGGGGGGTGGCGTAGAACTCCATGGACGGGCACAGGTTGTAGCGGCCGCTGCGGCAGTACTCACACACGCGGCAGCAGCGTTGAGGCTCGATCGCGACGCGCTCACCAACACGATCGGCGGGGACACCCTCGCCAACAGCCACGATGGTGCCGCCTGCCTCGTGGCCCAGGATGAGAGGCGCCTCGACGACGAAGTCACCGATGCGTCCCTCCTTGTAGTAGTGCACGTCGGAGCCGCAAACCCCGACGCTGCCCACCTTGATGAGTACCTCGTCGGCGGCGGGCTTGGGCGTCTGGCGCTCTTCGAGCACGATGCGACGATCCGGCGTCAGGACGCTGGCCCACATCGTCTCCGGGTACTGCTGGGACATTCTCATTCCGTTCGTTCGAGTCAGGTTTGGGGGATGGGGCGTGGCGGGCGGCACCACGAAGCGGATGCCGCCCGCCTCGGGCGGCCCTACTTGAGCAGGCCGGCCTTCTTGTACATGTCGATGTACTGGTCGACGTTGGTGGCATCGATGACCGGGTTGTCGATGTTGTCGTCGACCTGGGTCTCCTTGCCGGTGAGCAGGTCATGCACCGCCTTGATGTTGAGCTGTGCGAGGGTGCCTGCGGCTTGCAGGGTCGTGGCCTTCATCTTGCCGCTCTTGATCAGCAGGGTGGCCTCGGGGGTGCCGTCAACGCCGTAGGCGAGGATGCCGCCCAGGTCACCCTTCGTCCCCGCCGCCTCGAGTGCGCCAGCTGCCATGTTGTCGTTCATCGAGATGATGGCGTCGATCTTGCCGTTGGCGACGATCCAGTCCTCCATCATGCGCATCGCCTCGTCCTTGTTCCAGTTGGCGATGTTCTCGGCGACGATCTGCACGTCGGGGCGCTTGGCGAAGAACTCGCTCGCCCATGCCTTGCGACGCTCAGTCGCGTGGAAGTTGCCGGCCGGACCGTTGAGTACGACCACCCGAGCGTTCTGGGGCACGTCGTTCACGGCACGCTGGGCGACGACCGCGCCCTGGTCGTACGGGTTGGCGTCCACCGAGGAGGCACCCTGGATGTCCGAGACGCGGGGGTTGGTGGTGATCGTCTTGATGTTCGCGGCGACGACCTTCTCGATGTAGGGCCGCTGGGCCTCGCCGTTGTTGGGCTGCACGATGACGGCGTCAAAGCGGTTCGCGATCGCGTTCTCGATCATGGTGTTCTGCTTCTCGTCGTTGGCCTCGCCATCGAAAACCTCGAGCTTCATGTCGGGGTACTTCGCCGCTTCGGCCTTCATCTCGTTGGCGAGCCACGCCGCGAACGAGTCAGCCTGGGCCCGGGCGATGTACGCGACCCGGTACTGCTTGGCTCCGCTGGAGGCGTTGGACGCGGCCGGGGTTCCGGAGGCGGCGCACGAGGTGAGCGCCAGGGCCGCTGCGATGGTTGTGACGAGGCCGGCGACCATGCGACGGTGCTTGAACATGTTGGGTTCCTTCGTGGTTGTGGGTTGCTGGAGTGGCAGGCGCGCCCTTCGGGTGCTCTGCTCTAGGCATTGCGGGATGGAGCTTCTCAGCCCTTCACTGGACTGACAGATGCCCCTGTAGGCGGGCTGCCGTCCACACTTGAGGACGTCTGGTGCGGAGGCCCCTCCTTGAGGATGACCCGGGTCTTCTTGCCCTTCTTGCTGGCGATGTCGTAGATGACCGCGATCGCGATGATCGCGCCCTTGGTGATCTGTTGGACGTACGAGTCGACACCGGTCAGATTCATGATGTTGTTCAGCAGGCCGATGATGAAGGAACCCGCGAGGGTACCCATCGTCGTGCCGATGCCGCCGGTGAAGCTGGTGCCGCCGACGATGGCGGACGTCAGGCCCTCCATCTCGTAGCCGACCGCGCCGTTCGGCAGACCGGCGTTGACACGCGACATGAACAGGACTCCCGCCAGGCCCACCAGCAGGCCGTTCAGGATGTAGGCCTGATACTTCGTCCTGATCACGTTGATGCCGGACGCCCGGGCAGCGGCCTCGTTGCCTCCGATGGCGTAAAGGGCACGGCCGTACTTGGTCTGGGTCATCAGGTACCAGACGATGGCGGTGACACCAACGAGGAAGAGGACGGGGATCGGGATGGGACCGAGGGACCCTTGGCCGAGCTTCGTGTAGTCACCCAGCTGCAGGATGTTCTGGCCCTTGGTGTAGAGGAGCACCGCACCGCGAGCCACCATCGCCATGGCAAGCGTCGCGATGAAGGGAGGCGTGTTGAAGTTGGCCACCATGACGGCATTGATGATGTTGCACGCCACCCCGATCAGCAGGGCGACGGCGACCGCCAGCCACATGCTGCCCGTGGCTTTGAACGTGACCACCGACAGCACACCCGCCAGGGCCAGGACCGATCCGGCAGAGAGGTCGATCATCCCGCAGACGATGAGCATCATCGCGCCGAAGGCCAGGATGGTGGTCACCGCCAGCTGGCGCGGGATGTTGACGAGGTTCGCCTCGGTGAGGAAGTTCGGGCTCAGGAACGATGATGCAACAATCATCAGGAACAGGATGATGTAGATCGAGTAGCGCTGCAGGTCGATCTTTTCGCGCAGTGAACGCATTGTTTTCACCTCCTCCCCTTCAGTCGATCTCTGCCATGGCGAGCCTCAGGATGCGCTCCTGGCTGAACTCGCCTCGCGCGAGTTCGCCGGTGAGGCGCCCTTGGCTCATCACGTAGATGCGGTCACACATCCCGATGAGTTCGGGGAGTTCGGATGAGATCATCAGGATGCCTTTCCCTTGGCTGGCCAGATCGGTCATGAGTCGGTAGATCTCGAACTTGGCGCCGACGTCGACGCCGCGGGTCGGTTCATCGAGGAGCAGCACGTGGGGGTCGGTCAGCATCCATTTGGCGAGAAGCACCTTCTGCTGGTTGCCTCCCGACAGCGAGGCGATCGCGGTCTCGAGGCTGGGGGTCTTGACGTTCATGCGCTTGAAGTAGCTCGCGACGATGTCGCGCTCGACCTTCGGGTGGTTGAGCCCACGGAAGATGACCTTCCCGAGGCTCGACAGGGTCGCGTTGAGCTTGACGCTCAGCATCGGGATGATGCCCGCCAGCCGCCTGTCCTCCGGCAGCATGGCGACCCCCCTCTTGATCGCCTTGGCGGGAGTGGCCCCGTTCAGGATTTCGCCACGGACGAGCACCTCGCCGCTGTCGTGGCCGGCCAAGCCGAACATCGTCTCGACGAGCTCGCTGCGTCCGGCTCCCACGAGGCCGGCCAGACCGACGATCTCCCCTTCGCGCACGTGCAGGTTGACGTCCGTGAACGTGTCTGCCCGGTGCAGGTCACGCACCTCCAGAACCACGTCCCCGAGCGGGAGTTCCTCCTTGGGGAACTGGTTGTCGAGCCGGCGCCCCACCATGCGGGCGATGACGGTGTCGAGGTCCAGGTCCTTGGCGCGATCGGTGCTCACGACCTCGCCGTCTCGCAGGACCGTGATGTCGTCAGCGATCTGGAAGACCTCGTCCATCTTGTGGGAGATGTAGATGATCGACACCCCCCGCTCTCGCAGGGTGGCGATCTTCTCGAACAGCGCGACGACCTCGCGGTGGGCGATGGCCGACGTGGGCTCGTCCATGATGATGACGTCGGCCTTGTGGTAGACCGCGCGCAGGATCTCCAGCATCTGGATGTCGGACACGGTGAGCGTGTTGAGCTTCTGGTCCGGCGAGTAGGGCAGCCCCTCGGCGGCGAGCAGCTCGCGCGTTTCACGCCGGACGCGGCCCCAGTCGATGCGACCCGCCTTCAGGGGCAGGCGTCCGAGGAACAGGTTCTCCGCCACAGTGATGTGGGGGACGTAATTGAGCTCCTGGGCGATCATCGCGATGCCCAAGTCGTGTGCCTGAATCGGATTCCTGATGGTCACCTGGTGGCCGTCGAGGTAGATGCGGCCAGCATCGGGCTGGTACAGCCCGTTGATGATCTTCATGAGTGTCGACTTGCCGGCCCCGTTCTCCCCGCAGAGCGCGTGGACGGTGCCGCGACGCACCTCGAAGCTCACGTTGCTGAGGGCCCGGACGCCCGGGAACGACTTCTCGATGTTCTCGACGCGCAGCTTGGTGTCAGTCATGTGACTCTCCTCCTTCGGTCACGCGCGCTCGGACACCAGGGGGCAGACCTCCTGGTATCGCTCCTGGATGAAGGGGAGGTGCTCCCCCACGAACTGTGACGAGAGACGGGGCACCCAGGCGGGCGGCTGCTCCGCGCCTGACAGCACCCAGGCCGCTTGGCGGGCAGCGCCGTCAGCGACGTACTCGCCGTGCTCCGGCACGGTCACGGGCAGGTCGAGGACCAGCGGCGCGATGCGCCGGACGGCGTCGCTGCGCGCCCCGCCCCCGATCAGACGGACACACGAGACCGGGACACCCAGGGCCCGCATGGCGCGGATGCCCTCGCCGACGCCGCAGAGCATGCCCTCCACAGCCGCCCGGGCCAGGTTGGCGGGGCTCATGTTCCCCAGCCGGACGCCATGAATCGCCCCCGCCGCGTTCGGCAGATTCGGCGTCCGCTCCCCCTCGAGGTAGGGGATGACGACCAAGCCCTCGGCGCCGGGTGGCGCCGACAGCGCCAACTCGCTGAAGCCGCGGTGGTCGACGCCCAGCAGGTCGGCGAAGACGTCGACGACGCGCGAAGCGTTCAGGGTGCAGACGAGGGGCAGGTACTGACCAGCCGCGTCGGCGAACCCTGCCACCAGCCCGGAAGGGTCGTGCGTGGGCGCTGCCGAGACAAGGGACACCACTCCGGACGTTCCGATCGACATGGCCACGTCGCCCGGACGCAGATCGAGCCCGAGTGCCGCACCGGCGTTGTCCCCCGCCCCGGCACCCAGGACCATCTCACGGCCGTCGATGACGACCCGGCCCGCCTCCTCGCGGTGGCCGACCACGGCCGGTAGCGTCAACTGCTGTTTCGACCCCATGGCCAGCTCGAGGATGTCGGGGCAGTAGGTGTTCGTGACGGGGTCGAAGTAGCCGGTTCCCGAGGCGTCCGAACGATCGGTGACGAGTGCGTCGATCGGGGCGTCACCCCTGAGGCGCCAGCTGAGCCAGTCGTGCGGCAGCGCGATGGCGGCTGTTCGCTTCATGTTGGCCGGTTCGTGGCGAGCCATCCACCGCAGCTTCGTGACGGTGAAGGAGGCAACCGGCACGACGCAGACGCGATCCGCCCACTGCTGGGCCCCGCGGTCGGCGTCCCCCGCACCGAGGTCGTTGATCAGGTCGTCGGCGTCCTGCCCGGACCGGGTGTCGTTCCACAGGATGGCATCGCGGACAACCTTGCCCGCCTCGTCGAGGGCCACCATGCCGTGCTGCTGACCCGCCACCGCGATGGCGGAGACGTCCGAGAGGCCGCCGGCCTGCCGGGATGCCTCCTTGAAGGCACGCCACCACACCTCAGGGTCGATCTCCGTCCCTGCTGTGTGACGCGCGACGCCGGAGCGCACCAGCGCACCCGTGTCGGCATCGTGGATCATCACCTTGCACGACTGAGTCGAGGAATCGACACCAGCCACCAACGTCCGCCCCATCGCAGAACCTCTCGTACAATCCAACTAGTTTGTTGCTGGCCACAACTTACGACGCGACGTAGGACGTGTCAAGACTGAGCGTAGATCAGGCCCCACCACCCCTCGAACCCGCACTCAGCGGTCGTGACGGCTAAGCCAAAGAGGAGCGTATTCTGCGTACCGCACAACTAAGATGGGTGGCCGGCCAAACGGTTGGGGTCGATACACTCGCTAACCAAGGAGGAGACACTGATGTTTCCAGCGCTGATCGTCGACACCGGCACGACCGACGCCGGTGCGCCCCGTGGAGGAGGCGTGCGGACCGAAATGGTGCGCCGCCACAACCTCGCACTCCTCGCCGCCGCGGCCGTGACGTCCGTAGATCCGCGCTGCAGGGCCGACTTGGCGCAGGCGACAGGGTTGAATCGCTCAACCGTCACGCGCCTCATCGAACACCTGATCACCCACGGCATCCTCGTGGAAAGGGGAACGCGGAGCCAGGGGAGCGGGCGTCCGTCGGTGCCGCTGCACCCTGCCCCGCACACACACGTGGCCATCGGGGCCGAGATCACCTCGGACGCATTCGAGGTGTGCGTCGTCGACTTGACCGGCGCCATCCTGAGCGAACACTACGAAGAGCTTCCCCAGAGCCGTCGAGGCTCAGAGTCGGTCCTCGACCACGTCGGAGCCACGTTCGCCCGCCTTGCGCAACAGATCAAGGCGGCCCAGATGAATCTGGTGGGCATCGCATGCGGTATCCCCGGGCTGCTCAACCGAGCGCAGGGCAAGCTACTGGCGGCGCCCAATCTGGGGTGGTGGGATGTCGACGTCCTCAGCCAAGTCCGACCGCACGTCGCCCCAGATGTCTCGTTGGTGTTCGACAACTCGGCCACACTCGCTGCCTTCGCCGAGCGCATGGCCAGGCGCCGGTCCGATCGGCCCATCGACGACTTCGTCTACGTCACGGGGTCCACCGGCCTCGGCTCGGCCTTGGTACGGAACGGCGAGATCGTCACCGGCTCGCGCGGATGGGCTGGCGAGTTGGGCCACATCGTGGTGACCGACTCACACGCACCGTGCTCTTGTGGCGCGACCGGCTGCCTTGAAACCGTAGTCGGGCGGCAGGCACTCTTGACGGCCGCCGGGCTCGATGCCAGGACTCCCGTAGGAAAGCTGTTTGCAGCGCTGCACCGCAATGATCGGCGCGCACTGCAGGCGGTGCACAATGCGGGCGTCCACCTCGGTCGCGGGTTGGCCGCTTACCTCAACCTGTGCGACAGCCCCGCCGTCGTCCTCGGCGGCTTGCTGGAACAGTTGTTCCCGCACATCGAGGAACCACTCCGCCGCGAGTTGGCCAGTCGCCAACTGAGCAGTCGATGGGCGCCCACCGAGATCAGCCGCGCCATTGCCGGACCGCACGCGGTCAGCGTCGGGGCGGGGTGGCGGGTCCTGCTCAGCTTCCTGAACGATCCCGACCGGTGGCGTGAACCCGCCCCCGAAGCACTGGCCTACTACTCGGTGACCGAGACCCCAGAAACCGTCATCACCTGAATGAGCAAGTGCCGGGACGGGCAGTCGAACGGGTGGGCGGGCCACGCTTCAGGACGCCACACACTCGACCCGTCCACGTACGTGACGGATCTGAAGGATGGTCCGCCCCCCGTCGCGCCGGCGTCCTTCGCCGCCCACTCCCACGGGTGGTGGATGGATCGCCGGGGTTGATGAGGCTCAGGGTCGCCCAAGCTGGCCAAGTCGTTGATGCATCTCTCGGGGGAGGCCCACGGCTGCGTCCAGAATCGCCCGGACCTTCAGCTGACCCGGCCGCCCCGGGCCCACTGCGCGACCGAGACCCAGCAGGAAGCCAGCGGCGCAAAAAGCCCCCCAGGCTGTCACCTGGGGGGCTATCGCGCGCTTGGAGGGACTCGAACCCCCAACCTTCTGATCCGTAGTCAGATGCTCTATCCATTAAGCTACAAGCGCATCGGCCAGCGACCGAGTCGTTACTTTACCCTCTCCGGCCGCCGACCGCCAATCCGGACCACGCGTACGGCAACAATCCCCTCCCCGTGAGCCCCCACGCCTCCCCCGAGGCCCGCTCGCGCCGGCAGCCGGCGACCCCGCTCGAGGCGTCCGGACCCGCCACGCCTTCGGCGAAGCCGACGCCGGCCTGGCAACCTGACGCAACCAAGCTTATTAGTTATTTAAACCACTTGACCTAGGGGGCTGGCCAGTGTAGTGCCCGGTCACATCGTTTGTGTGAAAAGCGCGCAGTTGGTGCACGATGAAGGCAGAGGAACTTGGTCAAAGAAGCCCCGGAGTCTCTCCGTCGGCCGCACGCAAAGGAGCACTATGACCGTCGAGACCATCCCGAACAACGCGCCCGCCCACGCCCCGGCAGACCTCGTCGCCTGGGTCGAGGACGTCGCCGCTCTCACCAAGCCGGACGCCATCCACTGGGTCGACGGCTCCGAGGCTGAGCGCGACCGCCTGAACCAGCAGCTCGTCGACTCCGGGGTGTTCATCAAGCTGAACGAGGAGAAGCGTCCGAACTCCTACCTCGCTCGTTCCGCCCCCTCCGACGTCGCACGTGTCGAGTCGCGCACCTACATCTGCTCCGAGAAGGAGGAGGACGCCGGCCCCACAAACAACTGGGCCGAACCGAACCAGATGCGCGCCATCCTCAACGAACGCTTCGACGGCGCGATGCGTGGCCGCACGATGTTCGTCATCCCCTTCTCGATGGGCCCCCTCGACGGCGACATCTCGCAGCTGGGCGTCGAGATCTCCGACTCCGAGTACGTCGTCCTCAACATGCGCATCATGACTCGCATGGGCTCCGAGGCGCTCGACCGGATCGCCAAGGGTGCCCCGTGGGTCAAGGCCCTGCACTCGGTCGGGTACCCGCTGGTGGACGCCCTGGGCAACCAGCGCGACGACGTCGCCTGGCCGTGCAACGACGACAAGTACATCACCCACTTCCCCGAGACCAACGAGATCATCTCCTACGGCTCCGGCTACGGCGGCAACGCGCTGCTGGGCAAGAAGTGCTTCGCCCTCCGCATCGCGTCGACGATGGCCCGCCGCGATGGCTGGATGGCCGAGCACATGCTCATCCTCAAGCTCACCCGCGAGGCCGACAACAAGGAGCTCTACCTGACCGCGGCGTTCCCGAGCGCCTGCGGCAAGACCAACCTGGCCATGCTCCAGCCCACGATCCCCGGCCTGAAGGTCGAGACGGTCGGCGACGACATCGCCTGGATGCGCCCCGGTTCCGACGGCCGCCTCTACGCCATCAACCCCGAGGCCGGCTTCTTCGGCGTCGCCCCCGGCACCTCCATGAAGACCAACCCGATCGCGCTGAAGTCGCTCGCCCACGACGTGATCTTCACCAACGTGGCGCTGACCGACGACGGCGACGTCTGGTGGGAGGGCATGACCGACGAGAAGCCGGCGCACCTCATCGACTGGAAGGGCCGCGACTGGACCCCCGAGTCCACCGAGCCCGCCGCGCACCCGAACTCGCGCTTCACCGTCAGCGCCGACCAGGCCGAGACCATCGCCCCGAACTGGGAGGACCCGGCCGGCGTCCCCGTCGACATCATCCTGTTCGGCGGACGCCGCGCGTCCAACGTGCCGCTGGTCGCCGAGGCCTACGACTGGGAGCACGGCGTCTTCATCGGCGCCACCGTCTCCTCGGAACAGACGGCCGCCGCTGAGGGTTCGGTCGGCTCGCTGCGCCGCGACCCCTTCGCGATGCTCCCCTTCTGCGGCTACAACATGGCCGACTACTGGCAGCACTGGCTCGACATGGGCAAGGTCCTCGGCGACAAGGCCCCGAAGATCTTCCAGGTCAACTGGTTCCGCAAGGACGAGAACGGCAAGTTCCTGTGGCCGGGCTTCGGCGACAACAGCCGTCCCATCGAGTGGGCGATCAAGCGCGTGCTCGGCGAGGTCGAAGCCGTCCCGGCGATCTCCGGCCAGCTGCCCAAGAAGGGTGACCTCAACGTCGACGGCCTCGCCATCGACGAGACCAGCCTGGACAAGATCTTCACCCTCGACGCCGAGGCGTGGGCGAAGGAGGCCGACCTGACCGAGGAGTACTTCAAGCAGTTCGGTCACAAGCTGCCCCAAGCCCTCAAGGACCAGCTCGACCACCTGCGCGATCGGATCGACCCCTCCTCCGACGCCGCTCGCTGATCCACCGGCTGATCAACCGAAGGCCCGGCCCCCTGTGTGGGGCCGGGCCTTCGGCGTCCGGCGCGGGGCGGGCCGTGCTGTCAGCTCTCGGGTCGCTTCTTCGCCTTGTGCAGCGCCCGGGCCAGGGCCCGGGCACGAATACCGCTGGCGGTCATGGGCTCCGCCGCGGCCGCGCCCATCGCCGAGCGGTCCACCGGCTTGGGTACCGGCCCGGGCGACGGGGACGCCGCCAGCCGCGATGCGCGCGGCGGCTGCCCCGGGAACGCTGCCGGGGGCTCACCGAACGCCCGCTGGGCCTGGGCGACGACGGCGCGCGCCTGGATCGACTCACCACCGGCCGCCAGCACCACCGCCAGACCGGTGTCGACGGCGGCACCGACGAGCCGGCCGACCAGCGGGTTCCCCACCCTCGGCAGCGACACCAACCGGCGCGCCCACGCCGCCCCCGATCCGGAGCCGACCACCGCCGAGGTGGCCAGCCGGGCCCCCTCATCGCCGAGCAGCACCGCCACGAGCAGCGCCTTGCGGCGATCGGGGTCGTCCAGGTTCACGCCGTGGAGGCGTGCCAACGCCAGCAGATAGACCATCGTGCGGTCGAGCGATGCCATCGGCTCCGGGCGCAGCGCCCCGACGACGCCTCCCACTCGTCCCGGCACGGCACGCACTCCCGCATCCGTCGCCTGCTGGCGCAGGTACCAGCCGTTCAACACCCGGATCGCCTCCGCGGGCGTCCGGTCCTCCCCGGACGACCCTCCGCGCACCACGCGGACGACGTCCGCGACGGCGTCCGCGTGTTCGGTGGCGACCCGCGTCAGCGTGCGGTCGAGCTCGTCGTAGCTGGCCATGGGGTCACGCTATCGGGCGTTGCCCGACATCGGCCGCCGAGAGCCGATGCTCCATGAGCACCACCTGGTAGGGATTCCACGTCGACAACGTGTAACGCAGCACGAGGTCGTCGCCGTCCAGGCGTGCGCCGTAGAAGTACGGGGCATAGGCGGCGCCGGTGGCGTCCCGCTGGCCGCGGAAGATGCGGTCCCCGACGGGGTCCGTGCCGTCGGCAACTGCCTTGATGAACCGCGCATAGGGGTCGTCGAACCACATGCCGCGGGCGACCCAGTCCAGGAGCCGCCGCCGCGGCGACCACGGGCCCCAGGGGTTCTGGGCCGTCCGCAACGTGACGGCGAGCCCGATCGGGTCCCCCGGGCCGGAGGCCGCGAGCAGCAGGAACCTCCCCACCTCGGGGACCCACCTCACCGACAACTCGCCGAACGCCCCCGGCTGGAGCAGCGGGCGGGCGTCCGCCTCGCGCTCCGACCACACGGGCTCGCCGTCGGTCAGGCCGGCGAAGTAGCGGACGCCCTCGGTGATGGTCCGGCGGTCGAGGCGTCCGAGCAGGGGGAACACGCGTCCCGGCCACGCCGCGACGCCCCGGCCCCCCGCGAGGGTGGCACGCACCGCGTCCGATCGGGGGTCGAGGACGGCCAGGCGCAGGTCGCCCGCGCGGTACGGGCCGGAACCGAACACCAGCAGAACCTCACCCTCCCCGCCGTAGCCGGGCAGGGACGCCGCGGGTACCGGCTGCACGGACACGTTGAGGAAGTACCGCCTGGAGAAGGTCCCCAGGTGGTCGAAGGCGACACCCCGCAGCCGTGCCCGCGGATTGATCGTGAGCGCCGGGTCGGCGGCCCGGGTGAGGACCGAGCGCCCCATCACCTGCCCGCCGGCGAAGTGGTTCGAGGTGAAGAACGCGTGGAAGTCCCCGTCGAGGGAGAACCCGTCCAGCGGGACGTCGTACTCACGCATCGTCACGCCCCCGCCGCGCACCACCAGCGGTGCGCCGTGGAACACCACCCGTGGCAGCCCGGGCACGCTCCCCTCCTCGGAGAGGACCTCCGCGATCGAGTCGCGCGTCGTGAGCCACGGGCGGCGGTCCCAGTGGGTGTCGCCGAACAGCAGGAAGTCGCGCCCGCGGTGGTGCACGTGCACGCCGAGGTCGGTCCCGAGCACGCCGGACGTCGTCCGGGACCGGCTGAGCGTCGACCGCCGCCCGCCCTCGCGGACCGGCTGGCTGTCCGCCTCCCCCGAGACCTGGGCGAGCTTGGTGGAGTCCCGGGGATCGACCACGAAGGGTTGGGTGTCGTGCAGCCGCAGGCAGTTCACGCGCAACCACCCGTTCGTGGGAGTCCGGCGGTGCTGGAACACCGATCCCTCCTCCGCGGTCACGGCCTGCACCCCACCGCGTGATCCGGCCACCAGCGCGACCCCGTCGATGCGGCCGGCTCCCCAGGTGAGCGTCGCGTGCGGCGCCCCCTCCCGCCCCCGGACGCGGTACGTCGCCACCACGCCCGCGCGCGGCACGGCGACCAGCCAAGCGGCGCCGTCCGCGACCAGGGCGGCGGGGGCACTGGGGACACCCAGGAGGCGGACGCCCCGGCGCCACGCCCCGGAGCGGGTGCGCTCCCAGAGGTGGAGCCCGGGGTCGCCCCCTTCACCCACCTGGACCAGCAACCCCACCGAGCCTCCCCGAACGGCCAGCGCCGGCGCAGAAGCACCCTCGACGGCGTGGTCCACCTGCCAGCGACCCTCCCGCAGTCGCCACACGGTCACGCCCCCCGCGTCCGCCACGGCCAGGACGACGTCACCGCGCACCGCGACGGCGCTGACCACGCGGCCCGGGACGGCCCATCCGCGCGACCCCCAGGTGGCGGGGTCGAGGGTGTGACCGTCCTCGGTCGCCCGGCGCGGGGCCGCGGATCGGATGTGGTGGGCGATGCCGCCGGGCTCGGGCACGAACGCGTTGAGGGCAGCTCCGGTGACCACGATCGCGCCGGGAGCCGTGGCGTCCGGACTGACGAGGTCACCGCGCGCCCAGCCGCGGTCGGGGCGGTCCTGGGCGCGCTCGTAGTGGCGGACGCCGCCGTCGGGGTCGCGGACGAGGGCGTGGAGCAGGCCGGGCGCGAGGAGACCGGTGACCCCGGACCGCCCGGGCCGCGGCGCGACGGCGAGTGCGGTGGGTCCGATCGCGGGGGGCAGGGCGTCGAGGGGCACGGGTCGCACTGTAGTGAGTCCCCCAGACAGGACGAGGGCCCGGACGCGACGAACGCCCGGACCACGGATCCGGGCGTTCACGCGGCGGAGGTGGCGGGATTTGAACCCGCGATGGGGTTAACCCCCAAACCCGCTTAGCAGGCGGGCGCCATAGACCGGACTAGGCGACACCTCCTCGACCGATCCGCAAGCCTACCGGTCGCCCAGCCGCTCGGCAAAAGGGCACACCGGCGACGAGTATGCTCGCGGGATAAACGCTGGGATGGAGGCACCCCCGATGACCGGGCCCAACGACCGCGAGCACCCCCACGAGGCGGTGTACGCAGCCGCGCGCGGCTCCTCCCCCGCCAGCGGACGCCCTGGCTCCGAGCGACCCCATCGCCCGCGGCGGGTGGTGATGGCCCGCACCTTCGGGGGCTCGCTCGGCTGGGCCGCCGCTGGCACGATCGTGCCGGGGTTGGGGCTGCTGCGGACGCGCGCCCGCCCGGTGGGGATCGTCCTGCTCTCCATCGCCCTCCTCGCCACCGCCTTCGTGATCGTGGGGGCCCTCTTCGCCCGCACTGAGGCGCTGTCGTTCCTGGTCATGCCGGGAGTCCTGACGGCCGTGTGGGTGGGGGTGGCCGTCTTCGCCGTTCTGTGGGCCGGCAGCATCGCCGCCACCCACCTCATGCTGCGCCCCTCGAACCCGACCTGGGGGCAGCGCCTGGTGGGCTCGCTGGCCATCGGGCTCCTCGCCCTGGGCGTCACCGCGCCGTCGTTCTTCGCGGCCCGGTCGATCCGCGACACCGCGGTCATGGTCGACAGCGTGTTCGGCAGCGAGGGAGCCACGCCCGCGGGTGGGGACGACCAACCGTTCGGCACCGTGACCGACCCGTGGGCCCGCAAGCAGCGCCTGAACCTGCTCATCCTCGGCGGTGATGCGGGCGCCGACCGCACCGGGACCCGCACCGACACCGTGATCCTCGCCTCGATCGACACCGCCACGGGCAACACGGTGCTGTTCTCGCTGCCCCGGCAGACGGCGCGCATGCCGTTCCCACCCGGATCCCCGCTGGCCAAGAAGTTCCCCCACGGATTCACCGCCGGTGACCCGCTCGACCAGAACTACGCGCTCAATGCGATCTACGACGCCGTCCCCCGGCTCGCCGACCCGGGCACGTTCGACAAGGCCGAGGATCCGGGCGCGGAGGCCCTCAAGCAGTCGGTGGGTGAGGCCCTGGGCCTCCCGGTCGACTACTACGCGATGGTCAACATGGAAGGGTTCGTCGAGTTCGTGGACGCCCTCGGTGGCATCACGGTGAACGTGAACGTCCCGATCCCGGTGGGGGGCAAGAACCCCACCCACCTCGGGGGCAACGACGGCTTCCCGCCGGACCGCTGGCTCGTCCCCGGTCCCTACCAGCACCTCAACGGCCAGGACGCCCTCTGGTTCGCGCGCGGCCGCTACCAGACCGACGACTACGCCCGGATGTCCCGGCAGCGCTGCGTGATCCAGGCCGTGGTCCAGCAGGCCCAGCCGACCAAGGTGCTGGCCAACTACGAGGCGCTCACCAGGGCCGGCAGCAACATCGTCGCCACGGACATGCCCAACAAGCAACTCCCCGCCATGGTCATGCTCGGCCTGCGCGTCAAGGACGCGACGATGACGTCGGTGTCCTTCCAGAACGACAAGGACGGCTTCTCCACGACCAGCCCCGACTGGACCCTGGTGCGGGAGCGCGTCCAATCGGCGATCAAGCCGCCGACGCCGGCCCCGACCGCCGCGCCCGGGACGACCGCCCCCGGGGCCACAGCCACGCCGGCCCCCTCCCCCACGGCCGCGGTCAGGCCGGGACCCAGCACGTCCACCCCGGCGTCCGCGTCACCCGAACCCTCGGCTCCGGCCTCGGTCGTGGACGAGTGCGCCTACAACCCCCAGCCGTTCCCGGAGGGCAACGGCTGATCGGGGGCCTTGGCCGAGCCTTCGCTCAGCCTTGCCAGACGTGGTAGCCGCGGTTGTCGTCCAAGCGCCTGCTGATCGCCGAGGCGATCGCGTGGAGCTGGGGCGTCTGGCCACCCGGCGCCACCAGGTGGACGCGCGCGTCGTCGCCCTGGTGCAGCGTGATGCGGCCCGGGGAGGCGGTCACGCGGGTCACGTCCTCCCACGTGCCGGTCCGGACGCCCGACGGGCCGTCCACCCGGTAGCCGGACCGGGTCAGTGCCACCAGCACCCGCTGGCGACGGGACGCGGTGAGCGCAGCCACCACGAGGACGACGGCACCCACGATGAACACGAGTCCGAGGATGATGAGCAGGGTCTGCCACTGCGCGGGCGCCGGGATCACCGCCACGATCGCTCCGACGACCGCGAGGGCCGCCGCCACCGCGAAGGCCCGCACCGGCGGGCGGGAGGTGATGACGAACTGGTCCGTTTCCTCTGCTGCCACGCGGCGAGAGTGGGATTCGAACCCACGGAGGGTTGCCCCTCGGCCGCTTTCAAGGCGGCTGCACTAGTCCACTATGCGATCTCGCCAGATCGGGTTCATCCTACCCAAGGTGCCCCGTCCCGCTGGGTTTGACCGCGGCCCACCCAACCCGTGCTGCATTTTGTGTCGGCAGAACTGGTCATGATGGGGGTACTTCGCCCACACAAAATGCAACACATTAGGGTGGGGCCATGCGCGCCGTGACCACCACCGAAGCCGGAGGGCCCGAGGTCCTCCTGATCAGCGACGTCGAGGCCCCCGTGGCCGGGCGGGGTGAATTGCTCATCCGCACCGTGGCCGCGGGCGTGAACCGTGCGGACGTCCTGCAGCGACAGGGGCACTACCCGCCCCCGAAGGGCATCAGCGACATCATCGGGCTGGAGGTCTCCGGGCACGTCGAGGCCGTCGGCGACGCCGTGGAGGGGTGGAGAGTCGGTGACCCCTGCGTCGCCCTGCTCGCCGGCGGCGGCTACGCCGAGTTGGTGGTCGTGCCCGCCGGCCAGGCCATCGCTCCGCCGCGGGGCGTCGACCTGATCACCGCGGCCGGCCTCATCGAGGTGGCCGCGACCGTGGTGTCGAACGCCACCCATGCGCACCTGCACCCGGGCGAGACGATCCTCGTCCACGGCGGCACGGGCGGGATCGGCTCGTTCGCCATCCAGTACGCCAAGTCCATCGGCTGCCGCGTCGCGACCACGGCCGGCTCGAGCGAGAAACTGCAGCTCTGCCGTGAACTCGGTGCCGACATCGCGCTGGACTACCACGACGACTGGGCCACCCAGCTCAGGGAGGCGACGCAGGGCAAGGGTGTCGACGTGATCCTCGACATCATGGGCGCCAAGTACCTCGAGCCCAACGTCCGGTCGCTCGCCCGTGGCGGACGCCTCGTCGTCATCGGCCTGCAGGGTGGCGTCAAGGGTGAGCTCAACCTCAACGCCCTGCTCACCAAGGGGGCGACCGTCACCGCGACCTCGCTCCGGTTCCGCCCCGTGAACGAGAAGTGCGCGATCGTGGCGCGGGTCGCCGCCGAGGTGTGGCCGCTCATCAACGAGGGCACGATCAGGCTGGCGCGCGAGACCCGGTTCCCGGTCGACCAGGTCCGCGAGGCCCACGAATTACTGGCCAGCGGCAACAATGTGGGGAAGATCATCCTGACCTTCTAGTCTTCTGCGGTGAACTTCACTGCGTATGCCGACATCTGGCGCCTGCCGGCCGTGCGGCAGGCGGTCCTGTTGGGCGCACTCGGGAAGGCGCCGTGGTTCGGTGCGGGAGTGGTGCTCACCCTGCACGTCGTCGGGTCGCTCGGCCAGACGTACGCCAGCGCGGGGCTGCTCACCGCCGTGTTCACCCTCGCGATCGCGCTCGCCTCGCCGCTGCGCGGTCGCCTCCTCGACACCGTGGGGCTGCGCCGGACGCTCGCTCCCAGCATCGCGCTGCTCCCGGTGGCCTTCCTGGCCGCGCCGTTCCTCTCGTACTGGCCCCTTCTCTTCGTCATGGGCGGGGTCGGCCTGCTCGCGGTGCCGTGGTTCGTCCTCACCCGGCAACTCATGCTCGCGGCCGTCCCGCCGACGCAACGGCGCGCGGCCCTCGCGCTCGACTCGGTGGTCACCGAGATGGCGTTCATGGCGGGGCCCACGATCGGCATCCTGCTCGCCACCTCGTGGGACACCGGCTGGACCCTCGCGATCCTCGCCCTCCTCTCCGTCGCCGCGGCGGCGCTCTTGGCGTTCCTGAACCCGGCGCTCGTCTCCGAGAAGCCGGACGCCTCCGCCCAGATCGGGGCCCCCGACGGGGATTCCCCCGCGGACCCCACCCGTGGGGGCATGCGGTCCTGGCTGACGGGACCGGTCATCGCCACCTTCGTGGCGACCCTGGCCACGTCGTTCATGCTGGCCGGCACCGACCTCGCGATGGTCGCGGCGGCGCGCTCGCTCGAGGCGGCCTCCGCCCTGGCGATCCTGATCGTGGTGTGGGGTTTCGGCTCCCTGGTCGGCGGCCTGCTCTTCGGCGGCCTCCCCCACGGGAGGCTCGGCATCACCCACCTGATCATCGGGTTGGCCGCCACGACCACGCTCGCGGCCCTGGGCACCAACCTCTGGCTGCTGGCCGCCCTCCTCGGCCTCGCCGGGCTCTTCTGCGCGCCCACCCTCGCCGCCACCGGCGAGCGGCTCGGCGACCTCGTGCCGGACACGTCGCGCGGCGAGGCGTTCGGTTGGTCCGGGACGATGGCCACCGCCGGGAACGCCATCGCCCCACCGGTCGTCGGCTACGTGCTCGACACGTGGGGCTGGCAGCTGGGCTTCATCACCACCGGGTTGTGCGGCCTCGCCCTGGCTGCGCTCGGCTGGGTGGCGCTCCAGGTCGGACGCCGGGGCGTCCGGCGTGTGCGGGCCCGGCGGGAGGACGCCGCGGTCTGAGGCCCGCCGGGCCGCACCGGTCGCCTCAGCGCAGGAAGAGCTGCCGCAGCCGCAGGGAGGCGGCGGTGATGCCGACGATGCTCATCACGACGAAGTACGCCACGTGCACCAGCGTCGCCCCGTCGAACCACCC
Source organism: Propioniciclava sp. LT294 (assembly GCF_059516005.1). Lineage (NCBI taxonomy): Bacteria > Bacillati > Actinomycetota > Actinomycetes > Propionibacteriales > Propionibacteriaceae > Propioniciclava > Propioniciclava sp. LT294. The sequence goes on from NZ_JCAKNG010000004.1 coordinate 51,995, forward strand.
CACGGACAGCTGGCGCATGAGTTCCACGCCGTGCCACAGCGGCATCGCCATGATCGCCCACTGCAGGGGCTCGGGGTACACCGTGATCGGGAACAGCGTGGCCGACAGCAGGAACATCGGCAGCAGCACCAGCGGCACCAGGTCGAGCTGCTGGAAGCTCCTCATGAAGCTCGTCACGGCCATGCCCAGCGAGGCGAAACCCAGTGCGATCAGCAGGGCCACCGGGATCATCGCCACCGCCCACCACGAGGTGACCAGCCCCATCGCGGTGATCACGCCCAGGAACCCGATCGCGTACAACAGGCCCCGGAACAGCGCCATGAAGATCTCGCCGATGGCCACATCCATGGGGCCCAGCGACGTCTGGAGCATGCCCTCGTACAGCTTGCTGTGGCGCAGCTTGAAGAAGACGTTGTTGACCGAGTCGTAGATCGCGCCGTTCATGGCCGACGTCGCCAGCAGTGCAGGGGCGATGTACATCGCATAGGTGATCGGCCGGCCGTCCGGCCCCGGGACCGCGCCGACGAGCGCACCCATGCCCATGCCCATGGCGAGCAGGTAGAACACGGGCTCGAAGAAGCCGGTGGCGATCACGCCCCAGTTCTGGTTGCGGATCACCCGGAAGCCCCGCTCGATCACCGCCCGTGCGTTGCCCGCATACAGGCCGCGACCGAACGCCGGACGCCGCTGCAGCCGCTCGTGGACCGGCGTCATCACGCTCATCGGACCAGCCTCCGCGAGAAGGTGCGGGCGGCGAGCAGGAGGCCCGTCACGGTGCAGCCCAGGAGGAAGACCACGTGCACGAGCGTCAGCCACCCCGGGTTCGCCATGCCGTACGAGACGATCCGTGCCAACTGCGTGCCGTGCCACATGGGCGAGAGCCAGCCGATCCACTGCAGGTACAGGGGCATGGAGGCCAGCGGGAAGAAGGTGCCCGCGAACAGGAACATCGGCATCACGATGAGCCGCTGCACGAAGTTGAACTGGAGGCCCTCCTCCTCGAGCGTCGCGGAGTACGCCATCAGCGGGGCGAACATCGCCATCGCGGCCAGCATCGCGATCGGCACGCACAGCAGGGACCCCGTGCTCGGCCACGCGCCGAACGCCAGCCCGACCAGCCAGAACAGGAAGGCCTGGACGAACAGGCGGACCGAGATCGCGACGCCCTCACCCACGGCCATCTGCCATGGCGCGATGGGGGTGGCCTGGGCGGCGAGGTAGTTCTTCATCCACTTGAAGCCCCCGAAGATCGGCCAGGTGCCGAACATGGCACCCGTCGCGACCACGGTGGCCACGAGCAGGCCGGGTGCGACGAAGGACAGGTAGCGGACGCCGTCGACCGGGACGTCCACGATCGACCCCAGGCCCATGCCCATCGCGACGAGGTACAGGACGGGGTTGCCGAGGGCGGTGACGAACGCCGTCCAGAAGAACGGCCGCTCGGCGGCCTGCCGGTAGGCGGCGTACTGGAGCCAGCCCCAGCGGCGCGTGCGGCGGGCCAGCGCGGCGTGGTCGAGTCCGGTGAAGGTGACGTCAGTCAATGAGTGACCTCCCGGTGAGGCGGAGGAACACGTCCTCCAGCGAGCTGCGCCGCACCAGCGAGGTGAGCGGGGGCGCACCGCGCCGGTTGATCTCCTCCAGCAGCGCCTCCCCGGAGTCGTCGTAGAGCAGGATGCGATCGGGCAGCACCTCGATGCGGTCGGTGACCTCGCGCAGGAGCGGCTCCATCTCGGCGTTGCGGGCCGACCCGTAGCGCACCTCGACGACCTCGCGCGTCGCGTACTGCCGGATCAACGCCTGCGGGGCGCCTTCGGCGACGATCCTGCCCTTGTCGATCACGACGAGCCGGTCGCACAACTGCTCCGCCTCGTCCATGAAGTGCGTGGTCAGCACGAGGGTGACCCCCTGCTCCTTGAGCCGGAAGAGCCGGTCCCACAGGATGTGGCGCGCCTGGGGGTCGAGGCCCGTGGTCGGCTCGTCCAGCAGCAGGATGCGCGGCTCGTTGACCAGGCCACGGGCGATGGTGAGGCGTCGCTTCATGCCCCCGGACAGCGCGTTCACCTTGGCGTTGGCCTTGTCGGTGAGTTGGGCGAACTCGAGGAGCTCGTCCGCCTTCGGCTTGAGGTAGCTCAACGGCAGGCCGAAGTAGCGGCCGTACACGATGAGGTTGTCGCGGGCGCGCAGCTCCTCGTCCAGGGAGTCCTGCTGCGGGACGACGCCCAGCGAGGCGCGCACCTCGGGGCCGTGGGTCTCGGGGTCGAGACCCAGCACGTCCAGCCTGCCGGACGTGCGCAGGGAGGTGCCCCCGATCATGCGCATCGTGGTCGACTTGCCGGCGCCGTTGGGGCCGAGCAGCCCGAACGACTCACCGGGTGCGACCTCGAACGAGATGGCGTCGACGGCGGTGAAGTCGCCGTACTTCTTGGTGAGGTCGCGGGCTTGGATCACGGGCACGGCGTGAACCCTACAAGCCGTCACCAACAGGATGGAACCCCTTGCCAAAGGACTGTCAGCGGCTCACGTGCGGCACCCTGCTGACCCGAACGGCCGGGTGCCCCACCTCAATGGGCGGAACGCCCGTACCGCAACGAGTTCGGACGGCAGGGCGCCTCGAACGCGATCTTGAGCGAGTCGGCGATCCTGCGCTCGTTGCGCAGCGCGAACAGCCGGTCCACCACCCGGTCGCGCAGCATGGTCGGTTCGATGGTGTTGAGGTAGATCTTCGTCGCACCCTCGAAGCCGGCCAACGTCGAGACGCGCCACTTCAGCATGACCCGCCACGGCATGGCGAGATCCACGTCGATCGGGCGGTGGTGCCACTCCTCGTTGCAGGGGACGTCGGTGCCCGTCGCTGCGTGCATGGCCTGGATCATGTCGCTCATGGCGCGCACCTCCTCGCGGGACTGCTGCCAGGGGTCCGACTCCTCGGACTTGCTGTAGATCTCGATCGTCGGGAACCGGTGCCCGAACCCCGCGAACGCCATGGCGTGGTCGTTCTCGGCGATCACGAGGTTCTTGTAGGAGGCGTAGTTCGTGGCGACCTCATTGAACAGGTTGGTGTTGACGCGCAGCTTCGCCAGGGTCGCCTCGTGTTGGACGCCCCGCTCGTCGATCGCGACCAGTTGCTTGTGCAGGTGGTCGAAGGACGCGCCCGCCGGCTTCAGCCAGTTCTGGAAGACGGTGACGTAGCGGGCGTAGCGGTTGAGGTCGTACATCCCCCTCACCGACTCGAGCGTGTACGCGATGAACTGCTCGTGCTCGTCCGGGGTGAGCGTGCCCGAGCCGGCGAGCTCGTCGTCGGCGGTGGCTCCGTCCACGAAGTGGCGCCGGGCGATGATCAGGTCGTGACCTCCTCCGAAGAAGCCGGACGCCGCGGCGATCCGCTCCTCCTCGCTCATCGCCGCCACCTCGGTGGCCGTCCGCCCGGACGCACGGAGCTTCATGCCGATCACGCCCAGCACGTGCTCGCGGCCCGCCGGTGAGGCGAGGTAGGCCGCCCGGCGGGCGGCGACCTGGGTCGGCAGGGTGTAGCCGTAGTTGAGGTTCCAGTACTCATAACTGAGGATCTCGAACAGGTTCGGTACGCGCCGGAAGTCCGCCACCGTGTGGAACATCTCCTCCGCCGGCGTCCGGTAGTGCGTCTCCCACACCGTGTTGCCGCGATGGACGACCCGCGACTTCTCCGGCGGAGTTTCCGTGTAGCGCTTCTCGCAGAAGGAGCAGTGCGCTCCGTGCGCGGCCGGGTCGAGGGGCGCCGGTTCGGCCTTCCTGACGCCCAGCGGACGGTTCCCGCGGCCCGGGACCGTCCACACCTCCGTCCCGGTGAAGGGGTTCAGCTGCTTCACGGTCCCGTCCGCCAACCTGGTCAGGTACTCGGGTTCACGGCTGTACGGCTCCATGGTGACCACCCTGCCCCACGTGGGCCCCGGTCAGAACCAACGCGCCAGTTCCGTGACCAAACCGCCTTGTTGGAAGGTGCCGGTCACCGCGTCCGCCACGGCGAGCAGCTCGGCGGGAGCGCCGCCGATGGCGACGCCACGGCCGGCCCACTGGACCATCTCGACGTCGTTGCGGCCGTCCCCCACCGCGAGCACGCCACGGGGGTCGACACCCATGCGGCCGCACACGCGGGCCAGTCCGTGCGCCTTGTCGACGCCCTCGGGCGCGATGTCCAGCCAGGCGGTGTAGCCGATGGCGTAGGAGACACCCTCCAGGCCGAGGCGCTCGGCCAGCTGGATGAACTGGTGCTCGGACGCGTTCGGGTCGCGGACGATGACGCGCGTGACGTCCTGACCGGCCAGCTCGGCGATGTCGACGACCTCGATCTCGCCGTGCAGTTCCCCGGTGGGGAACTCGTCCGAGACCCGGTAACCGCGTCCGACCACCTCGACCGCCAGCAGCGCGGCCGGGTGCTCGTCCAGGATGCGCTCGACCACGGGTCGCGGGTCGAACGTGAGGACGTCGACCACCTCGAACGGTGGGTACCGCACCGTCACCGCACCGTTCGAGCACACGTGCTCGACGTGCTCCAGCGGCAGTTGGTCGACCACCGTCCGGGCGGACGCCCAGGACCGACCCGTCGACAGGAGCACGGGGACGCCTGCGTCCACCACGCGCCCGACCGCCGCCCGGACCTCGGGGAGGACGATGTTCGACTCGTCGACCAGGGTGCCGTCGATGTCGAGGGCCACGAGTTCAGGCTTCCAGCTCACGTCGGGCAAGCCTAGGCGTCCGCCCCCGGTCACGGCGCCGGCTCGAGACCCTGCATCGCCTTCACGACGGTGACGTTGCGGGTGATCCACTCGTGGGGATCGTCGAGACCGCCGCCGGCGGGGGCACCCGGGGCGGCGGCCCAGCCCAGGTTCAGCATGCAGCGGACGACCACCCAGTCGCGGGCACGGCGCTCGTCGAGTTCAGCGGTGTCGACGATCGCGTAGAACCGTTCGCGCAGGGCATCGCCGACGTCCCCCATCGCGGCGAGGTCGTCCCAGCGGTTGAAGAGCAGCGGGGCGGGCTCGAAGCAGGGGTCGGCGTTGAAGCCCTTGGGATCGATGGCCACCCACGCACCATCCCGGTCGAACACGTTGTGGAAGTGCAGGTCGCCGTGCACCACGTGGGTGCCCGGCCCCGCGGTCAGCTCACGCCCGGCACGCAGCGCCCACTCGACGAACCGCGGCGGGCCGGGGACCACTCGCCCCAGCCCGGCCAGCTCACCCAGCCACGTGCGGACGACCGCGTGCCCGTCCGGCAGCTGCGGCGCGGCGCGGCGGTGCAGGCGCGGGTACAGCCCGGCCACGATGCGGGTCGCCTCGTCGGCGTCCGGGTGGTCCTCGAGGGAGTCACCCAGCCACTCCATGAGGTGGACGCCCCGGCGTGGGTCCGCCCGCAGGAGCTCCACCGCGCCGTTCCCCCGCCACAGCTGGAGGGTCGGGATCTCACCGGCGTTGTCCTCCTCGACGAAGGAGAACTTGCAGGCCCGACGGACACCGTCCGCGTCCCGCACCGGCCAGACGACCGCGGTGTAGCCCGACACCGGGGCGCCGTCGGGCGTGAGGTGCCACCGGCGGGCGACGTCCTCGACGACGGCGGGCAGGCGTTCGAACCACGCCAGCCACGCCTCGCTGCGTGCGTGCTGCATCGCGACCGACGCCGGAATCTCCCAGTTCACCGGGGACCGACTCACGCCACCGGGGTGAGGAACTCCTTGCCACCGAAGTGCGGGCGCAGTGCCTGGGGGATGCGCACCGAGCCGTCCGCCTGCTGGTGGTTCTCCAGGATCATGATGATCGTCCGGGTCATGGCGCACAGCGTGCCGTTCAACGTGGCCAGGGGCTTGGTGCCGTCCGCGTCGCGCATGCGGGTGTTGAGGCGGCGGGCCTGGAACTCCGTGCAGTTCGAGGTCGACGTGATCTCCCGGTAGCGCTCCTGGGTCGGCAGCCACGCGTAGCAGTCGAACTTGCGCGCCGCTGACGAGCCGAGGTCACCCGAGGCGACGTCCAGCACCTGGTAGGGGATCTCCAGCGACTCGATGAACGCCTTCTCGTAGCCGAGCAGCCGCTGGTGCTCCGCCTCGGCATCGGCAGGGTCGCAGTAGACGAACAACTCGGCCTTGTCGAACCAGTGCACGCGGAAGATGCCGCGGGTGTCCTTGCCGTACGCGCCCGCCTCACGGCGGTAGCAGCTCGACCAGCCGACGTAGTGCCGCGGCAGGGTCTCGGCGGGCAGGATCTCGTCGGAGTGGTAGGCGGCCAGCGCGACTTCGGAGGTACCGACCAGGTACAGGTCGTCCTTCTCGAGGTGGTAGACGTCCTCGGCGGCCTGGCCCAGGAAGCCCGTGCCCGCCATCGCCTCGGGGCGCACCAGCGAGGGCACGATCATCGGGATGAAGCCCCAGGAGGAGGCCATCGTCATCGCGTGCTGCAGCAGGGCGAACTCCAGTTGGGCGACCTGGCCCTTGAGGAAGTAGAACCGCGAGCCGGACACCTTCGCCCCACGCTCCATGTCGATGCCGTCGAGCATCTCGCCGATTTCCAGGTGATCGCGCGGGGTGAAGCCCTCGGCCGCGAAGTCGCGCGGGGTGCCCCACGTCTCCAGGACGAAGAGGTCGTCCTCGCCGCCCTCGGGCACGCCGTCGATGACGATGTTCCCCAGCTGCATCATCAGCTCGTCGAAGGTCGCGTTCGCGGCCTCGGTCTGCGCCTGCGCCTCCTTGACGGACGCCGCGAGCTCCTTGGTGCGGGCCAGGAGGGCCTGCCTCTCCTCGGGACCGGCTTTCGGGATCTGCGCCGACAACGCCTTCTGCTCGGCCCGGGCCGACTCGGACGTCGCCATCAGGGAGCGGCGGCGCTCGTCGGCCGCGACCAGTTGGTCGACGAGCTCGACGGACTCACCGCGGGCAGCCTGGCTGCGGCGGACACGGTCGGGGTCGGTGCGCAGAATCTTCGGGTCGATCACGGCAGCATCCTAGCCGTGGGCCGGGCCGTGACCCCCGGCCCGCACAGCGCCGTCCCCCTCCCCTCGTGCGGGCCTGCGCGGTCCGGGGCCGTGCAAGACTGGACGGGTGAGGACTCGCTGGGGGCTCGCGCACGTCGCAGCGGCGGTGCTGGCCGCGGCGTTCGCCCTGTGGACCTGGCTCGCCCTGTCCACCGGCGTGTTCGCGAGGCCCGATGCCGCTGCGAACACCCCCGGGGTCGACCCCGCCTCCCCCGCCGGTCAGGTGCTCGCCGCCATCGCCGTGGTCACCACACCCGTCGTGTCCTACTGCGGGCTGGCCGTCCTCACCCTGTGGGCGGCGCGTCGGCACCTCCACAACCTGGCCTGGGCGATCGGTCTGAGCATCCCGCTGGCGTGGGGCGGCAGCCAACTGGCGAAGGTGCTGGTGCACCGCCCGGGACCGCCCACGGCCGCGGCGCTCATCACCGCTGAGGGGTGGTCCTACCCGAGCGGCCACCTGACCGCGGTGACGGTGTTGGTGATCATGATCGTCGCCTCGATGGTCGTGACCCGGCGGCGGCGCTCCACCGTGGTGTTCGTGGCGTCGGTGCTGCTCCTTCTGTGGTGGGTGGTGCTGACCGACCGGTGGCTGCTGCGCGCCCACTGGTTCTCCGACCTCATCGCGGGCGGGTTCTTCGGCGGCTTCGTGGCCGCGCTGGCGCTCGCCCTGGCCGGGGTGAGCGTGGTCCGGTTCGGCGCCGTGCGCCGCGTGCGCGAGGGGACCCGTCGGGCCGCCGTCGTGTACAACCCGACCAAGGTGCCGGACTTCCTCGTGCTCCGCAGGCAGGTGGAGGGCGAGTGCGCCGAGCGCGGCTGGGAGCCGCCGCTCTGGCTCGAGACCGACATCGACGACGCCGGGAGGCGTGTGGCACGGGTGGCCCGCAAGCGCAGGGTCGACCTCGTCCTGGTGGGGGGTGGCGACGGGACGGTCCGGACGGTCAGTTCCGTCCTGGCCGAGACCGGCATCCCCATCGGCATCCTGCCCGTCGGCACGGGCAACCTGCTGGCCCGCAACCTCGGCGTCCCCCTGGACCTCGCCGACGCCCTCGACGTCGCCTTCGACGGCCGCGCGCAGCCCGTCGACATCGTCCGCCTACGGGCGGACGGCGAGGACGAGGACTTCTCCCTGGTCATGGCCGGCATGGGCATCGACGCCCGCATCATGAGCGAGACCAACTCCGACCTGAAGAAGGTCGTGGGGCCGGCGGCCTACGCAGCCGCCGCGCTCACCAACCTGAACTCGCCGCCGTTCCGGGCCCTGGTCACGCTCGACGGCGGCGCTCCCGTCGAGCGGACGCCGGCGCTCGTCCTGGCCGCCAACGTGGGCAGCGTGCAGGGACAGATCTGGCTCGCCCCGGACGCCCTCCCCGACGACGGGCTCGTCGACGTCCTGCTGGCCTCGCCCGAGCGCCCGACGGACTGGGGCGCCATCGCCGGGCGCGTGCTCACCCGCCTGACCGACCACCCCGGCGTCGAGCGCGCCCAGGTCCGCACGATGGTCATCGAGACGGACGAACCCGTGGCCTACCAGGTCGACGGCGACACGATCGGCACGTGCCGGCGCCTGGAGTTCTCCGTGCTGCCGCGCGCCGTGCTGGTGATGGTGCCCTAGCTCGACCCCTGGCCCCGGGTGCGGGGGGCGCGCCCGAGCAACGCGTCCATCCACTCCTCGGCGGCCTGGTACTCGGCGTCGGTGAAGCCGCGCGCGATCTTCGGACGCACCGCGTCCGCCCGCGGGTACGACCCGAGGAACGTCACCTCCCGGCAGACCCGGTGCAGGCCCTTCAGCGTGCCGCGCAGGCGGGGCTCACCGATGTGGCCCTCGGCGTCGATCGAGAAGCAGTACTCGCCGAACGCCTTCTTGGTCGGACGGCTCTCGATGCGGGTCAGGTTCACACCCCGCATCGCGAACTGCTGGAGGATCTCGAGCAGCGCCCCCGCGTGGTCGGCGTGCATCCAGGCGACGAGCGTGGTCTTGTCGGCACCCGTCGGCGCGGGGATCTCCCCGTGCCGACGAACGAGGACGAAGCGGGTGACGGCGTCCGGGTTGTCGGCGATGTCGGTGGCGACGCAGTCGAGGCCGTACAGGTCGGCCGCGACGCGGGCACAGATGGCGCCGTCGTACCTCGAGTCCGGGTCGGCGACCTCCGCGGCGGCCGCGGCGGTCGAGCCGCCCTCGGTCACGACGGCGTCGGGCAGGGTCTTGCGCACCCAGTCGCGGGTCTGGGCGTGGGCGTGCGGGTGGGTGATGATCCGCCGGACGTCCGCGAGCGGGTGGCCCGGCCGCACCGCGAGCACGAACGACACCGGCAGCAGCACCTCGCGGACGATCACGAGGGGCACCTCGCCCTGGGCCAGGTTGTCGAGGGTCGCGGTGACGCCGCCCTCGACGGAGTTCTCGATCGGGACGAACGCGGCCTCCACCTCGCCGGCACGCACGGCATCCAGCACACCCGGAACGGTGGCGTACGGCTGCGCCTGTTCGTCCGAGATCGTGAGGAGCGCCTGGTGGGTGAAGGTTCCGGCAGGTCCGAAGTATCCGATCACCCGGCCGAGTCTAGGGTCGACCGCCGCTCAGGGGCGGGGTTGCCTGCCTCCCGGACGCCGCCACCGCCGCACCACCGGCCGATCGGACGCCACCGCCGCCACCTTCTCGGCGCGCAGGGCACTGAACAACAGCTGGGAGGCGCCCTGCTTCACGAAGGACCACGTGGGCCACGTGCGGTTGGTCGACCACCACCAGTGGACGAGGGCGCCCAGCACGAACCACTGGACGGCCGAGCTCACGACGTCACGGATCCCGAAGGAGACGACGCCGACCATGAAGTCGGAGAACCCGACCGTCCGTCCGGTGACGTAGGCCACCGAGAGGGCCGTGCCACGCAGGGCCATCAGCCAGTCGAGGCGTGTCCGGTGGAGCAGGGCGAGCGGTGCCCACACGATGAGGTCGTACCAGGCCAGCGTGTACGGCGAGGTGACGAGCCACGCCGTGCAGAGGGCGACGGCGGTGCGGACGGTGATCGTCAGCGGATCACGCTCGGCCGGCAGCTTCGCGCCGGGGACGGCCCGCCATGGCAGGACGCGCGACAGCATCCAGGCGATGAGGATCATGCCGACCCACCCGAGGGTGCCGGTGAGGGAACGCGCCATGTGCGCGGGCAGGATCCAGCCGAGCGCTGAGTCGACCCAGGGAGCCCAGGAGCCACCGGAGACGTAGCCGGTGTTCCGGGCGGCGGCGAACAGGGCGTGGGGCGCGAACACCCCGTAGAGCACCCCGATCGGGAGCATCGCGCCGATGCCCAACTGCAGCACCTTGCGCCAGTCGTGACGGTAGCCCCAGACCATGGCGAGGCCATAGAACACCAGCGACACCTTCACCGAGCCGGCGAGGCCGATGAAGATGCCCGTGACGAACGCGCTGCGGCGCATGAACCACAGGGCGACGATGGCGAAGACGAGCGTGAGCGCCTCGTTGTGACCGCCGGCGACGACCGCCCAGATGAGCAGCGGGTTCAGGATCGTGAAGAGCACCGAGCGCGTCTGCAGGGCCGCGTCGCCGTGGGCGAGCTTGATCATGACCGCGCACACGACGAGGAACGCCGTCACGTGGATGAGCTGCAACCAGAACACCACGTCGTGCATGGAGTCGCCGCCCAGGACGTTGGCGAGCCACTGCGTGAAGGACGCGATGGGGCCGTACACGGACGGGGTGTCCTGCCAAGGGCGTTCGGTCCAGACGAGGACGGGATCGTACGTCTGCCGGAAGATCTCCGCCGGCGTGATGCTGTACGGGTCGCGGCCCTGGTGCTGGAGGCGTCCGTACGCGGCGTACATGAGCACGTCCGCGCTGGTCAGCGGCGGGACGGCCGCGGTGGCCACGTTGAGGGCGACGCCGAGGCGGAACATGCGGTGGATGCTCGGGCGCCAGCCCGCCGTCACCGCGCGCCAGGCGATCAACAGCCCGATGGCGCCGACGGTGATGCCGACCCACAGGACCGGGACGACCACCCACTCCGACAGCGGCAGGCCGACCTGCCGGCCCACCTCGACGGGGACGAACCACGGCGGCAGCAGGCTGCCCTCGGCCGGGCCCACGTTGAGGGTGACGCTGGACGGGCCCAGGGCGGCGATGACGATGGTCGTCAGACAACTCGCGATGATGAGCCAGAACCCGAGGCGCCCGTTCTTGGTCCACGGACGATCGAGGAAGCCGTACCACGCTTCGACGATCGCGCTCATGGGTGCCTCCAGAGGTCGGGTAGGCCCAAGGCTACTGTGAACGCGCGCCCTCCCCCGAACGGGGTTGCGACCGGTTGCCGGTCACGATTCGGCCACGCCGGGTCCGTCCGGGCTCCCGCGCGGGGCTCACTTGAGCAGCTTGGACATCCTGCGGTCGGCAAGCAGCTTGCCGCCGGTCTGGCAGCCGGGGCAGTAGTTGAGGAACGAGTCGGCGAAGCTGACCTCGGCGATCGGGGTGCCGCACGCGGGGCACGGTTCACCCTTCCTGCCGTGGACCCGCATGGTGGTGCGCTTGCCGTCCTTGAGGGCGACCGGCCTCTCCCCCACCGCGCGGGCGATGGCTGCTCCGAGGTCGGTGCGGACGGCCCTGAAGAGCGCGTCCACCTCGGCATCGGTCAGGCTGCCGGCGAGCTTGAAGGGGCTCAGCCGGGCGGCCTGGAGGATCTCGTCGGAGTACGCGTTGCCGATGCCCGCGAGGACGGACTGGTCCCGCAGCAGACCTTTGACCTGTGTGCGACCGTGCTCGGCGAGGATGGCGGCGAGGTCGTCACGGGTGAAACCCTCGGCGAGGGGGTCGGGGCCCAGCCGGCCGATCCCCGGCACCTCGGCGAGGTCGGCGACGACGTACACCGCGAGGTGCTTCTGCGTGCCGGCCTCGGTGAGGCTGAAGCCGACCGTGCGGGTCGCGCCGGGCTCACCCGGCTCGGCCTCGAACGCCACCCGCAGCGCGAGCGGCCCCTTGCCCGGACGCACAGGCGTGGCCGGGACCGGGTCGTGCCACGTCAGCCAGCCCGCCCGCGCCAGATGGAAGGCGAGCCAGGTGCCGTCCACGTCGATCGCGAGGAACTTGCCGCGCCGCTCGACGCCGGTGACCTCCAGGCCATGGAGCGCGCCGAGCGGGATCGCGAAGGTCTTCAACGCCGAGATGGCAGCCAGGTCGGCCCGGACGACGGTGCGTCCGACCAGGTTCGCGGCCAGGAAGGCGCGGAGGCCCTCCACCTCGGGCAGTTCGGGCATGGGCCCATGCTAAGCGGGGCGCGCGAGGACCCGGCAGGGGGTGGTGGGGCGTCCGTCATAGAATCGGGCCATGCCCGAGATCGAGCGCCACCGGCGACTCCGCGCCAGCGACGCGGATCGCGATGCCGTGCTCGCCGTCCTGCACGAGGCGTACGCCGCCGGACGCCTCGACCTCGACGACCTGGCCGTCCGCCAGGAGACCGCCCTCTCGGCGCGCTTCATCGACCAGCTCCCGGAGCTCGTGGCCGACGTGCCGGAGGGCCGCGACCTCGACTCACGGTGGAACCTCGGACGCCGCCGTCGCCGCGGGCCCTCCGGCGCGACGGCCCCGTGGACCTCCACGATCCTCACGGGACGGCGGATCGACCTCGCGCCGGGGGCGGGGCTCCGCAACTTCGCCTTCCTGGGGGGCGACGACATCTACCTCCGGGACGCGCTGGGCCCCGGCATCGTCCTCACCCTCGAGTTGCCGGCCATCTTGGGGGGCCACCACCTCCATGTGCCGCGGGGCGTCCGCGTGGTCGAGGAGACCGAGGCGGTCGCCGGCCGCATCAGCATCCGCCGGTCGGCGCAGGGGGACGGCTCGAACGGCACCTTGGTGCTGCGCGGCAAGATCGTGCTGGGCGGCCACACGGTGAGGCTCGACAAGCGCGACCGCTGAGCGCTCCGCGCTCACTCCGACATGCCGCGCCAGTCCGGAGCCGGCAACTCCAGCGCCTCGCCGAGCAACCGGAGGTAATCCGTGCGGTCGATCGCCACCGCGCCCAACGTCGCCAGGTGGTCGGTGACCCACTGCACGTCGAGCAGGCGTCCCTCGACCCCGTCGTCCAGCTTCTCCACCAGGCCGAGCAGCGCCACCTTGGACGCATCACGTCCGATCGCCGGGTCGTGGAACATGGACTCGCCCGCGAACAGACCTCCGACGGAGACGCCGTAGAGGCCCCCGGCGAGGTCGCCGGCGGGCGTCCAGGCCTCGACGGAGTGCACGATGCTCTCCCGATGGAGTTCGGTGAAGACCTCGACGATCGCCGGCGAGATCCACCCGGACTCACGTCGCGGATGGGCGCACTGGCTCAGCACCTCGTCGAACGCACGGTCGAACGTCACCCGGTACTTCTTGGCGGACTTCCGCAGCGATCGGGTGACCCGCACGTCGTCCAGCGGCAGGATGCCGCGATGGACCGGTGACCACCACCCCATCCCGTCCGAGTCCGCGAAGTCGAGGAGCGGCATGGGGAACACACCCGACCTGTACGCCGCGAGCACCAGGTCGGCGTCGAACTCCAAGGACATGGCGACGAGGTCCTGATCCGGCCAGGACGACTCCGGCCCGAACACAGTCGACAACACCATGCGGTGCAGTCTGGCACGCGCCGCCCACCGTCAGGGGAGGACCGGGGAGCCCCCGCTGGGGCGAACGGCTCCAGCGACCTACCCTGAACGCATGGCACCCGAGTCGCGCGACATCAGCAAGAACCCGGTCGCCCGTGCCCCCGAGGTCGGCGGAAACCTGCTGCGCACCCTGCTGGAAACGGCGGTCAACGGCACCTCCACCCTGCCCGGGGCGAAGGCCGCGGCCGCGAAACACCTCGTCAAGCGCGACTCGGTCGAGGACGCGCTCGAATCCCTCGTCCTGACCCACGTGGGCCTGGCCGGCGCCCAGGGCTTCCTGACCAGCCTCGGCGGACTCCCCACCCTCGCCGTCACCCTTCCCGCCAACATCGCCGGGCTGGCGGTGGTCCAGATCCGTCTCATCGCGTCGATCGCCCACCTGCGCGGCTACGACATCGACTCCCGCCAGGTCCGCTCGGCCATGACGCTGTGCCTCCTGGGGCGGGACGGTACCCAGCGGCTCATCGACGACGGCGCCCTGCCGACCACCGCGCTGGCCATCGCGACCGCCCCCGTCTTCGACGACTCGCTCGACAAGCTCATCAGCGAGAAGGTGCTCGGGGAACTCGTCGCCCGCATCGGCGGACGCCGTGCGTCGCTGCTGTTCGCGCGGCGGATCCCGCTGCTGGGCGGCGGCGTCGGCGCCACCATGGACGGCCTCTCGACGATCGAGATCGGCTCCTACGCCCGCGAGGTCTTCGTGAGCCGCCGGCGCCTCACCCGTGGCGACGCGCCGCAGCACGCCTAGTCGACCGGACGCCGCAGGTCCCGCCGCGTGGCCGGGTGGACGCCGAAGTAAGCCGTCGGACCGCCGGCGCGGAGCATCGGCTCCGCACCCACCGTGTCGAAGATGCCGTCCACCAGCAGGCTGTCGTCGATGTGCACCACCACGACCTCCCCGATGGTGAGCACCGCGCCGGTGGGCCGACCGTCCGCCCCCGTGAGGTCGATCTGTTGGCTCACCCGGCACTCGAACGTCACCTTGGCGTCCGCCACCCGCGGCGCCGAGATCAGGTCGGACGCCGCGGCCGCCAGTCCGGCGCGCTCGAACTCGTCGACGTCGGCCGGGGTCGACGAGGCGTTCATGGCGTCGAGCAGGCCGGCCGAGACGAGGTTCCAGGTGAACTCGCCCGTGTCGGCGCAGTTCCGAGCCGTGTGCTTCCACGCGGTGCTGGAGAAGCCGACCAGCGGCGGCGTGTAGTTGAGCGCGTTGAAGAACGAGTACGGCGCGAGGTTGCGGCGTCCGTCGGCCGAGAGCGTGCCGATCCAGCCGATGGGACGCGGTGCGACGATGGCGTTGAAGGGGTCGTGGGGAAGCCCGTGGCCGTCCATCGGCCGGTACGTGTAGGTGCCCATCAGGCCTTGACCGCCCCACGGATGAGCGCCCCCAGCCACGCGGCCTCGCCGGACGGCACCTCCTGCGCCACCGAACGGAGCAACGCCTCGTTGAGCGCGTAGATCCGTCTCGTGGCGTCCGGGGTCGCCGTCGCCACGCCGACCTCGGTGAGTCGCTGCATGTGGTGGCTCACCGTGGGCGCGGTCAGGCCCAGGGCGTCCGCCAGCTCGCGGCCACTGTGGGGCCGGTCCGCGAGCAGGCCCAGGATGCGCAGGCGCGTCGCGTCCGCGATGGTCTTCAACAGGCGCACCTGCTGCTCCAGGTCATTCGACATGCATCAACGTTAGATGTCCGTCGAACGCCGCGCAAACTCAGTGCGGGAACGTGAACTCGCCCACCACGAAGTAGAGCGCGAACAGCGCGGGCAGGACGGTCCCGAGCACGAGCCACGACCGCTCCTTCCCGGTGAACCACGCGACCAACCCCACGACCCCGCCGGCGACCATCGCCAGGAACGCGGGTCCGGTGATCGCGAACAGGGGCACCGGCAGCGCATCGGGTCCGCCCGGGCCGGCGCTCCGGAGCGCGCCCAGGGCGATCGACACCCCCACGAGCAGGGCGAACGCCGCGAGGATCAGCCCCACCGCCCACCAGCCCATCTTCGTGGTGGGCAGGAGCGCGACCCGCTCGTGCCGCAGGTGCAGGTTGTCACCGGCGGCCAGGGCGATGGCGACCAGGGCGACCCCGAAAGCAGCCGTGAAGACCCATGCCCGGATCTCGATGGGCCGGACGAAGAAGGTGCCGATGAGCATCACCACCGCGAGAACACCGACCGCCAGGGCGACTGCGCTGAGCTTGGACCTCACCAGGGTCGACATCGTTCCCACCTCCTCGGGGAACCGCGGTGTCCGGCGCTGCCGGGCACCCGGCGCGCCCATCCTACGCCGCCCAGTAGCGCCCTGACAGGGGAGAACACTCCCCCCGGCTCATGCTTCGGCGACCACCCGGCGGGCGACTCGCGCCGCGATCAGGCACGTCACCTCGTAGGGGATCGTGCCCATGACGTCGGCGAGTTCCTGGACCGCGATCAGGTGTCCTGCCCGGCGTCCGACCAGCACCACCTCGTCGCCGACCGCCACGTCGGCGTCCGGACCGAGGTCGACCATCGACTGGTCCATGCAGACGCGGCCCACCACCGGGCACGAGCGTCCGCCGACCAGGACCCTCCCCCGGTTCGACAGCAGACGCGAGTAGCCGTCCCCGTAGCCGACCGGGATCGTCCCGATGGTCGTGTCGCGTGGCGCCGTCCAGGTTCGGCCATAGCCGACGGTCTCCCCCGCGGCCACGGTCTTCACGAACGAGACCCGTGTGGCCCACTCGAGACCGGGCAGCAGCGGCACGGTGGGATCGGTGTCCGGGTCGGGCAGGGAGCCGTACGCCATGATGCCCGGCCGGACCATGTCGAACCACGACTGGGGGTGCATCAACACACCGCCCGAGTTGGCCAGGTGGGCGATCTCGACGGGCCCGCGGGCCGCGGCCACGGCGTCCACGACCCCGCGGAACCGCTCGACCTGCGCCTGCGTGAACCCACGGCCCGCCTCCGTGTCCGCCACGGGCAGGTGGCTGAACAGCCCGCGCAGGCGCAGGCCCGCGGCGTCCGCCCGTTGCGCCAGCGCCGGGGCGTCGGCGGGCTCGCACCCGATGCGCCGCATGCCGGTGTCCACCTTGAGGTGCACGGACGCCGTGCGTCCCGCCCCGGACGCGATGCGCGCCACTTGGTCGATGGTCGCCGCGGACACCACGGTGAGGTCCACGTCGCGCTCGACGCAGGCCGCGACCTCGGCGTCCGACAGGGCGTGGCTCAGCTTGAGCACCGGCAACCGGACGCCGGCGTCCCGGATCGCGACGGCCTCGTCGGTGGTGGCCACCCCGAGCCAGTCCGCGGCACCGGCCCGCTCGGCCATCCGGGACACCTCGATCGCCCCGTGTCCATAGGCGTCGGCCTTCACCGCGAGCAGGATGAGCCGCTCCCCCACCCGGGCGCGGATGGCGTCGAGGTTGGCGCGGATGTGGTCCAGCCGGGTCGTGGCCGTCGTCGCGTTGAGCACGGTGTCCATTGTCGCGGCCGGTGGCCCGCTCAGAACAGCAGCGAGAGGCCGGGATCGGTCAGGATCGCCGCCACGTCACCCAGGAACCGCGAGGCCTGCTCGCCGTCGAGCACCCGGTGGTCGATGGTGAGCGTGAGCTTGGCCACCGAGCGGATCTCGAGGCGCTCGTCCGCGCCCTCGCCCACCACCCACGGCTTCCGGTTGAACGTGCCCAGGAGCAGGATCGCCGACTCGTGGGGGTTGAGGATCGGGGTACCGCCCTCCACACCGAACACACCCACGTTGGTGATCGTGAACGTGCCATGGGATGCGTCCGCGGGCGTGATCTGCCCCTCGCGCACCTTGGTGACGAGGGCGTTGAGCGCCTGGGCCAGCTCGAGCAGGTTCATCTCGTTGGCCCGCTTGATGTTCGGCACGACGAGTCCGCGCTGGGTCGCCGCGGCGATACCGAGGTTCACGTCGGGGTTGACGATGATCTCCTGGCGCTCCAGGTCCAGCGACGAGTTGACCTCGGGGTGGCGCTCCATCGCGAGGCAGACGGCCTTGGCGAGCACGACGATCGGGCTGATCCGTAGCCCCGCGAACTCGCGGCGGTCCTTGAGCTGCTCGATGAGCTCGACCGTCTTGGTGACGTCGACGTCCATCCAGACCGACGACTGGGGCACCTGCAGCGACGCCTGCATCGCCTGCAGCATCTGCCGCCGGACGCCGCGGACCGGGATCCGCGTGGGGCCGCGCCGTCCGGACGCCTCCCCCACCGCCGCCTGCGCGACATCCATGGGCGAGATGGAACCGTTCGGACCGGTGCCGGCGACCGTGGACAGGTCGAGGCCGAGGTCGCGCGCGAGCCGACGGACGGCCGGCTTGGCGAGCGGACGCCCGGACGGGTCGGTGGGCGCGAGGCCGGTGGCACGCTGCACCCTGCCCGCCTCGGGGCGCGGCAGCGGCGGCTCGAGGGGTTCGTGCTCGATCACGTTGACCCGGTGGTCGCCCTCGGTGCGGTGCCCGGGAGTGTCCCCCAGTCCGTAGCTCTCGTGCACCTGGTCGGTCTGGGGCCCCGGGGTGACCACGCCGCCCTTGCGGGCCCGACGCGCCACGGGCGCGGCCGAGGTGCCGTAGCCGACCAGGATGGAGCCGGAGCCTTCGGACGCCTCGGGTTCCTCCCCATCGCGCTCGCCAGGGGGCGCCGTCGTCGCGGAACCATCGTCGATCCGCGCGATCACGGACCCGATGGGCAGGACGTCACCCTCCGCGGCGAGCAGCTCGGCGATGGTGCCGGCCACCGGGGCCGGCAGCTCGACGAGCGACTTCGCGGTCTCGATCTCGACCACGACCTGGTTCACGACCACCTCGTCGCCGGGCTGGACGAGCCAGGTGACGACCTCGGCCTCCTGCAACCCCTCACCGGGGTCGGGCAGCTTCATCTCGAACATGGGACTCCTAGTGGGCGAGTGATCGGTCGACAGCATCCAGGATGCGGTCGAGGTCGGGCAGATACTTCTTCTCCACACGGCTGGGCGGGTAGGGCAGGTCGTAGCCGCTCACGCGCAGCACGGGCGCCTCGAGTGAATAGAAGCACGACTCCTGGATCCGGGCGGCGATCTCGGCGCCGAGCCCGCCCGACCGGGCGGCCTCGTGCACCACGATGGCGCGTCCGGTCTTCTCCACCGAGGCGCGGATGGCGGCGTCATCCAGCGGGGACAGCGAGCGCAGGTCGATGACCTCCAGCGAGCGGCCCTCGGCGGACGCCGCCAGCGCGGCCTCCACGGACGTCTTCACCATGGGCCCGTAAGCCAGGATGGTGGCGTCGGTGCCCTCCAGGACGACGCGCGCCTCGCCCATCGGCAGCGGCGGTTCGGCCAGGTCGACCTCGCCCTTCTCGTGGTAGCGCCGCTTGGGCTCGAGGAAGACGACGGGGTCGTCCATGGCGATGGCCTGCTGGATCATCCAGTAGGCGTCCAACGGCGTGGACGGCGAGACGACGATCAGGCCGGGGGTCTGGGTGAAGTAGGCCTCGGGGGACTCCGAGTGGTGCTCGATCGCACCGATGGCGCCGCCGTACGGGATCCGGATGACCATCGGCACCGACAGCCGACCCATCGACCGGAACCGCATGCGGGACACCTGCGAGGTGATCTGGTCGAAGGCGGGCCACACGAAACCGTCGAACTGGATCTCGACGACGGGCCGGTAGCCGCGCAGCGCCAACCCGAGTGCGGCGCCGACGATGCCCGACTCGGCGAGGGGTGTGTCGACCACGCGGTGGGTGCCGAAGTCGCGCTGCAGGTGCTCGGTGATCCGGAACACGCCGCCGAGCTTGCCGATGTCCTCCCCGGCGAGCAGCACCTTGGAATCCGCCTCCAGCGCCCGACGCAGGCCCGCATTCAGGGCCTTGGCCATGGTCATCTCCGCCATCAGGACTCCTCGAAGCCGGCCTCGTAGGCCAGGTACTCGTCGCGTTGTTCGGCCAGCCCCGGCGGCAGGGTCGCATAGAGATTGCCCCAGAGGTCCTCCAGTCGGGGCTCAGGCAGGTCCAGAGCGCCCTCCCGCACCCGGACGCCGAACTCCTCGGCCTCGGCATCCAGCGCGTCGAGCCAGGCCTGGTCGATCGCACCGCGTCCGAGCAGGTACTTCTTGACACGTTCGATGGGGTCCTTGGCGCGCCACTCGGCCTCCTCCTCGCGGCGGCGGTACTTGGTGGGGTCGTCGGAGGTGGTGTGCGCCCCCATGCGATACGTGAACGCCTCGATGAAGGCCGGCCCCTCGCCGCGGCGGGCGCGGTCGAGCGCCCACTCGGTCACGGCCTGGACGGCGAGCACGTCGTTGCCGTCGACCCGGACACCCGGGATGCCGAAGCCGAACGCGCGTTGGTACAGCGGGATCCTCGACTGCACCTCGATCGGCTCGGAGATCGCCCACTGGTTGTTCTGGACCAGGAACACCACCGGCGCCTGATAGCTGGAGGCGAACACGAGCGCCTCGCTCACGTCCCCCTGGCTGGTGGCGCCGTCGCCGAAGTAGACCAGCACGGCCCCGTTCTTGTCCCCGTCGTCGTTGCCGACCAGGCCGTCGTAGAGCAGGCCCAGCGCGTAACCCACCGCATGGAGCGCCTGGGTGCCGATGACGAACGAGTAGAGGTGGAAGCGCGTCTCCCGAGGGTCCCAGTCCACCATCGCTGTGCCGCGGAAGGTCTTGAGGAGGTCCAGCGGCTCCACGCCGTGCATCAGGGCCAGCGAGTGCTCGCGATAGGACGGGAACACGTGGTCCAGGGGCGCCACCGCGGCACCCGAGCCCACCTGGGCCGCCTCCTGCCCGAGGCTGGGCGCCCAGAGGCCGAGCTGCCCCTTGCGCTGCAGCGCGGTCGCCTCGGTGTCCAGACGCCGGCCCAGCACCATGGACCGCAGGTTGGCCGCGACGACGGTGTCGTCGTGCGTGAAGGGAAAGGTGTCGTTGTCGAGGCGCTCGCCGGCCGGCGTGAGCAGTTGGATGAATTCCTCACTGCGCTCGATGCGCGTGCCGCCGGGCGTCACCACCGTCTCGGACGCGTCTGGGTTCTCCATGGTCACACCCTCCATCGTACAGTTACGTAACCGTAGGTAAAGTCGCGCGGCCGGGGACGGGCACCGCCCAGGAGTGCAGTGATCATGACGGTGCGGACCCGCGGGCGCCTCCAGGGGACGACACGCCGCCATGGGGGCCTGGCCGCCGGCTCCGCGATGAACGTGTTCACCGGCACGCTGCTGACGCTGCGCCGGCGGTCCGCGTCCGTGTCCATCCGTCTCCTTGGCGTGTCTGGCAACCGGACAGAGGGTGCGCGCCCCCGCTTCCCCACGTCGGCCGCCGAGGCCCGATGCCCCAGTGTCCACCGCCGCCCCGACTGTGTCGAGGCCCGGGCCGCACACCCACCCGTCCGAAGACGCCCCACGACCCGCCGATCCTGCAGACTGGTGACCATGATCCGTGCGGTGGTGTTCGACCTGGGTGGGGTGTTGGCGTCCGGAGAGGGCGTGATCAGCGAGCCGGCCAAGCTGTTGGGGGTCGACGCGGAGCGCTTCGAGGAGCTGTACTGGGCCGGGCGCGACGCGTACGACGCTGGCGCGTCCGACTCCGAATACTGGAAGCCCATCCTCCAGGGCCTCGGCAAGCCGGCCGCCCTGGAGACCGTGCAGCAACTGGCGAGGATGGACGCCGAGGCCTGGCTCCGCATCCGTCCCGAGGCTCGCCGGCTGGTCGCGGACGTGCGGGCCACGGGCCGGACGACCGCCGTCCTGAGCAACGCCCCGTTCAACATCGACAACGCCCTGCTGGACAGCGACTTCGCCGACGACGTCGACTTCTGGTTCATCTCGGCCGCCATGGGGGTCCGCAAACCCGACCAGGGCACCTACCTGCGCGTGGGTGAGGTCCTCGAACTGGAGCCGCACGAGATCTTCTTCGTCGACGACCGCCCCGACAACGTGGCCGGCGCGGAGAGGGCCGGCTGGGTCGCCCACCTGTGGTCCTCGGACGGGGCCACGCGCGGCTGGTTGGAGCAGATCGGCGTCCTCCACCCGTGAACTCCGGCACGCCCTCCTCGTCGGCCTCCCCTCAGGGTGACCCCTGAGAGGAGCTCCCGCATTTCAGGGAGAGTGCCTGTATCGGGGACGCGAATCGCGGTGACAAGCTGGTTTCAACGCCGAACACCAGTTCGGCACTGTCGACAGCAAAGGGGAACACCATGGTCACCCTCGGACTGATCCTGCTCATCATCGGCCTCATCGTGAACACGGGGCTGCCGCTCACCACGATCGGCATCATCCTCATCGTGGTCGGGCTGATCCTCAACCTGGTCCCGCTGGGCGGAAAGCGCATTCGAGTCTGGTGACGACCTCACCCCTGCCGAGCGGGCGGACTCCTTCGGGAGCCGCCCGCTCTTGGCTTGCTCCGACGCCGACCCTCAGCTGCAGGTGGCGACCAGGACCGCCTTGATCGAGTGGAGACGGTTCTCGGCCTGCTCGAACACGATGGACGCCTCGGACTCGAACACCTCGTCGGTGACCTCGAGCTCCTTCATGCCGGTGATGTCGTGCACGAGCCGGGCGGTCGAGGTCTCGAGGTCGTGGAACGCGGGCAGGCAGTGCATGAACTTCGCGTGCGTCCCTGCCAGGCCCATCACCTGCTTGGTCACCCGGTAGGGGGCCAGGACGCGGCAGCGCTCGGCCCACACGCCCTTGGGTTCGCCCATCGAGACCCAGACGTCGGTGTGGACGAAGTCGACACCCCGGGCGTCCTCGATGTCCTCGCTGATCGTGATGCGGGCGCCGGTCTCGCGGGCGATGTCCCGGGCGCCGGCGACCAGATCGGGCGGGGGCGCGAACGCGGCCGGGGAGATCATCCTGACGTCCATGCCCATCATCGCGCCCATGGTCATGAGCGAGTTGCCCGTGTTGAAGCGGGCGTCCCCGAAGTAGGCGAAGGACAGGTCGGACGCAGCGCGCCCGGACGCCTCGAGCATGGTGAACGCGTCGCACAGCGCCTGGGTGGGGTGCCACTCGTCGGTGAGCCCGTTCCAGACCGGGACCGGGGAGAACTCGGCCAGCGTCTCCACGGTGTCCTGCTTGGCTCCGCGGAACTGGATGCCGTCGTACATCCGCGACAGGACGCGCGCGGTGTCGGCGGCCGATTCCTTCGAACCGATGTGCGACCCGGTGGGGTCCAGGAAAGTGGTGGCGGCGCCCTGGTGCCGGGCAGCCACCTCGAAGGCCGCCCGTGTCCGGGTGGAGCCCTTCTCGAAGATCAGCGCGTAGTTCTGGCCCTCCAGGCGTCGCTCCTCGCGTCCTTCCCGTCGGGCGGCCTTCAGCTCGCCGGTCAGGGACACCAGGTGTCCCCACTCGTCGGGGGTGAAATCCACCTCCTTGAGGAAGTCTCGTCCGGTCAACTCGCCCACGCCAAGGTGCCTTTCTGCGAACCGGGGCAGCCTTCGGTCAGGGAGGAGCCCGGGGTCGCCATTCTGCCCCACGTGGGAGGATGATCCCGTGATCATTCGATTCTTGGTCAGCGCCCTGGCCCTGGCCTTCGCCACCTGGCTGCTCCCCGGCATCCGACTGGACCACACCGGCTCACCGACGGACGCCGCCCTCACGATGCTCATCGTCGCCGCGATCTTCGGGCTCGTGAACACGCTGATCAAGCCGCTGTTCGTGTTCTTCACCTCACCGCTGCTGCTCGTCACGCTCGGGCTGTTCCTGCTGGTCATCAACGCCGCACTGCTCATGCTCACGTCGTGGGTCTGCGCCCAGCTCGGCGTGCCGTGGGGCGTCGACGGGTTCTGGAACGCCGTGTGGGGAGCCCTCATCGTGTCCATCGTCAGCTTCATCCTGAACTCGTTCGTCGGTCGTCGCGGCCAGGTCCACAACTGATGAGACCTTCCAGAGGCTCGGGGATCGAGGTCGTCTTCATCTGCTGGGGCAACATCTGCCGCTCCCCCATGGCCGAGCGCGTGGCCCGCGGCTGGGCCGAGCGCGAGGGGCTGGAGGGCGTCCGGTTCACCTCGGCAGGGGTGAGCTCGGAGGAGATCGGCAACCCGATCGATCGCCGTGCGCGTCGGGTCCTGGACGGGGCCGGTTACGACTCCGCGGGGCACCGCGCTCAGCCCATCACGGCGTCCGGGATCAGGGAGGCCGACCTCGTCATCGGACTGGAGGAGCTGCACCTCGACCGGATGCGCCGCTTGGTCCCGGACGCCACGAACCTCCACCTGCTCACCGACTTCGATCCCGACGCGGAGCCCGGCTCCGGCATCGACGATCCGTGGTACGGGGACGCCGAGGGCTTCCTCGACACCCTCGCGGCCGTCGAGGCCGCCATGCCCGGCGTGCTCGGACGGGTACGGCAGTTGCAGCGACGTTAGGATGGCCTCATGCACATCCTCGTGGTGGACGACGACCAGGCCGTCCGTGACTCGCTGAAGCGCTCGCTCCAGTACAGCGGGTACGAGGTTGCGTCCGCCAACGACGGCATCGAGGCCCTCGCCCACCTGTCCGCGCACAAGGTCGACGCGGTGGTGATGGACGTCATGATGCCCCGCCTCGACGGGCTCGAGACCACGCGCATGCTGCGCGGTCAGGGCAACGACGTGCCGATCCTCGTCCTCACGGCACGCGACGCCGTGGGCGACCGGGTCGACGGCCTGGACGCCGGCGCCGACGACTACATGGCCAAGCCGTTCGCGCTCGACGAGCTGATGGCCCGCCTGCGCGCCCTCACCCGGCGCAGCCGCCCCGAGAGCGAGGACGCCTCCGCCCCCACCGAGAGCCAACTGCTCACGTTCGAGGACCTCCGCGTCGACCTGAACACCCGCGAGGTCACCCGGGGCGGACGCCGCATCTCCCTGACGCGAACCGAGTTCGCGCTCCTCCAGACGTTCATGGAGCACCCGCGCAAGGTGCTCGAGCGCTCCTGGCTGCTGAACGAGGTCTGGGGCTTCGAGTTCCCGACGACGGCGAACTCCCTGGAGGTCTACATCGGCTACCTGCGCCGCAAGACCGAGGGTGAGGGCGCCTCCCGCCTCATCCACACCGTCCGCGGCATCGGGTACGTGCTGCGCGAGACGGCCCCGTGAGCCGCCTGCGCAACCTCTTCTCCGCCGCTCACCGCCCCCTGCAGGACCGGCTCGCCATCCTGATCGCCTCGGCGGTGGCCGCGGCCGTGGCCGCCACGGGCCTGGCCGCCTACGCCATGACGCTGCTGACCGTCTACGACCAGCTCGACAACGAGCTCGTGGACGTGGCCTCCATCACGTCCGGCACCGTGTCGGAGGACCTGGAGAACATGGGGGGCATCGACACCACCACCTGGCGCGCCGCGAACGTCATCATCATGTTGATCCGGGCCGACACCCACCAGATCACGCAGCCCGGCCGGCAGACCACGCTCGTCCTCGGCCCCGGGGAACTGGCGATCGCGAAGACCTCGCAGGGCTGGTCGTCCCGCACGGGCGTGGACTCCACCGGTGTCCCCACGCGCATCGTCGCCGTTCCCCTCGTCCACCAGAACGAGCACTGGGCGCTGGTGCTCGGGCGCCCGCTGTCGACCACGAGTGCCGTCCTGCAGTCGACCGGCCTGTCCCTGCTCCTGTTCGGTGGACTGGGGGCGGCTGTCGCCGCGGCGGTCGGCTACGTCATCGCCAAGTCCGGGATGGCGCCGATCCGCCACCTCTCCGACGCCGTGCTCAACATCACCGCGACCAACAAGCTGATCCCGATCGACGTGTCCGGTGAGGACGAGGTCGCCGACCTCGGCCGGTCGTTCAACCGCATGCTCAACGCGCTGGAGAGCTCACGCGAGCGCCAGAAGCGCCTCATCGCCGACGCGGGACACGAACTCCGGACGCCGCTCACCTCGATGCGCACCAACGTCGAGCTGCTGGTCGCGGACGAGCGCCAGCACATGCTGCCCGAGGGAGCCCGGGCCGAGATCCTGCGCGACGTCGCCGCCCAGCTCGGCGAGTTCACCCAACTGGTGGGTGACCTCGTGCAGTTGAGCCGTGAGGACGCCGTCCAGCCCGCCCCCGAGCCGGTCGACCTGCGCGACATCATCGAGAGCGCCCTGGCACGGGTGAAGCGGCGCGGCCCGGGGATCACCTGGAACGTGAAGCTCGAGCCGCTGTACCTCGTCGGTGAGCCGGACGCTCTGGAGCGGGCCTACACGAACCTGTTGGACAACGCGGTCAAGTTCTCCCCACCCGACGGCACGATCACGGTGGAACTGATCGGCGACCGGTTCCGGGTGGCCGACCAGGGCGAGGGGATCGCCGAGGAGGACCTCCCCCACGTCTTCGAACGATTCTTCCGCTCCGACCACGCCCGGACGACACCCGGTTCCGGCCTGGGGCTGTCGATCGTCGCGCAGACCATCCAGGCCCACGGCGGCTGGGTCAAGGCGGGCCGTGCCCCCGAAGGGGGCGCGGAGTTCATCACGCGCCTGCCGGGGTCACCCGTCCCCCTCGACGAGGAGTTGGACGAAGAAGAACTGGAGTCTCCCTACACCGACTGACCGGACCCTGTGCACAAGTCCGTGGATGAAGGACGCCCTTCACTTTAACTTCCTCTTGACTAGGGGGTTCCTTGCCACTCTCGGCAGGACAGGGAAGGACAGGGTGCCCTTACCCCGGGGTTGTGCACAAGCTGTGCACACCTGCCCGGAGTCGATCAGCCCAGCGGGAATCGACCCAGCACGCGGCAGGCCCCCGTCTCCCACCAGGTCAGGACGAGTTCCTCGACGAGCACACGGGCCGGCAGCGCTCCGGCGACAGCGCCGGCGGTCGACTCGAGCGTGA
Source organism: Propioniciclava sp. LT294 (assembly GCF_059516005.1). Lineage (NCBI taxonomy): Bacteria > Bacillati > Actinomycetota > Actinomycetes > Propionibacteriales > Propionibacteriaceae > Propioniciclava > Propioniciclava sp. LT294. Next base: position 78,399 of record NZ_JCAKNG010000004.1, read on the forward strand.
CCCCCGGCCCCAGCCGGTCGAGTGTCATGTGCGGGACCGGCTCGAACCGCCCCCAATAGGGCACCACATCCGGCAGCATCTCCCGAGCCGTTCGGGTCAGGGCCGCCAGGGATTCCGCCGGCTCGGGGACGAGATGGATCGTGCCGTCGGCGAACACCCCCACCCGTTCCAGTGCGAAGGAGAAGGGAGTGGCGGTCGCGGCCACGGCGGCGGCGACGTGGACGTCGTCGGGGAAAGGGGCCAGCACGGTCACGTGCGCGTGCGGGAAGCCGGGATCCACAGCAAGGAAGCCCGGGTCGTAGTGGGCCGTCCGCCCCCGGACCCACGGCTCGAGGGCGGGGACGGCCAGCGCCAGGACGCCGTGGCCCCGCCACATCCCCCCGGAAAAGCCGGACGCCGCGGCTCGCATGAGCCGCGGCGTCCAGTGGGAGTCGTTGTCAGCCAACCGTGATGTTGGTCGCCTGGAGGCCCTTGGGGCCCTGCTCGGTGTCGAACTCCACCTTGTCGCCCTCGTTGAGCGAGCGGAACCCGCGCGAGTTGATGGCGGTGTAGTGGGCGAAGACGTCGGCGGAGCCGTCGTCGGGAGAGATGAAGCCGTAGCCCTTGTCAGCGTTGAACCACTTGACGGTTCCGGTGGCCATGTTTCCTGCTTTCGTGATGTGATGCCTGCCCCCGGGGCCGGGAGCGCTTGGGGTGACGCTCGAACTTCTGCAACACGGGGACCGTACGCGAGAACTACCAACCTCAACCGCAACCAACCCTACACGCCTCCACCCCCCCGACGTCCATCGGAGCGACCCTTCTCGGCCGAGTTGCACCCACTGCCGCCCATGTGTTCCCCCAGAACCTCTGGACAATGCGCACAAGAGGCATAGAGTCGGAAGTGACCACCTCCGCACCGGGGCGATGCTTCCCCCGTCCCGGCCAACACGAGGGATTCTGATGCAGCGCGTTCAGGGCGACCCCCCGCCGTTCGGGCCACGACGTCCCCGGGGACGTCACCCTCGGCTGCTGGTCGCCCTGATGACGGCCGCCTGCGTCACCGTGCCCCTCGCCGGCGTGTCCGGCCAGGGCGCGAACGCGGCGCCTGTGCCCTCCACGGGCGAGTCCCCCGCCGAGGCAGAGCTGCGGAGCACGGCCGGCGCGTGGTGGTCCAGCGAGCGCACGTCACGGGCCGAGACCGCCCTGCGCCACAGCATGATCAGCTTCGGCGGCGGCGATGACCCCGACGAGGTGCCGACGGTGGTGCTGCCCGGAGAGGGCTCGTTCCTCATCCCCCCGATGAACGTGAACCTGCCGTTCGGTGTCCAGTACCCCGACGCGACCACGCGCGCGCTGCCGGCCCCATCGCGCTTCGTGTCCCCTGTGCCCGGCCCGGTGACGTCACCCTTCGGCCCCCGGTTCCACCCGATCCTGCACTACGTCCGCAACCACAACGGGGTGGACATGACCGCCGCCTGCGGCACGCCGGTCGTCGCGATGACCGACGGCACCATCACCCGTTCCGCCGAAGCAGGTGGCTACGGCCTCCTCGTCGAGGTCGACCATGGGACGGTCGATGAGGACAGGATGAGCAGCCGCTACGCGCACCTGTCGGTCCTGGGAGTCCAGGTCGGCCAGCGCGTCGCCAAGGGCCAACAGATCGGCCTCGCCGGGACGACCGGCCTGTCCACCGGATGCCACCTGCACTTCGAGGTGCTCGTCAACGGCGCCTTCGTCGACCCGGTCTCGGTGCTCAGCGGTTCGCCCTATGCCCGGCTCGACACCCCGATGGTGCCGTGGACGCCGGATTCTCTCCCCCGCCGGACCCCCACCGAGCGCGGCCCCCTCCCCAGTCTGGACGAGGTGCCCCTGGTGCCTGCCGCGTCGGCGCTGCAGCCCGTCCCGGCTCCCGAGCCCACACCGGAGCCGACCGCCACACCAGAGCCGACGGCCACACCCGGGCCGTCCGCCACTCCAGACCCCACCGCGACGGCGGATCCCACACCGGGCAGCGAGCCGACCCCGACGCCGGACCCCACGGCGACGCCCGACCCCACACCCACGCCCGACCCCACGGCGACCCCAACACCGGAACCGGAACCCACGCCGGACCCCACGGTGACGCCGGACCCCACACCCACGCCCGACCCCACGGCCAGCTCGACCCCCGAGGCGACCCCGACAGCGACATCCACTCCGACCGCGGAACCCACGCCGACCCCGACCCCCGAGGCGACCCCGACCCCCGAGGCGACCCCGACAGCGACATCCACGGCGACCGCGGAACCCACGCCGAGGCCGGCGAGCGAGCCGACCCCCACCCCGAGCGCGACCCCCGCTCCGTCGGCGTCCCCGACCCGTGAGCCCGGCCTCGGCGAGTCGACCGAGACCCCCACCCCTTCCGCGACTCCGGAGCCCTGAAACCCGCGCTGACCTCGGCCTGGCCGGGAGTAGCATGCGCCCATGGCGGAGACACGCAAGCATCGCGTCGAGGTTCGTGACGAACTGGACAAGGCGATCCAGGCGGCTCTCGGGGCCCCCGTGCGACCGCAGGAGCCGGGCGCCCGGGCCGAGCCGGAGGCCAGCGGGGCCGCCGAGCCCACGGCGTCCGACACCGTGAAGCCCCACACCACCCCGTTCATCACCCCCGGCAGCACCATGGGCGGATTCACCTTCGCTACGCCCACCCCGACGAAGAAGAACTGAGGCCATCCGTGCAGGTCGAGTGGTGGAGCATCATCCCGTTCGTCTTCTTGCTGCTGTCGATCGCGATCCTGCCCCTGGTTCCCGCCACGGCGCACGCCTGGGAACGCAACTCCACCAAACTGGCCGTCGCCCTGGCCTGTGGCCTCCCGGTGGCCGCGTGGTTCGTGCTGGCCGGCCACGGCGGTGAGGTCGTCCACGCGCTCTGGGAGTACGTCCAGTTCATCTGCCTGTTGTTCGCCCTGTTCGTGGTCTCCGGCGGCATCTTCCTGGCCGGCGACATCCGCGCGACGCCGCGCAACAACACGATCTTCCTCGCGGTGGGCGGGGCGATCGCCTCCTTCATCGGGACGACCGGCGCCGCCATGCTCCTCATCCGGCCGCTGCTCAACACCAACCGCGAGCGCAAGAACAAGGTCCACACCGTGGTGTTCACGATCTTCATCGTGGCCAACTGCGGCGGCCTGCTGACACCGTTGGGGGATCCGCCCCTGTTCCTCGGCTTCCTGCGAGGGGTCCCGTTCCAGTGGACCTTCTCCCTGTGGCCGATGTGGCTGGTGGTCAACCTCCTGCTCCTGGCCACCTATCACGGCCTGGACCGCCGGGCCTACGCCCGCGAGGACGAGGCCTCGATCACGTGGGACGACACCTCCCAGTCGCCGCTGCGCATCGTCGGGAAGGTGCACTTCCTGTTCTTCGCCGTGGTGATCCTGGCCGTCGCGTTCGTCCCCTCGCTGGATCTCCACGCCCTCGAGGAGGGCAGCGCCACCTGGGCGCAGGTGGTCCCGTGGCGTGAACTGGTGTTCCTGGGCGCCGCGGCCGCTTCCCACCTCGTGGGCGATCGCGAGGTGCGCTTCGTCAACAACCAGTTCTCCTGGACCCCCATCGCCGAGGTCGCCGCGTTGTTCATCGGCATCTTCCTGGCGATGATCCCGGCGCTGAACTACCTCGGCCAGATCGCTCCGCGCCTGCCGCTCGGCGAAGTCACGTTCTTCCTGTTCTCGGGTGGTCTCTCGGCGTTCCTCGACAACGCACCGACCTATGCCACGTTCTACGAGATGGCGTCCCAGCTGCCCGGCGACCCGCGGGTCGGCTTCGCCCCGGGCATCCCCGAGGCCTACCTGGCATCGATCTCGCTGGGTTCGGTGCTCTGCGGCGCCGTCACCTACATCGGCAACGGACCGAACTTCATGGTCAAGGCCGTGGCGGACGACGCCGGCGTCATGATGCCGTCCTTCGGTGGGTACATCGGCTGGTCAGTCCGCCACCTCGTCCCCACCCTCGCCGCCATGGCGCTGATCTTCCTCGCCGACGGCCCCCTCTGGATCGCGCTCGGCCTCGCCCTCGCCGTGGGCATCGTCGTCCGCGCCTTCCTGCCGGTCCGCACCCCTTCGGTGCTCGCGCCTTCCCCCACGCGCTGAGGCGCGCCGCCGCCACCACACGATCGGCACGACGACCAGGGCGGCGACCGCCGCGAAGGGCAGCACGGCGGCCACGACGGTGACGAGGATCGCCACCGACTCCAGGAATGCCGTCCACCCGCGGGCCCAACCGGTCTGGAGCGGGTTGGTCGTGGTCGACTGGGTGGGGGTGAGGAGGGAGACCGTCAGCGTGGACCGTTCCACCGCCCCCGCGAGCTGGAGGCGCTGGGACTTCAACGACTCGAGCTCGGCCTGACGGTTGGAGAGCTCGCGCTCGACCGCCGCGATGTCCGCGACACTGCCCGCCCGGCCGACGAGCTCCTGCAGTCGCGCCACCGACGCCTCAAGGGATCGGATGCGGGCGTCCACGTCCACGACCACCTGGGTGACGTCCTCGGCGGAGGTACCCCGATTCCGGACGACGCCGAGCGCCGCGACGCGCTCGGTCGCCGCGTCGAGCCGACTGGCCGGAACCGAGATGGTCACCAGCGAGCCGGAGGGAAGGGAGGCGTCGGACGCCTGGGCGTCCACCTGCAGGGACTCGTAGGCCACCCAGCCCTCCAGGGACTGGGCCACCCCGCGGATCTGGTCCGCCGTGGCGCGGACGTCCTGGACCACCAGGGTCAAGGAGGCCGTACGCGCGATCTGGCGACCGGCACCGACGGTGAGCGGGGTCCCTGCCTTGTCTGCGGCGGGCTCGACCTGCCGTGGGGCGCCCACGTTCCCCTCGGGTGCGCCGACCTGAGCCGGACCCGGAGCCACGGCGGGTTGCGAGGAGACACTGGTCGAGCCGCCCGACCCACAGCCCGTGAGCAGGACGACGGAGGTGGTCAGGACGGCGAGGGCTGCGGCCACGCGGTGACCGACACGGTGGACTGTGTGCATTCCCATACCCGATCCACGCCGCGAGCGGCTCATGCGTTGCGGCGTCGGGACACGATTCGGTCACGGAACGCGAAACCGGCCGGCCCCGTCGGGGCCGGCCGGCTCAGCTGTGTCAGGCGCGTCAGGCGCCGACGACCTGCACGGGCAGGTGCGCGACGACGGCGTCGGTCAGCTTCACGCCGACCTTGTGCTCGCCGACGGTCTTGATCGGCTTGGCGATCTGGACCGAGCGCTTGTCGACGGCCGGGCCGCCGGCCTTCTTGATCGCGGAGGCGATGTCGGCAGCCGTGATGGCGCCGAACAGTCGACCCTCGCCGCCGGCACGGGCCGGAACCTCGACGGTGAGACCCTCGAGCTGCGCGCGCAGCTCGGAGGCGTGCTCGTTGTCGCGGACCGTACGGGCCTGGCGGGCGCGGCTGATGCCCTCGATCTGCTTCTCCGCACCGCGGGTCCACTTGATCGCGAAACCGCGGGGCAGGAGGTAGTTGCGGCCGTAGCCGTCCTTCACCTCGACGACGTCACCGGCGATGCCGAGGTGGTCAACGGCAGCAGTCAGGATGAGCTTCATCTGTTCGTCTTCCTTTCTCAGCGGGCGGTGGACGCGTAGGGCAGCAGCGCGACCTCGCGGGCGTTCTTGATCGCGATGGCGACCTTGCGCTGCTCCTGGACGGACAGACCGGTGACACGACGGGCGCGGATCTTCCCGCGCTCGGAAATGAACTTCCGCAGGGTCGCGGTGTCCTTGTAGTCGATGTTGCCGATCTTGATGGACTTCGCCGGAGCGATCTTCTTCTTGTTCACAGGCTTGCGCTGTGGGGCCATTGTGGTGCTCTCTCTCGTGAGCCCGGCAGGTGCCGGAATGACGTGTTGGTGGACGGGTGGTGGTCGATCAGAACGGCGGGTCGTCGTTCTGGGCGGTGGCCCAGGGGTCGTTCACCGGCTGCTGCTGGCGGTCTCCGCCGCCGTAGCCGCCGCCGCCGTAGTTGCCGCCGCCACCCTGACCCTGGTTCGACGACCACTGGTCGCCGCGACCGGAACCGCCGCCTTGAGGGGCGTTGTTCCAGTTGCCACCACCGCCGCCACCCGACGAGCGGGTGACCTTCGCGGTGGCGAAACGAAGGGTGGGACCGACTTCGTCGACGTCGACCTCGAACACCGTGCGGCGTTCGCCCTCGCGGGTCTCGTACGAGCGGCTCTTCAGCTTGCCCTGCACGATGACCTGCATGCCCTTGGTCAGCGACTCAGCCACGTTTTCCGCGTACTGGCGCCAGACGGAGCAATTGAGGAACATGGCGTCCCCGTCCTTCCACTCACCGGAGGCCCGGTCGAAGGTGCGGGGGGTCGAGGCAACGGTGAAGTTGGCCACCGGGGCCCCGGACGGGGTGAAGCGGAGCTCGGGGTCAGCCGTCAGGTTGCCCACGAGCGTGATGATGGTGTCGCCAGCCATGTCTTTGGTCTCCGATTCAGTCGGACGTGGTGGATGAGTTCATCTCCCAGCGTCTCAGGCCGCACTGACACTTTGGAAGTGCCGGCCCGAACTCTGGGGACGGGCTCACTTGTGCAGGTCGGGGCGGATGACCTTCGTCCGCATGATCTGCTCGTTCAGCGTGTACTGGCGATCGAGCTCCTTGACGACATCCGACTCAGCGGTCACGTTGAGCACCGCGTAGATGCCTTCGGACTTCTTCTGGATCTCGTACGCCAGGCGACGACGGCCCCAGTGGTCGATGTTGTCGACGGTGCCACCCTGGGCCTTGAAGGCCTCCAGCGGCTTCTCCACGACGCCGGCGACCTGACGGTCGTCCACATCGGGGTTCACGATCACCATGATCTCGTAGCTGCGCATGTTGGTGTCCCCACCTCCTCTGGTCTTGACGGCCACGGGTATCTCCCGGGGCAGGAGGGTTCTCATGCATCGGCGCGCGCAGGGCACGCACCGAACCGCCAGTGTAACGGACGCCCGGCCGCGGCCCCGAATCCCCCGGCCCGTGACGCCCGGGCCACCCGCTGCTAGCTTGGGAGCCCATGCAGGCACCCACCGAACCCACGGCCCCGTCGACCTTCTTCTCCGAGCAGTTGGCGAAGGACACGGTGGCCCGCCTCGCCTCCGCCCCGTCGCCGGCCTCGGGCCACGCCGGCGCGTCCGAGGAGCTCCACCGGGCGGTGGAGGACGCCGTGGCGTCCGTGCACCGGCCCGTCTCCGACCTCGCTCTGGCGTTGCACGCCGCGCCCGAGACCGCCTTCGAGGAGCACGCGGCCGCACGAAGGATCGTGGACCTGCTGGCGGCGGAGGGGATCGTGGCCACCCTCGGCGTCCACGGGCTCGCCACAGCCGTCCGGGCCGAGTTCACCGCGGGCCGCGGTGGGCGCACCGTGGCCATCATGGCCGAGTACGACGCGCTGCCGGAGATCGGTCACGCGTGCGGCCACAACGTCATCTGCGCGTCCGGGGTGGGCGCCTTCCTGTCCCTGCACCGCGTCGTTCGGGAGCAACCCGGGGCGTTCGACGGCCGCGTCGTCCTGCTCGGCACGCCGGGCGAGGAGGGGCACACGGGCAAGGAGTACATGGCCCGAGCGGGCGCGCTCGAGGGCGTGGACGCCGCCCTCATGCTCCACCCGTACGGGTACGACCTCGCCGACCAGGTGTGGCTGGGTCGCCGCACCCTGCGGGTGACCTTCACCGGCCGCACCGCGCACGCGAGCGCCGAGCCGTTCATGGGCCGCAACGCGCTGGACGCCGCCACACTCTTCTACCAGGGCATCGGGCTGATGCGGCAGCAGATGATCCCGGTCGACCGGGTCCACGCCATCATCACCGAGGGCGGCACGCGGGCGTCCATCATTCCGGAGACCGCGGTCGTCGACCTCTACGTTCGTTCCAAGTACGCGCAGACCCTGGTGGACCTCAGCCGCAGGATCCAGGACATGGCGCACGGCGCGGCACTGATGGCGGGCGTGGGGGTCCACATCGACTGGGACCAGCACCCGCCGTCACTGCCGGTGCGGACCAACGGCCCCCTGACCGAGCGTTGGGCCACTGCCCAGGGGCGGCGCGGACGCGCGAGCATGCCGCTGGGCGTCGTCTCGGAGACCCTCGCGGCGTCCACCGATTTCGGCAACGTCAGCTTCCGGGTCCCCGGCATCCATCCCCTGCTGAAGATCGCCGACGAGAACGTCGCACTGCACACCCGCGCCTTCGCGGACGCCGCGGCGTCCGACATCGCCCTGCAGGGCATCGCCGACGGCGCTTACGGCCTGGCCGCCACCGCGTTGGACTTCCTCGTCGACGAGGAGCTCGCCCGGGCCGTCTGGGACGATTTCCTGGCCGCCGGCGGCCCCACCGATGTCGAGCACCTGTTCGACGACCTCACCTGACCGAACCCCCACAAAAAACCCGCCGGTCCGCCGGCGCACTTTCAGAAGGGAGGGCCCATCGTGTCTGATGCGCCCGTTGTGGCACCGAGCCCGTCGTTGGGCGACCGACTCCTGACCGGCATCGAGAGGGCCGGCAACAAGCTCCCCGCCCCGTTCAACCTGTTCGTGTGGCTCTTCCTCATCGTGGGCGTGATCGGCACCCTGGCGTCCTGGGCCGGCGTGTCCATCCAGGTGCCCGGCGCCGAGAAGCCGACCGCGATCAGGGGCCTCTTCACCGGCGAGGGGATGGCCTGGTTCACGTCGAACCTGGGCCAGAACTACCTTGGCTTCCCGCCCCTGGTCACGGTTCTGCCGATCCTGCTGGCGATCGGCATCGCCGAGAAGACCGGCTTCCTCTCGGCCTCGATCCGCGCGGCGATCGGCTCGGCCCCCCGCTGGTTGCTGCCCTACATGGTCGGATTCCTCGGCGTCGTCGGCTCGATCATGGCCGACTCGGTGTTCGTCGTCCTGCCGCCGCTGGCCGCGCTGGCGTTCCGCGCGGTCGGACGCCACCCCGTCGCCGGCCTGCTCGGCGGGTTCGCAGCGGCGGGCGCCGGCTACTCCACGTCGATCTTCCCCACGTCGCTGGACGCCCTCTTCGCCGGCATCACCAACGCGGTCCTGCCCACCGTGCCGACGGTCATGGCGGCGGCCGCCCCCGTCAACCCGGTCTCGAACTACTACTTCAACGTGGTGTCGGCGATCGTGCTCTCCATCGCGGCGGGCTTCATCATCGAGCGTGTCATCGAACCGCGACTCACCCGCGAGAACGTCCCCACGGAGGAGCAAGCGCCGCTCGAGGAGGGCGACGTCGTGACGATCAGCGACGACGGGGTGGACGTGACGGTGGACACCCGCACCGTGGAGCACGCGGTCACCGAGGACGAGCGCCGCGGCCTGCGTGCCGGTGGCATCGCGGTGGCGGTGACGGTCCTGGCGATCGTGATCGCGCTCGTGATCCCGGCCTCGCCGTGGCGCAACGAGCAGGGCGCCTTCCTGCCGCGCTCGCCGCTGCTCAACTCGATCGTGTTCATCATCTTCCTCTTGTTCGCGGTCGGTGGCTTCGCCTACGGCAAGGCGGCGAAGAAGATCACCAGCGTCAACCAAGTCCCCGACCTCATGGGGCAGGCGCTTCGGGACATGATCCCGTTCCTGGTGCTCGCCTTCGCGATGGGCCAGTTCATCGCCCTGTTCAACTGGTCGGGCATCGGCTCGTGGATCGCCGTCGGAGGCGCCGAGGTGCTCCAGGCGACCGGCTTCACGGGGTTCGGCGTGATCCTGCTGTTCATCCTGCTGTGCTCGCTGCTGAACCTGTTCATCATCTCGGGCTCGGCGATGTGGACGATCATGGCGGCCGTGTTCGTACCGATGTTCGGCCTCGTCGGGCTCGAGCCCGCCTTCGTCCAGGCGGCCTTCCGCGTGGGCGACTCGGCCACCCAGGTCATCACGCCGATGAACCCCTACATGATCGTGCTGCTCGCCTACCTGCGGAAGTACCAGCCCCACGCGGGCTTCGGCAACCTGGCCGCCGGCATGGTCCCCTTCGTCGTCCCGTTCTGGCTGTTGTGGGCCGCGCTGGTCGCGGTGTTCTACTTCGGCGGCATCCCCCTCGGGCCGGGCAACGACATCTTCATCGCCGAACTGCGTCCCTGACGCGACGGCGGCAGACGGGGGCCCGGGATCATTCCCGGGCCCCCGTCGTCTGCGGACCTGCCACCATGGAGGCGTGACCAGCTTCTACGACCGGGTGGGCGGAGCCGAGACGTTCCGCCGGCTGGTGGACCGCTTCTACGAGGGCGTCGCCGAGGACCCTCCGCTGCGGGGGATGTACCCCGAGGAGGACCTCGGGCCCGCGGCCGACCGGCTCCGGCTGTTCCTGGAGCAGTACTGGGGCGGCCCCAAGACCTACGGCGACACCCGCGGGCACCCGCGACTGCGCATGCGACACGCCCCGTTCGTGGTGACGCCCGCCCAGCGTGACCGCTGGCTGCACCACATGCTGGCGGCCGTGGACACCCTCGACCTCCCCGCAGCCGAGGATGCCGAGCTGCGCGAGTACCTCGTCCGGGCCGCCCAGTTCATGGTCAACGCACAGGAGGATCCCGGCGACCGCTGACGGGCCCCTCAGCCGCACACCAAGGCGGTGGCCTCTGCCCCCACCAGGCGCACTTCGCGGACGCCCCCATCGAACCGCAGGAGCACCGCCTCGGTGCCCGGGGAGCAGGTCAGCGAGACGCCGGACGCGAACCGGCCGGCCCGCAGCGCCTCGAGGACGCGCCGGGCGTCCGACCCGGCGAGCCGGGACGAACCCACCAGTGCCCGGCCACCGGCTCCGTACTGGCACACCACCACCTCGGACGCCGTGGGTGCCCCCTCGACGGAAGGGGGTGAGGCCCCCACGTCAGGGAGGCTCGCCGGGCATGCCCGGGCATCGGCCTCGGGCCCGGAGGCCGCCTGCATTCCCGGACCGGCAGCCGACTGGTCCCGGGCCGGCGGTGCCGGAACCGGGGCCGGCGCCCCCGCGGTCACGGCCCCTCCCCCACGCTGGCCGAGCCACACCCCGGCCATCGGCAGCCCCACCACCAGGACCACGGCGGCCGCCACGAGCGCGAGCCACGGACGGCGCCCCCGCCCGCCGAGCGCGCCGGCGGGCTCCTCCACCCGATCGCGCGCCAGCCCGGCCAGCGCCTCCGGATCCAAGGGCGTGAACCCGTGCTCGTCCGCGTGCTCGGTGAAAGCTCGCGCGAAGGCGCGCTCGGCGCGGTCGTCAGCCATCGGAATCCTCCACCAACTGGGTGCGGAGCCGTGTCAGCGCGCGGTGCACGTGGCTCCGGGCCGTGGCCTCGGCGCAGCCGAGCACCTCGGCGATCTCGGCGAAGGTCGCGTCCGACCAGAACCGCAGCACCAGGGCCGCTCGCTGGTCGGGGCTGAGGGTGGCACACAGCCGCCAGGCGGCGTCCGCGTCGGCCAACTCGTCCTCGAAGCCGGACGCCGTGGCCGGCAACCGCTGGGGTTCGGCCACGGGCACCATCCGATGGTTCTTGCGCCACCGGGACACGGACGCGTTGACGATCGAGCGGTGGACGTAGGCGTCCACGCTCCCCCCGGCACGCACCTCGTCGAAGCGCGGCCACAGCGCGATGAGCGCGTCCTGGACCACGTCGCGGGCGTCCTCGGGATGCCGGGTGACGAGGTGGGCGAAGCGCTGGAGCGCGACGGAGCGCTCGCGCACGTACTCCTCGAACGTGCGCGCGCCCTCGGCCGCCTCCGTCACGGGCCTCTCCTCCAGCAGGATCACACCATCATCCACGCGCGGGGCGGCCCGCGCGTTGCAGGTCACTCCTCGCGTTGCTTGCGATGCTCCTGGACCTTGGCGTACATGTCCTCGATGAGCGCGTGGAACCGCTCCTCGACCTGGCGTCGCTTGACCTTCAGGGTCGGGGTGAGGAGCCCGTTGTCCATGGTGAACTCCTCGAGCATCACCCGGAAGTCCTTGATCTTCTCCTGACTGGGCAGCCGCTCGGTGAGCTTCTCGACCCGCCGGCGGATCTCCTCCTGGATCTCAGGGCGGGTCGGCAGCTCACGGGCGTCGGCGACCTTCACCTGCAACTGGGCGGCGAGCTCCTCCAGGTGCGGGAGCGAGGGGCGGACCAACAGGGTCACGAACGGACGGTTGTTGCCCAGCACCACCGCGTGCTCGAAGAGCGGGTCGGCGAGGATCATGCCCTCGATGGGCGCCGGGGCGATGTTCTTCCCGCCGGAGGTGACGATGATGTCCTTGATCCGGTCGGTGATGACGAGGTAGCCGTCGGTGTCGACGTAACCGACATCGCCGGTGTGCAGCCAGCCGTCGGCGTCGATCGCAGCCGCGGTCGCCTCCGGATTGTTCCAATAACCCTTCATCACGTTGGGGCCACGGAAGCAGATTTCCCCCTCGTCGGCGATCTTGATCTCGCCGCCCTCGATCACGCGCCCGGCGGTGCCGAACTTGAACGCGGCCGGCGCGTTGAACGACACGAGCGGGGCGGCCTCGGTGAGGCCGTACCCCTGGCACAGCAACATGCCGGCCGCGGAGAAGAACTCCTCGATCTCCTTGCGCAGCGGGGCGCCGCCGCAGGCCATGACGCTCTTCTGGCCGCCGAGCGCCTCGCGGATCGCCTTGAAGACCAGCCGGTCCGCGACCGGGAGCTGGGCCCGCAGCGCGGCCGAGGGCCGGCGTCCCTTCCGGTAGGCGTGCTGCGCCTGCGCTCCCACGCCCATCGCCCAACGGAAGATCGCCTTCTTCGCCGGTGAGGACGCCACCTTCTGGTGGACGGTCGTGAACACCTTCTCGTACAGGCGTGGCACCGAGACGAACATGGAGGGCTGGGCCTCCACGAGCGCCTCGGCGACGGTGCGGGCGTCGGCGACGTAGGTGTTGAGGCAGCCCTTCATCAGCACCTTGAAGGTCCAGGCGCGCTCGAGGGCGTGCGACAGGGGCAGGAACGCCAGCGAGGTGTCCTCCGGCGTGATCTCGAAGAAGGCGTCGAGCGAGTCGAGTTCGGACGTGAAGGCCCGGTGCGTCAGCATCGCACCCCGCGGCTCGCCCGTGGTGCCCGAGGTGTAGATGATCGAGGCCAGGTCCTCCCCGGACGCCTCCTCCAGCCTCGTCCGGGCGGCCGCGGCGGCGTCCGGATCGAGCGGGTCGGCCAGCACGGCGGCCACATCACGGACGCGATCGTCCCGCGAGGCCGTGGGTTCGAACGTCCACACACCCCGGAGGTCGGGTAGTTGATCCCAGACGGGGACGATCCGGTCGAGCAGGGTGTCGTTCTCGACGATGCCGAACACCGCGCCGGAGTCGGCCGCCATGTGGCGCACCTGGTCGGGGGTGCTCGTCGGGTAGATGGGGACGGGGATCGCCCGCACCGACAACAACGCGAAGTCGGCGACGGTCCACTCGGGCCGGTTGTTCGACAGGAGGAGCACGCGGTCACCCGCCCGGACGCCCTGGCCCACCAGGTGAGCGGCCAGCGTGGTGACCTGCTCTCCCAACTCCCGGTACGTCTGCACCTTCCAGCCGTCGCCGGACTTGATCCGGGTCGCCGGGCGCGGGCCGTGGCGCGCGATCGTGTCGGCGAGGCGGACGGAGAGATGTGCGTGGTCCATGGGGAACGTCCTTGTCCTTGACTGGCTCCAACTTGCCACACCGGCCAAGAGAACCGCAGGAAGAGCGACGTTCATCAAGTTGAGCCTCCCGCACTCAACTTTTGTAGGTGCGCGTGGTACGCTCAACTACACACGGTCAGCACTCACACGAAAGGAAACCGACATGGCTGGCTTTGACCCGTTCCGCGATTTCGACCGCCTCCTGGGTGACGTGACCCGCACCCCGGCGTCCGTGGCGATGCCCATGGACCTGTACCGCACCGGCGACACGTTCGTCGCTCGCGTGGACCTCCCCGGCGTCGACCCGACCAGCATCGACATCGACATGGATGGCGCCACCGTGACCATCCGCGCCGAGCGCAAGTCCCCGGCCGAGGAGGACGCCCAGTGGCTCGCCCGTGAGCGCGCCTCCGGCACGTTCGCGCGGCAGCTCACGCTCGGCCGCGGCCTGGCGACCGACCAGATCAGCGCCGACTACTCCGATGGCGTCCTGACGCTGACCATCCCGGTCGCGGAGGCCGCGAAGCCCCGCAAGATCGAGGTCCGCCACACCAACACCGCCACCCAGATCGAGGGCTCCGTCGAGGACGCCCCGACCGAGGGCTGAGGCACCGGGTCCGCGCCACGACGCGCACCCGCATCGCCACGAGGGGCGGCCCGTCCGGCCGCCCCTCGTGCATGACAACCGCCGGCCGGACCCCGTGGGGGGCGAGCCCCTTCCCTACACTGCTCTCATGGCCGGACTGACCAATCTGCACGAGATCCTCGGCGCACTGCGCCCGAGCGTGCGCCAGGGCTCCTTCGTGTACGTGACATCACCCACCCCGCCGGAGGTGGACGCCCACGCCCGCATCGTCGAGGACGAAGGGGTCACCCTGGTGCTCGACCAGGCCGTCGCGGACGACCACGGCCTGGAGTACGAGGGCGTCTTCGGCTGGATCACCCTGCAGGCGCACACGTCACTCGAAGCCGTCGGCATCACCGCCGCGGTCTCCACCGCACTGGCCCGCGTCGGCATCTCCTGCAACGTCCTGGCCGGCTTCTACCACGACCACCTGCTGGTGCCCGTCGACCACGTCGACGAGGCCGTCGACGTGCTGGGCGGCTTGGAGTGAAGTTCGAGGTCGGCGCCCACGCGGACGCCGCACCGCTCGCCCACGCCGCGGCGGGGGGCTTCGGCATCGTCCAGACCTTCATCGGTGACCCCCAGGCCTGGAAGGGCCACGCGGTCGACCACCCGGACGGCGCGACCGGGCTGAAGCGGGACGCCGAGGCGGCGGGGGTCGGCCTCTACATCCACGCGCCGTACGTCATCAACGTGGCGACCACGAACAATCGCATCCGCATCCCGTCCCGGCAGATCCTCGCGCGTCAGGTGAAACTGGCCACCGAGGTCGGGGCGCGCGCCGTCATCGTCCACGGCGGCCACGTCAGCGCCGACGACGACCCGGCCGTCGGTTTCGACAACTGGCGCAAGGCGGTCGAGGGCCTCGACCTCACCGTGCCCATCCTCATCGAGAACACGGCGGGCGGCGCCAACGCGATGGCGCGCCACCTCGACCGCATCGGCATGCTCTGGGACGCCCTGAGCAGGGCCGAGGGCTTCGAGAACGTCGGCTTCTGCCTGGACACCTGTCACGCCCATGCCGGCGGGCTCGACCCGACCGACCTCGTCGATGCCATCAGGGGCATCACCGGACGCATCGACCTGGTGCACCTGAACGACTCCCGGGACGCCGCGGGTTCGGGCGCCGACCGCCACGAGGTGCTGGGCCTGGGCCAGGTGGACCCCGAGTTCCTGGTGCAGGTGGTGAGGGACGCCGACACCGCGACGATCCTGGAGACGCCCGGCGACGCGGCGTCGCACGCGGCGCAGGCGGGGTGGCTGCGCGCGCTGCTCTGACCGTGAGGATGGCGTCGCAGCCGCAGCTGTTCAGCCCAGCGGCGCGACGTGGGGCGAGTCGGCGGGGACGAGCGCCTCGGCGAGCCGATACAGCAGGTCCGTCCGCGTCGAGCCGCGCCGCCACACCAGGGCGAGCTCGCGGCTGGGTACGGGATCGGTCACCGGACGCGCCACCATCGACGACCCCAGGGGCCCCGGGTCGCGCAGCGCCAGGGCCGGGAGCAGGGTCGCGCCGGCGCCCGCGGCGACCATCGAGCGCAGGCTCTCCAGGCTCGAGGCGCGGTAGTCGAGACGCGGGCGTCCGCCGACCTCCGCGAGCCACGAGGTGACCTGGTCGGCCAGGCAGTGCCCGTCCGACAGCAGGATGATCTCGGTGTCGAGCACGTCGGCGGCCCTCACGGGGCCGTCACCGGCCAGTTCGTGGTCGCGCGGGACGACGAGGAGGAAGTCCTCGCGGAACAGCGGGCGCACCTCGAGGTCGGGACGTTCCATCGGCAGGGCCACGACGATGGCGTCCAGGTCGCCCGCGTCGAGCAGGCGGACCAAGGAGGTGGTCTTCCTCTCCGTCAGCAGGAGGTCGACCTGCGGGAACTGCTCGCGGACACCCGCCAGCACGGTCGGCAGCAGGTAGGCGCCCAGCGTCGGGAAGACACCCAGGCGCAGCTTGCTCGCCTCGGAGGCCGGACGCTGGCGGGCGGCCTCCCGGATCTCGTCGACATCCTGCAGGAGGCGCCGGGCGCGGGCCACCACGTCCTCGCCGACCGGCGTGAGGCCGGACGGCGTGGTGGTGCGGTCGAGCAGGTCGGCGCCCAGTTCGACCTCGAGCCTCTTGAGCTGCGCCGACAGGGTCGGCTGCGAGACGCCGGCGGCCACGGCAGCCTTGCGCAGGCTGCCGTGGTCGGCGACGGCGACGAGGTACTCGAGGTCGCGGAGGTTCACGCGGCCCTCAACACGCTCGCCCTGATCAGGTGGTCGAAGGAGCTGAGCGAAGCCGTGGCCCCGGCGCCCATGGCGATCAGGATCTGCTTGAACGGCACGTCCGTGCAGTCGCCGGCCGCGAACACGCCACGGAGGGACGTCGCGCCACGGCTGTCGATCTCGACCTCCTTCCGGCCGGTGAGCTTCACCACCCCATCCAACCACTCGGTGTTCGGGAGGAGGCCGATCTGGACGAACACGCCGTTGACGTCGAGGCGGCGGGACTCCCCCGTCGTGCGGTCCGTCCAGGCCAGAGCGGTGACCTGCTTGCCGTCGCCCAGCACCTCGGTGGTGGCCGCGCTCTTGATGACGTCCACATTGGGCAGGCTCTTCAGCTTGGCGATGAGGACGTCGTCCGCGGCGAGGCGGTCGGTGAACTCGAGCACGGTGACGTGGCCGACGACGCCGGCCAGGTCGATGGCCGCCTCGATGCCGGAGTTGCCGCCGCCGATGACGGCGACGCGCTTGCCCTTGAACAGCGGGCCGTCGCAGTGGGGGCAGAAGGTGACGCCCTTGTTGCGGTACTCCTCTTCACCCGGGACGCCCATCGTGCGCCAGCGCGCACCGGTGGCCACGATGACGGAGCGGCCCTTCAGCGCGCCGCCGCCGGCGAACCGGACGGTGAACAGGCCGTCGGCGTCCGCCTGCTCGAGGCCGGTGGCCCGGACGCCCTTGATGATCTCGACGGCTTCGTGCTGGGCGACGTGCTCCTCGAGCTGCGCGGCAAAGCGGGGCCCCTCGGTGTGGGGGACGGAGACGAAGTTCTCGATCGACATGGTGTCGAGCACCTGGCCGCCGAAACGGTCGGCGGCGACGGCCGTCCTGATGCCCTTGCGGGCGGCGTAGATCGCCGCGGTCGCGCCGGCGGGGCCGCCGCCGACGACCAGCACCTCGTAGGGCTCACGCTCGTTCAGGTCCTCGGCCACGCGGGCCTCGGCGCCGTCGTCGAGCTTGGCGAGGAACTCGGGGATGTCCATCCGGCCGCTGCCGAAGAGCTCACCCTCGGAGTAGACGGTCGGGACGGCGAGGATGTTGCGCTCGGCGATCTCGTCGGGGAAGGCGCCGCCCTCCACGACGGTGTGCTTGATACCGGGATTCAGGACGGCCATGGCGTTGAGCGCCTGGACGACGGTCGGGCAGTTCTGGCAGGTGAGCGACATGTAGGTCGTGAACTCGCGCGCCGGCAGCGCCTTGACGGCGGCCGCGGTCGCGTCGTCCACCTTCACGGGGTGGCCGCCGACCTGGAGGAGCGCGAGCACCAACGACGTGAACTCGTGGCCCAGCGGCAGGCCGGCGAAGCGGACGGCGATGTCGGTGCCGACGCGACGGATCGCGAAGGACGGCGTCCGCCCATCGGCCTCCTCGATGACCGTGACCTTGTCCGACAGGGCGGCGATCTCCTCGAGCAACTCACGCATGTCGCGGGACTTCGGCGCGTCGTCGAGGCTTGCGGCGAGCTCGATGGGCTCGCGGAGCAGCCCGAGGTACTGCTTCAGCTGGGCGGTGAGGGTGGCATCAAGCATGCGTGTTCTCTTCCTGCGCTCTGGAATTGGTGGGGCTGGGTGGGTGCGGGGTGCCGGCGGCGGGCTGGCGGTTGACTCCCGATGCATTTCCGGGTGGCGTTCCCCCCTCCGGGGAAGGGGGTCTGCCACCCGGAAATGCATCATGGGCCAGGTGTTGGTCAGATCTTGCCGACGAGGTCGAGCGACGGGGTCAGGGTCTCCGCGCCCTCCTCCCAGGCAGCGGGGCAGACCTCACCCGGGTTGTTGCGCACGTACTGGGCGGCGCGGACCTTGCGAACCAGCTCGGTGGCGTTGCGGCCGATGCCCTCGGCGGTGGTCTCGAGGAACTGGATGACGCCGTCCGGGTCGACCAGGAAGGTGGAACGGTCGGCCAGGCCCGACTCGCGCAGGGTCTCGAAGTTGCGGCTGATCTGGCCGTTCGGGTCGCCGATCATCGCGTACTGCACCTTGCCGACCTCGTGGCTGGAGGCGTGCCACGCCTTGTGCGTGAAGTGCGTGTCGGTGCTCACCGAGAAGACCTCGACGCCGAGGCCCCGAAGCTCCTCGTAGTGGTCGGCGAGGTCGGACAGCTCGGTCGGGCACACGAAGGTGAAGTCGGCCGGGTAGAACAGGAAGATCGCCCACTTGCCGGCCAGGTCGTCGCTGGTGACGTCGACGAACTCGCCGTTCTTGAACGCGGTGGCCTCGAACGGGACGATCTTGGTGTTGATCAGGGACATGCGACTGCCTCTCGTCTGATGGGTAGCGATAGTCAAAACCTATCATGTTTCCCAACTTGAAAGACGCAGACTATCGTTGAATCCTGAAGGATCACCTCGGTGCACGAATGGCTGCAACGCCCAGTACCCTGACCCCGTGACTCGGAGCATCTATGTGATGGCGCCTGAGGGCCAGACAGGGAAGTCGGTCGTCGCCCTCGGTATCGTTGACGCGCTCACGCGCGAGGTCGAATCGGTCGGGGTGTTCCGGCCCCTCATCAAGGCGGGCGAACAGGATGCGATCCTGTCGGCCCTGATCAGGCAGCCCGCTGTCGACCAGGAGTACGAGGAGTCGTACGGCGTCACCTATGACGACGTCCGCGCCGACACGGAGGAGGCGCTCGCCACGATCGTGCGCCGCTACGGCGAGATCGCCCGACACTTCGATGCCATGGTCATCCTGGGCTCCGACTACCGGGACGCCCTGGGCGCGACCGAGCTCGGCCTCAACGCGCGCATCGCCGCCAACCTGAACGCGCCCGTCGCGTTCGCGGTCTCGGCCCGGACGCGCACGCCGGAAGAGGTCGTCCAGTTCACCCGCAGCTCGCTGGACGAGCTGGCCAAGCACCACGCGGCCGCGATCGCGATCATCCCGACCCGGGTCGCCGAGGCGGATGCGTCCGCCTATGCGCAAGCCGTCCGGGACGCCTTCCCGGACGTGGTCGCGGGCACGATCCCTGATCACCGCGTGCTGTCCGCCACGACCGTGGCCGCCCAGGTCGCGGCCGTGGGCGGACGCCTCGTGTCCGGCCGCGAGGAGCTCCTGCAGCACGAGAGCCAGACGGTGATCGTCGGCGCGATGACGCTGCCGAACCTGCTGTCGCGCCTGGAGCCCGAGTGCACGGTCCTCCTCCCGGGCGACCGCACGGAGATGATCCCCGGCCTGCTCCTGGCCCAGGCGTCCGGCGCGTTCCCGCAGCTCGCCGGCCTGATCCTGACCGGCGGCTACGAGATCCCCGAGACCATCGAGCGCCTGATCACCTCGATCCACCACGAACTGCCGATCGTCATCACCGAACTCGGCACCTTCCGGTCGGCCGAGCGTGTCTTCCACCTCGAGGGCACGATGACCAGTTCCGACCGCAAAACCGAGCTGGGCCGGCGCCTGTTCTCCGAGCACGTGGACGAGGCGGCCCTCCTGCAGGCCATGCACGTGGACCGGGCTGCGATCCGCACGCCCGTCATGTTCGAGTACCAGCTCAACGAGATGGCCCGCAAGGCCAAGCGCCGCATCGTCCTGCCGGAGTCGGGCGACGACCGCATCCTGGAGGCCGCGTCGATCGTGCTGCGCCGCGGAACCGCGGACATCATCCTCCTCGGGGACCCCACCGACGTGAAGGCCCGCGCACTGGCCTCCGGCTACTCGTTGGAGGGCGCGGAGATCGTCGACATGCAGACCCCCGACCTGGTCCAGCGGTTCTCCGAGGAGTACGCGCGCCTGCGCTCCGCCAAGGGCGTCACACTCGAGCAGGCCCGCGAGAAGATGACCGACCCCAGCTACTTCGGCACGATGATGGTCCACCTGGGCCTGGCCGACGGCATGGTCTCGGGGGCGGTGAACACGACGGCGAACACCATCCGCCCGAGCCTGGAGTTCGTGAAGACCAAGCCGGGCGTCTCGGTGGTCAGCTCCAGCTTCCTCATGTGCATGTCGGATCGCGTGGACGTCTACGGCGACTGCGCGGTGAACCCCGACCCGACCGCCGAGCAGCTGGCCGACATCGCCATCAGCTCCGCCCAGACGGCCGTGGCGTTCGGCATCGAGCCCCGCATCGCGATGCTATCCTACTCCACCGGCTCGTCCGGCGCGGGCGCCGACGTCGACAAGGTGCGCGAGGCGACCGAGATCGTCAAGCAGCGTGCGCCGGAACTCAAGGTCGAGGGTCCGATCCAGTTCGACGCGGCCGTCGACCCGACGGTCGGCTCGAAGAAGATGCCGGGTTCGGAGGTGGCCGGCCAGGCGACCGTGTTCATCTTCCCGGACCTCAACACGGGCAACAACACCTACAAGGCCGTTCAGCGGTCGGCGGGCGCGCTGGCCGTGGGCCCTGTCCTGCAGGGCCTCAACAAGCCGGTGAACGACCTGTCGCGCGGCGCGCTCGTCGACGACATCGTCAACACCATCGCCATCACCGCGATCCAGGCCCAGAACGCCTGAGGAAGAGAGACCATGGCCACACCCATCCTGCTGCTGAACTGCGGTTCGAGCTCCATCAAGTACCAGGTCATCGACGCCGACAGCGAGGACGTGCTCGCGTCCGGCCTGATCGAGCGCATCGGCCTGGACGAGGGCGTGTTGACCCACAAGCGGGACGGTGAGGAGTTCGTCGCCCGCGAGGAGTTCATGAACCACACCCTCGCGCTGAACCACATGGTGCACATGTTCGAGGAGCACGGGCCGTCGCTGGCCGACGTCGTGGCCGTGGGCCACCGCACGGTGCACGGTGGCGACAAGCTGACCCGCACCACCGTCATCGACGAGGGCGTCGTCGCGACGCTGGAGGAGCTCTCTCCCCTGGCGCCGCTGCACAACCCGCCGGGCATCGCAGGCATCCGTGGCGCGCAGCGGGCCCTGCCGAACGTCCCGCACGTGGCGATCTTCGACACGGCCTTCTTCTCGTCCCTGCCCCCCGAGGCGTACACCTACGCGATCAACGCCGAGGTGGCCGAGAAGTACTCGATCCGGCGCTACGGCTTCCATGGCACGTCGCACGATTACGTGTCGCACCGGGCTGCCGAGTACCTGGGCAAGCCGTACGAGGAGGTCACCCAGATCGTGTGCCACCTCGGCAACGGTGCCTCGATCTCCGCGATCAAGAACGGCGTCGCCGTCGACACCTCGATGGGCCTGACCCCGCTCGAGGGCCTCGTCATGGGGACCCGATCCGGCGACATCGATCCGGGCATCATCGCCTACCTGCACCGCGAGGCCGGCCTCTCCACCGACGCGATCGACACGCTGCTGAACAAGAACTCCGGCATGGTCGGCCTGTGCGGCATGAGCGACATGCGCGACGTCGAGGCGGCCATGGTCAACGGCGACGAGGCGGCCACCACGGCCTGGGGCGTCTACACCCGTCGGATCACCGGCTACATCGGCCGCTACATCGCGATCCTGGGCGGCGTCGACGTGGTGTCCTTCACCGCCGGTGTCGGTGAGAACTCGGTGGCCCTGCGCCGCGACGTCCTCCAGGACCTGGCCCCCCTCGGCCTGGTCCAAGACGCCGAACGCAACGCCCAGCGCTCGCGCGAGATCCGCCCGATCTCGACCGACGACTCCCCCGTGACCGTCCTGGTGATCCCGACCAACGAGGAGCTCCAGATGGCACGGGAGGTCAAGGCCGCCATCGCCTGATCCCGCCGGTCCTCCGCCGAGGGCCCGCGTCCCACGTCCGGGACGCGGGCCCTCGGCGAGTTCGGGGCAGGCCCTCGGCGGGTGGGTAGGTTGGGGGCATGACCACCGCCCTCGTCACCGGCGCCACCGCCGGCATCGGCGCCGAGTTCGCCCGCCAACTGGCGGCCCGCGGCCACGACCTCGTCCTCGTCGCCCGCAACGCCGACCGCCTCACCAGCACCGCGGACGCCCTGCGCGCCCGCCACGGCGTCCAGGTGGAGGTGCTGGCGGCCGACCTCGGTGTCCGGGGCGACGTCGCACGCGTCGCAGAGCGGTTGTCGGACCCGGGGCGTCCGATCGACGTGCTCGTCAACAACGCCGGCTTCGGCGATTCGACGCGCCTGCTGGACGCGGACACCTCCCCCCACGAGCGCGCCCTCGACGTGATGGCGACCGCGGTACTGGTCCTGGGCAACACGGCTGCGCGCGCGATGGTGGCGCGCGGGCACGGCCGGGTCATCACCGTGGCGTCGCTGTCGGCGTGGATCACGCAGGGGAGCTATTCGGCGGTGAAGTCGTTCGCGAAGCTCTACTCGGAGGCGTTGAGCAACGAGCTCCACGGCACCGGCGTCACCGCGACGGCGTTGTGCCCCGGCTGGGTCCGGACGGAGTTCCACCAGCGGGCAGCGATGGATGCGAGCAAGATCCCCACCCCCGTGTGGGTGAGCGCCGAGCGCTGCGTCCGGGAGTGCCTCGCCGACGCGGACGCCGGCAAGCCGATCTCGCTGCCCACCAAGCGCTGGAAGGTCGCGGCCCTCGTGCTGCAGCACCTGCCGCGCGGTGCCGTGCGGGCCATCACACGTCAGGTCGACCGCGCCCGGACCTGAGGGTCGCACGGGTGGTGCAGAATGGAACGGTGACCAGTGACCGCGGCGAGGCCAAGGCGAAGGACCTCGCGAAGTACTCCGACACCCCGCAGGCTGTCGCGCGCTTCGTGGCCCAGCAGCTCGTCATGAAGCCGTACGTGTGGTCGGCCCTGTCGATCCACGTGCACGGCGAGCGCCACCTGACCGACCTGAATGCTCCCTTCATCGCGATCGCGAACCACTCCAGCCACGTGGACACCACGGTGATCTACGGGGCGCTCCCCCGGCGCCTGTCGCGGAACCTGGCTGCCGGCGCCGCCGCCGACTACTTCTTCAAGAAGAAGACCTCGGCGCTGGGCACCCGCCTGTTCTTCAACGCCTATCCCGTGGACCGCGGCGGGATGAAGGGTCACGCCGGCCTGTCCGGCCGCCTGCTGGACGACGGAGTCCCGCTGCTGATCTTCCCCGAGGGCACGCGCAGCCGCACCGGCGCGATGGCGAAGTTCAAGATGGGCGTCTCGTCCCTCTCGATCCAGCACGGGGTACCGGTCCTGCCCATCGCCCTCGTCGGCGCCTATGCCGCCATGCCCTACGGCCAGAAGCTGCCGGTACCGGGGCGTCCGACGGTGCACATCGTGTTCGGCAACCCCCTGCGTGCCCACCCGGGCGAGACGGTGCCCCGGTTCAACGACCGGCTCTACAACCGCGTCCTGGAGCTGCACGACACCACCGCCCGCGCGTACGGCATGCCCACGCAGGCGGACTTCCACCGGTCCGTGGCGCTGAAGGCAGCGGCGAAGAAGGCTCAAGAGGCCGCCAAGAAGGCCCAGGACGGGGACGACGAGTCCTGAGCCCCACGGGCAAGGGCCGCGCACGCTCGTCCGTCCGTCGTCCGAACAACGCCGCGCGTGGGGGGAACCCAATCCCCCCACGCGCGGCGTGTCCGACCGGCGACTGGAGTCAGTCGGCCTTCTTGTCGGCCGCCAGGCCCTTCCGCGCGGCATCCCTGCCGGACTTGGCGCCGTCGGTGGCGAGCTGGCCGTCGTCGTCCATCAGGTGGGCGCGGACGAACCACTGGTACTTCTCGAGCTCGGACACCTGCCCGATCAGCAGGTCCTGGGTGACGAGGTCGACCTCCTCGAGCTCGTCGATCAGCGCGCGGTGATCCTCGATGACGCCGGCATAGACCAGGTCGAGGGCGCCGAGGTGCTCGGCGGCCTGGCCGAGGCCGATCGGGTAGTCCTCCCAGGTGCGACGCGCCACGAGGTCGCCGGGGCAGCCGTTCGGCGCGATGCCGAGGGTCGCCATGCGCTCGGCGAGCTCGTCGACCATGGCGCGGACGCCGTCGACCTGGGGGTCGAGCATCGTGTGGATGCCGATGAACTTGGGGCCGACGACGTTCCAGTGGGCGTGCTTGAGGGTCAACTGCAGGTCGTTGAGGGCGTGGAGACGCAACTGGAGCTTGTCGCCCATGCCGTGGACCTGCTCGACCTCGACACCGGGAACGGTGAACCCGAGCTTCTTCGGCGTCGTACCGGACTGCTGCTTGGTCTGGGTCTTGTTCTGCGTTGCCATGTCGTCCACCCTGCTCCGGGCCGGCTGCGCGGGGCAAGAGATCTCAGGGCCGAGACAGGGTTTCCAAGGACGGCACGGGGCCGGGATTCAGGGATGGCACGGGGGTCAACTGGCCCACCTCCCCGTGAAGTACAGCCACGCCCACACGCCCTGGACGCCCAGCGCCACGATGCCCACGAGCACGCCGACCACCTTCCAGCCGGTCGTGTTCGGGCGGGTCGCGACGAACTCGCCCACCTGACGCCACAACGGGAACCAGAGCAGCACCGCGCGGTTCACGCTCATCAGCCAGTAGCTCAGCGAGAGCGCGAGCAGCTGGACGCCGACCCATGCGGCCTCGGCGACGCGCCTGCGGGCGAGGGCCACCACCGTGACGACGACGCCGACCACCCAGGAGACCAGTTCGGCACGGAACAGCCACACCCACTCCGGATGGTCGGGAGTCGGTCGCTGGACGACCTCCCAGTGGTTCATCAGCGACTCCCAGGGCCAGTGGAGACCCCGGTTCCAACCGGCCTCCTGCGCGGAGAACCAGGCCGTCCACGTGCCGGTGAGTCCATACAGGTACACGACGTGGGCGCCCAGCACCGCCGTCGGCAGGATGAGCCAGGCCAGTCGCGCACCGAGTCCGCCGTCACGGACGCCGCGGCGACGGGAGGGGTTGCGACCCTGGGTGAAGGCGAGGATGACGAGCGCCCCGACGAGGAACAACCCGGACACCCGCAGGGTGCACGCGAGAGCGGCGAGCAGGGCGGCCTGGCCCCAACGACGTCCGGACGCCCGCTCCCACGCCCAGAAGGCGGCGGCGCAGAACGGTGCCTCCGTGTAGGGAACGGCGGTGAAGATGGCGGTCGGGGCCAGCAGCCACGCGATCGCCCCCCAGGCGCCCGCGATGCGCTTGAGGGCGAAGGCAGCCGCGAGGGAGCACACCAGGGCGAACGCGGTCCCCGCCAGGACGGCGGAGAGGCCCGCCTCGCTGAAGCCACGCAGGAGCAGGGGCCAGCCGGGGAAGAAGGCCATCTCCTCAGGGTCGGCATAGCCCTCGCGGGAGATCTTGAGGAAGTGGCCGACGTCCCACTGCGCCAGGACGGCGTCGAGCGACCGGTGACCGGCCACCGCGAGCGTGACCGCGATGACCGCGAACAGCAGCCTGCTGACGAGCCACACCTGCACGATCAGCAGGTACTCGTCCGCCAGCTTGGCAGGTCTGCGCGCCATCGTCCCCCCTCGTCTCCGGGGGGATCCTCTCAGGTCAGCCCTCGTTCTTGCCCGGTGGAGTCGGCTTCGGCACGTCCTGACCCGGCGGCAGCAACCCCTCCGACGGCGTCGGGTCGGGCTTGGGAGCCTTGGTGGGCTGCGGTTCTGGCGTGGGTTCCGGCGTGGGCTGGGGCTCCGGCGTGGGCTCGGGGGTGGTGGGTTCGGGCGTCGGCTGCGGCGCCACCGTGGGGCGCGGGGACGTGGGGGGCGTCGTCGGGGCCGGGACTGGCGGCGCCGAGAACTTGCCCGACACGACCTGCTTGGTCGGGCCGGGGAACCGGATCTTCTCCTTGCCGTCCATCGCGACGCGCATGAACTCCAGCCACGCCGGGGCCGGGTAGGTCGAGCCGTACGTCTGACCGATGTCGCTGTAGCCGTGCTCGCCGCCGGTGAGGACGACGGCGGTGGCGATCTGCCGGGTCGCCCCGACGAACCACGTCGCCTTGGTCTCCTTCGTCCCGGAGTCGTAGTAGGTGCCGGTCTTGCCGGCGACCTGGTAGCCCAGCCGGGAGATGGAGCGTGCCGTGCCGGTGGTGTCCTCCACGACGCGCGTGAGCGCCGCCACCGCGTCCTGCGCCACGTCCGGCTCGATGGTCTGGTCCTGCGCGAGCGTCGGCTTGTAGATCACGCTCCCCTTGGCGTCCCGCACCTCGGCCACGACGTGCGGGTTCGTCCGCTTGCCCTCGTTGACGAGGGTGGCGAAGCCGCGCGCCGCATCGAGGGGGGAGACCTCGGAGTAGCCCAAGGGGATGGTCGCCTGGGGGTCGAAGTTCGTGTTCCTCAGGCCGGCGTCCTCCGCCGCCTTGATGACCTTCTGGGGGCCGTCCTTCATCTGCGCGACGAGGTCGACGAACGCGGTGTTGATCGAGCTCGTCGTGGCCTTCTCCAGCGTGACCGGGCCGTAGCTGACACCACCGGCGTTGCTGACCTCCTTGTCAGTCCCCTTGATCTTGTACTTGTTGTTCCCGTCGAAACGGTCGTTCAGGGTCGCTCCGTCGCGAAGGCCGGCCACGAGGGCCCACGGCTTGAAGGTGGATCCCGTCGCCCGCGGGGTCGCGGCCCAGTCGGGCTCCTCGAGGGCGTCGGTACCGGAGTAGTACGCCAGGATCGCACCCGTGCTCGTGTCGATCGACGCCAGGGCCGGGTGGTAGAACATCGGGTCGCGATCGGGATTGGCCTTGCTGGAGAGACCTGCTGTGACCCTGTCCCGCATGTCCTGCATGGTCTTGACGGCGGCCTCCTGCAGTCGCTTGTCGACCGTGGTGATGATGCGCAGGCCCCCGCCGTCGATCCGCGACTCGTCGAAGCCGGCGTTCTTCAACTCTTCCCGCACCCTGTTCATGACGTAGCCGTTGGGCCCGCCGAGTCGATTGCCCCGCGCCAGGGCGGGGAAGTCGGGGAGTCGGTGATAGATGGCGTCCTTCTCGGATTCGGTCAGGTAGCCGACCTTCACCATCTGGTTGATCGTGTACTGGTAGCGCTCCAACAGGTCCGCCGCCTGCTTCTCGCCACGGCGCGGGTCGAGGCGGCCCGGGTCGTTGATCATCGCCGTCAGGGCGACGGCCTGCGGCGTACTGAGGTCCTTGGCGTCCACGTCGAAGAACGCGCGCGAGGCGGCCTGGATGCCGTACGCACCGCGTCCGAAGTAGACCGTGTTGAGGTAGCCCTCGAGCACCTGCTCCTTGGGCAGGTCACGCCCCATCTTCAGGGCCAGGACGATCTCGGTCAGCTTGCGCGTGACCGTCTTGTCCTGCGTGAGGTACAGCACCTTGACGTACTGCTGGGTGATGGTGGATCCGCCCACGGTGTCGACGCCCGGCGTCAGGGCGGTCCGGACGGCACGGGCGAGACCGGCGACCGAGATGCCCGGATCGTTCCAGAAGTCCTCGTTCTCGCCGGCGACGATCGCCTTCTTGGCGTTCTCCGGCATCTCCGAGAGCGGGATCGACACCCGGTTCTGCACTTCGAAGGTGCTGATGGGTTGCTGCCCGTCGGCGAAGAAGACGGTGGAGACGTTGGTCTGGAAGTCCTTGTTCGGATCCGGGATCCTCGTGTTCGCGTACGCGAACGCGAACACGCCCGAGCCGATGACGGCCGCGACGAGCGCCCCGATGCCGATCCACTTGAAGACACCCAGCGCCACCTGCCCCGGGGTCCTCCTGCCGCGTCGGCTCGCCCCCGCACCGCGCGGGCTCAGCTGGGCGCGGGACGTGGCGCGCTTGGGTTCACTCATGCGAATTCCTCAAGGTTCTCCGGGGCGAGTTGCGTGGCGTCGTGCACTTACCACAGCTTCATAGGGTAGTTCCCCCGCAGCCCAGAAACGAAGCGGGGTTGCATGCGGCCGCCCCACCGCGCCCTGCGGAGCCCGGGCCGTCACGACGGTTCCGGTTGGTCGCGGGCCGATGTCGTGACGTACACTGTTCGCTCACCGGGCCCATGGCGCAATTGGTAGCGCACCTGCTTTGCAAGCAGGGGGTTAGGGGTTCGAGTCCCCTTGGGTCCACCGGAGTGTCGGGCCCTCCCGACGCCGTGGGCCTTGGCGCCAGCCTTCCCGGGAACGGCGGTCACGTACACTGACGCCACGCTGAGCCGGAGGTCGTACCCCATGACCGGGATGTCCACCCAGAAGAAGAGGCCGCTGTCCCGCGCCCTGATCGGCGCCCTGGCGGTGGTGCTCATCGCCGTGCTGGGTCTGGGTGGGTTCTACGCGTGGTCGGTGAACCAGGCGCTCACAGCGATGCCGCGTGAGGACCTCATGCCGGACGACTCTCCCCTGCCGGTGGACGCCGACGTGGACCAGACGCCCAACCTGGGCGTTCCCGAGGGTGGCGAGGCCCCCACAACGGAGGGCGACATCCCGCCCACGAACGAGGACTTCCCCAGCATCGAGGGCGGCGTCGCCGACCCGGGCGGCAGCATCAACCCGGGGCGTCCGGCCCTCGGCGCCCCCGGTTCGCTCAACTACCTGCTCCTGGGCTCGGACTCCCGCGGCTCCGACCGCGGTCGCAGCGACGTGATGATCCTCGCCCACGTGCCCCCGGGCCACGACAAGGTGTACCTGATCTCCTTCACCCGCGACATGTGGGTCACGATCCCGGGCCGGGGGGCGGCCAAGATCAACGCCGGCTACGCGTACGGCGGGGTCCCGCTGGCCGTCCGGACCGTCGAGAATCTGATCAAGACCCGCATCGACCACGCGGTCATGATCAACTTCACCGGTTTCTCGGGCCTGACCAAGGCCTTGGGCGGCGTGACGGTCACCAACAAGCACGCGACTCCCGGCTACCCCCAGGGCCGGATCACGGTCTCGGGTGACGAGGCCCTCAAGTACGTGCGCGAGCGGTACAACGTGCCCGGGGGCGACCTCGGGCGCGCCGAGCGCCAGCGCGCGGTCGTCCAAGCCATCCTGGGCAAGATGCTGTCCGCCGATGTGCTGGCCAACCCGGCGAAGTTCAACCGGGTCGTGGGTCAGCTGGGTCAGTTCTTCACCGTGGACGCCGGGCTCACCAACGACAAGATCGTCTCGACCGCCACCAGCATGCGGATCGGTGGGACCAGCGACATCGTGAGCCTGCAGGCTCCCGTCGCCGGGTTCGGACGCAGCCGCGGGGGCCAGTCCATCAACCTCGTCGACTGGCCCAGGATGCGCGCCCTGGCGGACGCGATCCGTACCGGGGCGATGGGGTCGTACGCGCGGTGAGGGGCGGCCGGGTGCCGGCACTCACCGCCGCATGATCTGCTCCGCTCACGAGTGCTTGGGCTCGAACCTGGCCTGGAAGAAGCGCAGATACCTGGGTTCGTGCACCATCGTGAGCCCCTTCACGGATCCGCGGTGGTCCCAGCACTCCTTCACCGACTCGGCGACGACGTCCATGTGCGCCTGGGTGTAGACCCGCCGCGGGATCGTCAACCGGACGAGTTCCAGCTTGGGGTGGTGGTTCTCACCGGTCACCACGTCGCGTCCGGCCGAGACGATGCCCCGCTCCATCGAGCGGACGCCCGACTCCAGGTAGAGCTGTGCGGCGAGCATCTGCGCCGGGAACTCCTCCTGGTCGAGGTGGGGATAGAAGCCGCGGGCGTCCAGGAAGATCCCGTGGCCGCCGACGGGCCGCACGAACGGGATCCCCCACTGCTCGAGCAGCATGCCGAGGTAGCGCACCTGCCCGACGCGCGACTTCATGTGGTCGTCGTCGAGCGACTCGCGGATGCCGATCGCCATGGCCTCCATGTCGCGTCCGGCCATGCCGCCGTAGGTGTGGAGGCCCTCGAACACGACGACCAGGTTGCGGGCCTCCTCGAAGACGTCGGGGTCGTTCGTCGAGAGCCAGCCACCGATGTTGACCAGCGGGTCCTTCTTCCCGGACATGGTCGCACCGTCGGAGTAGGAGCAGAACTCCTTCAGGATCGCGGCGATGGGCCTGTCGGCGTACCCCTCCTCGCGCTCCTGGATGAACAGGGCGTTCTCGACGGCGCGGGTGGCGTCGAGGTAGATCGGGATGCCGTGGCGGGCCGCGAGCTCCCGGACGGCCCTCATGTTGCCCATCGAGATCGGCTGCCCGCCGGCCATGTTGACGGTCGCGGCGACGCACACGTACGGGATGGCGTCCGCCCCCACCTCGTCGATGAGCCGCTGCAGCTTGTCGAGGTCGACGTTGCCCTTGAACTCGAACAGCGACGAGGTGTCGTGCGCCTCGTCGACGATGATGTCGTGGAACGTGGCCCCGTTGCGCTCCTGGTGGAACCGGGTGGTCGTGAAGTACATGTTCCCGGGCACATGGTGGCCCGGGCGGATCAGCACCGACGAGAGGATGTTCTCCGCGCCGCGCCCCTGGTGGGTGGGGACGAGGTGCTCATAGCCGTAGCACTCCCGGACCGTCTGCTCGAGGTGGTAGAAGTTCTCGCTCCCCGCGTAGGCCTCGTCGCCCATCATCATCCCGGCCCACTGGCGGTCGCTCATCGCGTTGGTTCCCGAGTCGGTCAGCAGGTCGATGTAGACGTCCCTGCTGGGCAGGAGGAAGGTGTTCCAGCCGGCCTCCGCCAGCGCCTGTTCCCGCTGCTCGCGGGTGGTCATGGACAGGGGCTCGACGACCTTGATCTTGTAGGGCTCGGCCCAACTGCGGCGATCCTGCTGCTGGCCCATCGTGTGCAGCGAGGAGGGGCGACGGTGCTCATCCATGGCCCGACACTAGGACGCACCCGGTCACGCCGGGGAGGGCGGCGTCCGCCTCAACAGTTCAGTTGACGGGCCGGACGCCCCGCGGTCGCCTACTTGCCCCCGGTGAACGGCTGGTCGCGGTACTTGGCGGCGTAGTCGGCCATCGAGCCGGTGCGGATCGCCTTGCCCATCTCCTCCAACTGCGCGTCGTTGACGACGTCGATCGACTGTCCGTCGGCGGAGGTACCGAAGCCGGAGATCGGCGCCTGCAGGATCACGATGTCGTTGCCGGAGCTCACCTTCAGGCTCGTCGCGGTGCTGAAGAGCACGTCGTTGGTGAGCCCGGCATCCACCGTGAAGTACTGGCCGAGCTTCCCCATCACGTTGTTGAAGGTGACCGGATTGGCCAGCACGTTGGCCGACATCATCTTCATCAGGATCGCCTTGACCACGGCCCGCTGGCGCTCGGCCCGGTCGAGGTCACCGCCCGGGAGCCCGTGACGCTGCCGGACGTAGGTCAGCGCCTCGTCGCCCTGGATCGTGATCTCGCCCTTGGGCCAGCTGTACTGACCCACGCTGGAGGCGACCCGGTTGTTGACGGTCACGCCGCCCAGTTCCTCCGTCAGGCCCATGAACCCCTCGAAGTCGATCTTGGCCGCGTGGTCCATCCGGACGCCGACGAGCGACTCCAGCGTCCGCGTGGCGAGGGCGTCCCCGCCGTACGCGTACGCGGCGTTGATCTTGGCATGCCCCCGGCCCGGGATGTCGACCCACATGTCACGGGGGAACGAGACGACGTAGACCTTGTCACGTCCCGGTGGCACGTGCGCCAGCATCAGCACGTCGCTGCGGCCCCGGTCACCCTCGGCGCGCGAGTCGCTGCCCATCAGCACGTAGTTGAACGACCCGGCCGCGGTGGCGCTCGCCGCGGGGCGGCTGGGGTCGTCGCCCGGCAGGAGCGAGCCCGACCGATCCATGTCATTGGCGGTCGACCACAGGCGCCAGACGTAGAACCCGGCCACGATCAGGGCCAGTGCCACCACGATGCCGACGATGGTGAAGAACCAGCCGACGAGGCCGTGCTTCTTCGCGCTCGGCACTTCCACCGCCCGGCGGGCGGCGGTCATGCGGGACCACCGGTGGAGCGGACGACCAGGGCGTCCGTCGCGGCCGACCACGTGTTCGCGTTCTGGTCGCGCTCCCGGCGGCTGCGCTGCAGCACTGCGGCCGCACCCAACACCAACGCCGACGCCATGACTGCTGCAAGTCTCACGGCGGCCAGTGTATGCGCGACCTAGGCTTGACCCTGATGAGCATGGTGGATGTCGTCTTTCCGCCGGGCGCCTCCCAACGCGATTGGGTGGCGGACGGCATCCTCGCCGTGTCCTTGACCTTCGTCTCGGTCGTCCCCTACATCGTGGGGCTCGAGGAACCCATCGACTACGCGGGCCTCGTGGCCCTCTCCGCGTCCATGACCATGCCGCTCGCGCTCCGGCGGCACGCCCCGTTGGCGATGCTCGCCCTGTGCACGCTCGCCGGCATCTTCCAACTCCTGCTGGTGTCGGTGCCGACCGTCTCCCTGGCCGCGGTGCCGGTCGTCGCCTACAGCGTCGCGCGCTGGGTGCCCGGCCCGTCGGCCCGATCCGTCATCGTCGTCGGCGCGTTCGCGTCCGTGCTGGGGCCGATGCGCTGGGTACCGGGCTCGAATTCCAACCCGAGCGCGGACATCCTGTTCTGGGGCGCCTGCCTCGGTGCCGTCCTGACGCCCTATGCCATCGGACGCCGCGCCCGCGAGGTGGCCGAATCACGGGCCCACCAACTGCAGGCCTCCGAGGAGCGCTACCAGCTGCTGCTCGCCGAGCGGGAGCAGCAGACCAAACTGGCCGAGGCATCCACGCGTGCGATGATCGCGCGCGAGCTCCACGACATCGTCGCGCACTCCCTGTCGGTGATGATCGTTCAGGCCGAGGGCGGGCGGGCCGCGGCCACCCGCAGGCCCGAGGTGGCCGCCGAGGCGCTCGACACGATCGCCGAGACCGGGCGTGAGGCCCTTCATGAGATGCGCCGGATCGTCGGGGTGCTCCGCTCCGACCCGCACTCCCCGGAGCCCGCCAACTTCGCCCCCATGCCGACGCTGCGCGACATCCCCGACCTCGTGGCCCGCACATCGGACCGCGCACGGCTCGTGGCCCACGGCACGCCCTACCCGGTGCCCCAGGCGCTCGCGCTCACGCTGTACCGCGTGGCCCAGGAGGCGCTGACGAACTTCCTCAAGCACGCCGGCCCGGACGCCCACGCCACCGTGACGCTGACGTGGGGCAAGGGGTCCATCACGGTGGACGTGGTGGACGACGGCGAGGGCATCGAGCACCCGACCGACGGCGGAGGCAACGGCCTGCGCGGCATGTACGAGCGCGTGACGTCGATGGGTGGCACGCTGACGGCGGGGCCTCGTGCCGGGCGCCCCGGGTTCCGGGTCACCGCGACCATTCCCGTCCACGGAAACGGCACCCCACCTCCCCGAAGGAGCTGACCCATGACCATCCGCGTCTTCCTCGCCGATGACCAGGCGCTGGTGCGCAGCGGCTTCCGCATGCTCATCGACTCGGAGGACGACCTCGAGGTGGTCGGCGAGGCGCCCGACGGGGCGGAGGCCCTTCGCGCCCTGGTGGCCGATCCCGCCGACGTGGTGCTCATGGACATCCGGATGCCCGTCATGGACGGCGTCGAGGCGACCCGGCGCATCATGGAGGCCCACCTCGGCACGAAGGTGCTCGTCCTGACCACCTTCGACCTGGACGAGTACGCGTTCGCGGCGCTGAAGGCGGGGGCCTCCGGCTTCCTCCTGAAGGACGCCCGTCCGGCGGACCTGCTCAACGCCATCCGCAACGTCGCCGCCGGCGATGCGGTGGTCGCTCCCTCGACGACGCGAAGGCTGCTGGATCACGTCGCACCCACCCTGTCGCCCACCCCGGGCGAGCACGATCCACGCCTGGCACTGCTGACGGAGCGCGAGCGCGAGGTGCTGCTGGAGGTGGCGAGCGGAGCGACCAACGCCGAGATCGCCCGGAACCTGTACATGGCCGAGGGCACGGTGAAGACGCACATCGGCCGCCTGCTGACCAAGCTGCAGGCCCGCGACCGTGTCGGACTGGTGCTGTTCGCGTACGAGAACGGGCTGGTCGGCCGCTGAGTCACGCGGCGAGTTCGTCGACCAGGTCATCGGCCACCGCGCGGAGCGCCCTGACGCCCCGCGAGCAACGCCAGCGCACGGCGTCCGGTGACGTGCCGAGCACCCCCGCTGCCTCGCCGCTGGAGCGACCGCCGATGTAGACCACCTCAAGGGTGCGCCGGGTGAGCGGGTCGATCACCCCCAGCCGTACGCCGGCGTCCAGCACCGCGAGGGCGTCGCCGAGCGGGTCGGGGAGCGGAGGCGGCAGCGCCCGCGCCGCGTGGGGGTGGGCGGCCTTGACGGACTTGAGCGTGTCGAGGGCCAGGTTGGCGGCGATGCGGCGCGGGCGCCGCGCGAGGGGGTAGGTCGCGATGCGGATCCACAGCACGGCGAGGTAGTCGTCGAAGTCGGCCACGGCGTCCCGCACCGCCATGAGGACCAGCTTCGGGAGCATGGCCTGGACGACCACGCGCCCGGCCCGGTGGTCGCCCCCGAGTTCGAGCGCCAGCAGCGCGCCGAGGACCTCATCGGCCCGGCAACGGACGTCGGCGAGCAGGTCGCCGAGGCTGCCGTGGCCCATCGCGTCGGGCAGGGTGGCGCCCCACTCGGGTGGCACCCGATGGTGCTGCACGTCGTGCCATTCGGCATTCAGGAGCGAGAGCGCTGGGGAGAGTCCGGGGCGGGTCATGGGCCCCACCCTCTCGGGGCGGTGTTGTCCGCATTGTTGTCCCGAGGGTTCCCTGTGTCGTCCGTCGTCACCATGAAGGTCTCGGGTTAACAACGAATGAACGGCAACACCATGGCAACCTTGCGTTGGTCGAACTTTTGTCCTTAACCTCAGAATTGCCCGGGGGGCTGCAGGTTGGGGTGCCGCAGTCCCTCGGCGCCGTGTCTGGGACAGGTCATCCAGCCGCCGCGATCACTGCCCGCTGAGGACGCGCTCCAGGAATTCCGCCAGGTCACCGCTCTCACCGTCGCGCCCACCGCGCCCGACCACCATCTCGGGCGGAGAGGCCTCCAGCCTGACTCCCGTGAACCGACTCAGCGCGCTGGACGGCACGACCAGGACGTACCACTCCCCGCCCTCCCCGATCGCGACCGATCGCTTCTTGTCGAGGTACCAGCCGACCTTGTCGGTGCGTACCACGCGGCCGTCCAACTGGGTCGCCTGCAGCCGCTCCGGAGCGATCCCACGCCCGCGCACCCGGAGGAGGAAGTCGTCGATGAGCTCCTGGGCCGCCCGAGCCTCGCCCCGGCGGGCGGACGCCGCCAGGTCGGCCATCCGGCGGGCCGCCTCACGCCGATCGGCGGGTCGGCCAGCAGGGTCGTCATCAGACATGAGCCCATGCTAGGCGGCCGGATTCACCACGTCATCGGCGGGGTCGGCGAGGTGCGGCGGCCCGGAGCGGCGTGCTCAGCGGTCGTCCCCGAGGTACCGCTCCAGGGCAGCGCCGAGGGGACCTCCTGTCACCAGGCCGTGCAGGCTGGCCAGGATCAGTTCGAGGGCGTCCACCTGTGGGGTTCTTGTCGTCGCCACGATGTCCGCGGCACCCAGGGGACCCAGGTCACGGCGGCATGCGACCATGGCCGTCACCCACAGCTCACCGTTGCGCGCCTCCAGCCCGGTCTCAGGCTCGTGGAGCGCGAAACGCAGGCACTGGCGGGCGTCCACCCCGTTCCGGGTGACATCGGCCAGGGCGATGCCGAGCCGGCTCCCGCTGCCGGCACCCAGCAGCTGGCCGAGCGCCTCGAGGCGATCACCCCGGGCCCGGGAGAAGCCGAGATCCACCGCGACCGGGGCGGTGTCCATCTCGGGCACGAGGATGACGCGCCAGGTCGACGTTTCCGGACGCCGTTCGACGGCCAGGGCGTGCAGCAGGTTCGCGAGGATGGCGAGGGAGAAGGGGTCGTTGCGCGCGAACCCGAGCGCGGCGAGGGCCTCCGCCCCGCCCCGAGCCCAGGAGGCCGCCGTCAGCGGTGACAGGTCGGGAACCCGGAGGACAGCCGCGGACCGTCCCGCCCACCTCATCCGGTCAAGTGCGCCCGCTTCGAGCTGCTCCGTCATCCGACTTCCTTTTCCACCACGAGCGGTCTTACCGCCACAGTAACGTCCACCTCCGACAGTGCTTCCCTTGTCCACATCGCCCATCCGGCGACCCCCCGCCCCCACCCTGCCGCAAACCCGCCGGCCCGGGGGCGACGAACGGCCTCTCGGGACGGCCCGCGTCCCGGCCCTCCGTCGAGGGCCGGCCCGATGCCGCGGGGGCGGGCAGGCTCTCGCCGGGAGGTCAGCCGTTCAGCAGCGACGCGAAGTCGGGGACGGTCGCGAACTCATCGGCGTAGTCCTCGGCCGGACGGCTGGCGACCAACTCGGCGAACTCCGCGCCCGCGCGGTTGACCCGGCGCATGAGGCCCGATTCGGCGGTGCCCCAGTCGTCCGTGGCGGCGAAGACGCCCGTGGGGGCGACCGCAGCCTTCAGGTAGAAGAACATCGGCAACATGGTCTGGTCGATCGCCAGGCTGTGCCGCGCCGTGCCACCGGTGGCGGCCATCAGGACCGGCCGCCCCTTGAGCACGCCCTCGTCCAGCAGGTCGAAGAACAGCTTGAACAGCCCGTTGACGCCGGCGTTCAGCACGGGGCTGACCGCGATGACGCCGGCGGCGGTCCCGACGAGGTCGAAGGCATCCTTCAGCTTCTTCGACGGCACGTGCGACGTGTAGTAGGTGGCGAGCTCGACCGCGAGGTCGCGCAACTCCAGGACCTTGACCTCGGGCGAGGGCGTCCCGGCCGCGGTCATGGCCTTGACGGCGGCGTCCGCGAGGCGGTCGCCGAGCATGCGCGAGCTGGACGGCGAGCCCATGCCCGCGGAGACGACGAGGAGGTGGCTCATGGTGTGTTCCCTCAGTTCTCGTAGGGGGACTTGCCGGTGACGTCGTCGACGCCGACCGTCTGGTGCTCGTGCAGGGTGCCGGCCTCGCGGGCCTTGGCGACCATGGACGCGTGCGTCGGGGCCTCGGGGATGTGGGCGGGGCGACCCTCGGCGTAGCCCTTGCGCATCGCGGGCAGGATCTCGCCCAACAGGTCGAGCTGCTCGAGGACGGTCTTGAGCGGGAGGCCGGCATGGTCGATCAGGAAGCCCTGCCGCTGGTAGTGGCCGACGCGCTCGGTCATGCCGAGGTAGCGCTCGAGCACCTGCTGCGGCGAGCCGACGGTCAGCGGCGTCATCTCGGTGAAGTCCTCCATCGAGGGGCCGTGGCCGTAGACCGGCGCGACGTCGAAGTAGGGGCGGAACTCGTTGATGGCGTCCTGGCTGTTCTTGCGCATGAAGAACTGGCCACCGAGTCCGACGATCGCCTGGTCGGCACGCCCGTGGCCGTAGTGCTCGTAGCGGCGGCGGTACAGGTTGACCATCTGGGCTGTGTGTTCGATGTTCCAGAAGATGTTGTTGTGGAAGAAGCCGTCACCGTAGTAAGCGGCCTGCTCGGCGATCTCCGGCGTGCGGATCGAGCCGTGCCACACGAACGGGGCGATGCCGTCCAGCGGGCGCGGGGTCGAGGTGAAGCCCTGCAGCGGCGTCCTGAACTTGCCCTGCCAGTTGACGACGTCCTCGGTCCACAGCTGGCGCAGCAGCGCGTAGTTCTCGACGGCGAGCGCGACGCCCTGGCGGATGTCCTTGCCGAACCACGGGTAGACCGGACCGGTGTTGCCGCGGCCGAGCATGAGGTCGACGCGGCCGTCGGCGAGGTGCTGCAGCATCGCGAAGTCCTCGGCGATCTTGACCGGGTCGTTGGTCGTGATCAGCGTGGTCGCGGTCGACAGCAGGATCTTGTCCGTCTGCGCGGCGATGTAGGCCAGCGTGGTGGTGGGCGACGAGCTGAAGAAGGGCTCGTTGTGGTGCTCGCCGAGCGCGTAGAAGTCGAGGCCGACCTCTTCGGCGTGCTTGGCGATGGCGACGGAGGCCTTGATGCGGTCGTTCTCCGTCGGAGTGATGCCCGTGGTCGGGTCAGTGGTGATGTCACTCACCGAGAAGATGCCGATCTGCATGTCCGAACCTCCTGATTGGTTGATGTTTCAAGTATCTCAACGCAGGGGGGCTCCTGTCCATTCCCGATTGCCGCCGCAGCAGCCCGCCGCCACACCCGGCGCGGGGGCTAGCGTGTCGCACAGGGAGTCCATCGACACCGACCCGAAGGACCGACATGCGCATCATCCTCATTCCCGGCCTGTGGCTGGACGGCTCCGCCTGGGACTCCGTCCTCCCCTGCCTCCGCGCGGCCGGCCACGAACCCGTCCCCGTCACGCTTCCCGGCCAGGGCGACGGCACCACGTCCGCCACGTTCGACGACCAGGTGGACGCCGTGCTGGCGGAGGTCGACGCCGACCCGGCCGGCGGAAAGGTGCTGGTCGTCGGCCACTCGGCCGCCTGCACGCTCGCCTGGCTGGCCGCCGACCGGCGGCGCGAGAAGGTCGAGAAGGTCGCCCTGGTGGGTGGCATGCCGCAGGCGGACGGCGCGCCCTACGCACCGTTCTTCGAGCCCGTGGACGGCAGGGTCGAGTTCCCCGGCTGGGAGGCCTTCTCCGGCCCCGACTCCGACGACCTCGACGACGCCCACGAGCAGGCGTTCGCCGCGGCGTCCCACCCCGTGCCGGAGGCGGTCGCGACCGGCACCGTGGGCTACACCGACCCGCGCCGCCACGAGGTGCCGGTGGTGATGGTCTGCCCGGAGTACTCCCCCGAGGAGGCCCGGGCCTGGCTGGCCGCCGGCGAGATCCCCGAACTGACGCCCGCCCAGCAGGTCGACTACGTCGACATCGACTCGGGACACTGGCCGATGTTCTCCCGTCCGGACGAGCTCGCCTCGCTGCTCGCCTCGCTGGCCGGCTAGCGCCGTAGCGCCCCCGCAGCCCACGCGTCGGTTTGCCACTCTTGAAGCACTTCGCCACGCGAGCACAGGTGACAAGCCTGAGTGTCGAGGCCCCACGCCGGCCCGAGTGTGACAAGCCTGAGTGTCGGCGCCGCGCCTAGGGTTGGACCATGACCGACTTCGACCGCGCGCGTGGCCTCATCGCCCGTTCGTCCCGCATCCTGGCGCTGACCGGGGCGGGCCTGTCGACGGCGTCGGGCATCCCCGACTTCCGGGGCCCCCAGGGGCGGTGGACGCAGGACCCCGACGCGGAGAAGATCTCGACGCTGTCGTACTACCTGGGCGACGAGGACGTCCGCCGCAAGGCCTGGCGAGCGCGAGCCTCCTCGGCGCAGTGGGACGCCTCCCCCAACGCAGGCCACCGCGCGCTGGTCGACCTCGAACGGGCGGGCAGGCTCTCGGGCATCGTCACCCAGAACACCGACG
This sequence comes from Propioniciclava sp. LT294, assembly GCF_059516005.1. Taxonomy (NCBI): domain Bacteria; kingdom Bacillati; phylum Actinomycetota; class Actinomycetes; order Propionibacteriales; family Propionibacteriaceae; genus Propioniciclava; species Propioniciclava sp. LT294. The sequence goes on from NZ_JCAKNG010000004.1 coordinate 117,825, forward strand.
GCCTGCACCTGCTGGCCGGGTCGTCGCCCGAGATCGTCCACGAGGTGCACGGCAGCGCACGGACGTGGCGCTGCGAGGAGTGCGGGGAGGCCGGACCGATGGTCGACATGGTCGCGCGCGTCCGCGCCGGCGACGACGACCCGCGCTGCCCCGAGTGCGACGGCATCACGCGGGCCACGGTGATCCTGTTCGAGGAGATGCTGGATCCGACCATGCTCGACGCGTCGGTCAGACTCGCCGAGGAGGCCGACCTCGTGCTCGCGATCGGGTCCACGCTGACCGTCCACCCCGTTGCGGGCCTGGTCCCCTACGCGTTCGGGCACTCCGCCAAGGTGGTCATCGTGAACAACCAGGAGACGCCCTACGACTACCTCGCCGAGGCCGTCCTGCGCGACCCGATCGAGGAGGTCCTCCCCCGCCTCGTGGCCGATGCCTGAGGGAGACGCCGTCTGGCGGACCGCACAGCGCCTGCACGCCGGGTTCGCCGGCGACACCCTGATCAGGACGGACTTCCGCTGGCCCTCGCTCGCCACGACCACGCTCGTCGGCGCGCGGACGGTCGAGGTCGTGCCGCACGGCAAGCACCTGCTGCACCGGGTCGTGGTGACCGGGCGGGGCGCGGACGACGGCGAGTGGACGCTCCACTCCCATCTGCGGATGGACGGATCGTGGCGCGTCCTCCCCACCACGGACCCGCCGCAACGCTTCGGACGCCACACCGTCCGGGCCGTGCTGGCCACGGAACGGTCGACGGCGGTCGGTGACGCGCTCGGCATGGTGGACCTCGTCCGGACGCGGGACGAGCCCACCCTCGTGTGGCATCTCGGCCCCGACCCGCTCGGCCCCGACTGGGACGCCGCCGAGGCCGCCGCCCGCCTGGCCCGGGCGCCGGGAACGATCGGCGAGGCCCTCCTCGACCAGCGCAACCTCGCCGGACTCGGCACCATCTGGACGGCCGAGTCGCTTCACGCGCAGCGCCTGAACCCGTGGGCACCCGCCACCTCGCTCACCGATGCACAACTGCGAGGCCTCGTCGAGCGCGCCCACCGGCTGCTCACGGCGGCGATCAGGCAACCGATCCCGACGAGCACCGGCGACCGCCGTCCCGGGCGCGAGTTCGCCGCCTACCGGCGCCTCCACCAGGAGTGCCGACGCTGCGGGACGCCCATCGCGGCCGGCACCGTCGGGACCGCCCCTCAGCATCGGACCCTGTTCTTCTGCCCGTCCTGCCAGGGGTAGGTCAGTCGTGGGCGAGTCCTTCCAGCAGGCGCACGGCCTCGCCGACGTAGAGGTCGTGGTCGAAGTCCGGGTCGAGCGTGCGCTGGGTGAGCAGGCCCATGGCCTGCCCGACGGTCACGCGCGCGATGGTCTCGGCGCGGCTCGGGTCGAGGCCCTTCGCGTCCAGCCACAGCCGGACCAGGGCGAACAGGCCACGCCGTAGGTCGAGCACCTGGTCGCGCAGCAGCTTGCGCAGTTCGTCGTCGTGGGCCGAGGCCGCCCACAGCTGGACGATGAGGGCCGGTTCGAGCCTGCCCGAGGCGACCGCGTCGACGATCAGGCGGAACATCTCCCCGGGCGAGAGCTGGGCGCCGGCGTACTTCTCGGTCAGGTCCCGCAGCGGCTCCACCAGAGCCTGCTCCGCGACCGCCATCACGATCTCGTTCTTGCTGTCGAAGTGGTGGTAGATGCTGCCCGCCGAGGCGCCGGACGCCTCGCGGATCTTCGCCATGGACGCGGCATGCACACCCTCCGACCGGAACAAGTCGGCCGCCGCCTGGAGGATCGCTTCCCGTTTTCCACCCGCCACGGTGGCCAGCCTCTCACATGATCAACTACAGTATGTCGTACTAGAACGATCGTTCGGTATGGGGGGACTTGATGGTGGCCATGTCACTGGGTCTCGACATCGGCTCGACGACGGTGAAGGCCGTCGTCCTCGACGGCGACGCGGTGGTCTTCTCCGACTACCGCCGGCACAACGCCGACGTCCGGCGCGAGATCCGCAACCTGCTCGCCGACATCGACCACGCCTTCCCGTCCCGGCCCGTCGTGACCGCCGTCACCGGCTCGGGCGGGCTCCAGGTCGCCGAGATGCTCAAGGTGTCCTTCGTCCAGGAGGTCGTCGCGGCCACCGAGGCGATCGAGCGCCGCCACCCTGAAGCGGACATCGTCATCGAGCTCGGCGGCGAGGACGCCAAGATCACCTACCTCAAGCCCAGCCCCGAGCAGCGCATGAACGGAACGTGCGCCGGGGGCACGGGCGCCTTCATCGACCAGATGGCCTCGCTGCTCCACACGGACGCCGCGGGCCTCAACGAGCTGGCGGCCCGGTACGAGACCCTCCACCCGATCGCCTCCCGCTGCGGCGTCTTCGCCAAGACGGACGTCCAGCCCCTGCTCAACCAGGGCGCCCACCACACCGACATCGCGGCGTCCGTGTTCCAGGCGGTCGCGACCCAGACCATCGCGGGCCTCGCGTGCGGGCGCCCGATCAGGGGCAACGTCGTGTTCCTCGGCGGGCCCCTGCACTTCCTCCCTGAACTGCGCGAGGCGTACCGGCGCGCACTGGAGCACCAGGTCACCTCCTTCACCACCCCGGAGCGCGCCCAGCTGTACGTGGCACTCGGCGCGGCCATGCTCGCGAGTGGACGCGACGTGTTCGCCTCCCAGCTCGTCGACGCGCTCGACAGCCGGGCGGGCGCCGGCACCCCGGTCAGCAGGGCGATGCGCCCCCTGTTCGCGGACGACGACGAGCGGGTGGCCTTCGAGGCCCGGCACGCCCGGGCGACCGTCCCCCAGGGCGACCTCGCCGCGGCCGACGGGCCCCTGTTCCTCGGCATCGACGCGGGCTCGACGACGATCAAGGCCGTCGTCCTCAGCCAGGACGGCACGATCGTCTTCTCCCACTACGCCTCCAACCAGGGCGACCCCATGCCGGCGGCGGTCACCATCCTGCGACGCGTCCGGGAGGCGTTGCCCCCGGGCTCCCACCTCGCCCGCGCGTGCGTCACCGGCTACGGGGAGAGCCTGATCCAGGCCGCGCTGCGCGTGGACGACGGCGAGATCGAGACGATGGCGCACTACCGGGCCGCCGAGCACCTCGCCCCCGGGGTGACGAGCGTCATCGACATCGGCGGCCAGGACATGAAGTACCTCAAGATCAAGAACGGTGTCGTCGACTCGATCTCGGTCAACGAGGCCTGCTCGTCCGGCTGCGGCAGCTTCCTGCAGACGTTCGCCGAGACGATGGGCACCGACGTCCGGTCGTTCGCACGGGCCGCCCTGCAGTCGGAGGGGCCCGTCGACCTCGGCTCGCGCTGCACGGTCTTCATGAACTCCTCGGTGAAGCAGGCCCAGAAGGAGGGCGCCGCGGTCGGCGACATCTCCGCGGGGCTGTCCTACTCCGTCGTCCGCAATGCGCTCTACAAGGTGATCAAGCTGCGCTCGCCCGAGCAACTCGGCGACAAGGTCGTCGTCCAGGGCGGCACGTTCCTCAACGACGCGGTGCTGCGTGCGTTCGAGCTGCTGACCGGGCGCGAGGTCGTGCGGCCCGACATCGCCGGCCTGATGGGCGCGTACGGCGCGGCCCTCACCGCCCAGCGCAACTGGACACCGGGCGAGCACTCGTCCCTGTTGGAGCTCGACGAGCTCGAGGGCTTCAGGGTCGAGACCGAGCGCCGCACCTGCCCGCTGTGCCAGAACCACTGCGGCCTGACGGTTTCGCACTTCCCGGACGGGACCCGCCATGTGAGCGGCAACCGATGCGACCGCGGGGCATCGGAAGAGGCCAGGCCGCAGAAGACCGAGATCCCCAACCTCTACGACTACAAGTACAAGCGCGTGTTCGCCTACCGCCGCCTGACCGACGCCAAGGCCCACCGCGGTGCGATCGGCATCCCTCGGGTGATGAACATGTACGAGAACTACCCGCTGTGGTTCACGATCCTGACATCGCTCGGGTTCAAGGTCATGCTGTCCGGGCGCTCCAGCCACGAACTGTTCGAGGCCGGCATGGAGTCGATCGCGTCGGAGAACGTCTGCTACCCGGCCAAGCTCGCCCACGGACACGTCGAGTGGCTGCTGGACCGCGACGTGCGGACGATCTTCTACCCGTGCGTCAGCTACGAGCAGAAGGAGTTCGCGAACGCCGACAACCACTACAACTGCCCGGTCGTCGCGTTCTACCCCCAGGTCGTCGCGAAGAACATGGACCGCCTGCGGGAGCCCGGCGTGCGCTACCTCGACCCCTTCGTGAACCTCGCCGCACCGGCGAAGCTCGCCGAGCGGCTCGTCGAGATCTTCGAGTGGGCTGAGGTGAGCCTCGAGGAGGCGCAGGAGGCGGTCCGTCTCGGCTACGCCGAGGACGCCCGGGTCAAGGCCGACATCGCCGCCGAGGGGCGACGCGCTCTCGAGTACATGGCCGACAAGGGCATCAAGGGGATCGTGCTGGCCGGGCGTCCTTACCACATCGACCCCGAGATCCACCACGGGATCCCGGAGATGATCAACCAACTGGGCATGGCCGTGCTCAGCGAGGACGCGATCTCCGCCTCCCTGGCCGCGACCGGCGACGGGCTTGCCCCCCTGCGCGTCATGGACCAGTGGAGCTACCACGCGCGGCTCTACCGCGCCGCCGGGTACGTCCGCTCCGAGCCGACGCTGCAGATCGTGCAGCTCAACTCGTTCGGGTGCGGGCTGGACGCCGTGACCACCGACCAGGTGCAGGAGATCCTCGAGGCCGCGGACGACGTGTACACCGTGCTGAAGATCGACGAGGTGTCCAACCTCGGCGCGGCCCGGATCCGCCTGCGCTCACTGGCGGCCGCCACGGCGGAGCGGCGCCGGTCGGCCACCGTCGTCACCTACGACCCGGACGCCGTGGGCGACCGCTTCCCGGTGTTCGACAAGCAGGCGCGCAGGACGCACACGCTGTACGCCCCGCAGATGGCGCCACTCCACTTCCGGCTGCTCCTGCCCGTCCTGCGACGCGTCGGCTACGACGTCCACCTGCTCGAGCACGCCTCGGCGTCCGACGTCGAGGTGGGCCTGCAGTACGTCAACAACGACGTCTGCTACCCGGCGATCATGGTGATCGGACAGCTCATCAACGCGTTCATCGAGGGCGGGGGCGACCCGGACACGTCGTCGGTCATCATCACCCAGACCGGCGGCATGTGCCGGGCGACGAACTACGCCGGCATGCTGCGCAAGGGCCTCAAGGACGCCGGGTTCGCCCAGGTACCCGTGCTCGCCGTCTCAGCCCAGGGCCTCGAGGAATCGCCGGGCTTCAAGCTCACGCCGGGGATGCTCCACCACGCGATCCAGGCGATCGTGGTGGGTGACGTCCTGCAGAACGTGCTGCTGAGGACGCGTCCGTACGAGGCGGTGCCCGGCTCGGCCGACGCGCTGTACCGCCACTGGGACAAGGTGGCGGGCGAGTACTTCGCCTCCGGCTGGTCGGCCACGCACGGACGCCGCCTCGGCTACGGCTCGCTGGTCGAGAAGATCGTCGCCGCCTTCGACGCCCTCGCGTTGCGCGACGAACCGCGCCGTCCTCGCGTGGGGCTGGTCGGCGAGATCCTGGTGAAGTTCCAGCCGGACGCCAACAACGACGCGGTGCGAGTCATCGAGTCCGAGGGCTGCGAGGCCTCGCTGCCGGGGCTGCTGGAGTTCTTCCTGATGACCATGACCTCCGCCCGGTGGCGCCTGGACAACCTCGCGCTGGGCTCACCGCGGTCGGTGCGCCTGCAGCAGGGCATCGTCTGGCTGATCGAGCAGTACCAGCGCGCGGCCGTGAAGGCCTTGCGTCGCACGGGGAAGTTCGCGGTGCCGCACCCGATCAACGACCTGGCGAAGCGGGCGGAGTCGGTCATCTCCCTGGGCACCACCGCCGGCGAGGGCTGGCTGCTGGTCGCCGAGATGATCGAACTCATCGAGGACGGCTGCCCGAACATCATCGTCGCCCAGCCGTTCGCGTGCCTGCCCAACCACGTCGTCGGCAAGGGCATCTTCCGCGAGTTGCGGCGGTTCTACCCCCAGGCCAACGTCGTCTCGATCGACTACGACCCGGGCGCCTCCGAGGTGAACCAGCTCAACCGCATCAAGCTCATGGTGGCGACCGCGCACAAGAACGCCGGGCGGATCAAGGCCGAGCCCACCGGTCCGCGGGCCCTGCCCATCACCCCGGTGAAGGAGCGGGCGCGGGTCTGAGGCCGACGGGCCGCACTCCGGGGACGGGGGGCGGTCAGCCGACCATCGCTGCGCGGATCCGGCCGATCATGGCGATCCGCTCGGGCACCGACGCCTCGGCCGGCGCCTGGATCTTCACGCCCCGGTACTCCTCGCGTCCGCCAGCCGCGGCGATGCACTCCGCCACCCGGGCGGGCGTCATGAGTGAAGCCGGCTCATCGGTCGACAGGGGCAGGTGGACGTCGGCCCACGGGGTGCCGTACGCGGTGGCCTCCGGTCCCGTCCCGGAGAACATCACCCCGGCCAGGAGCCCCGCCGCAGCCGCCGCCGCGACGTGCTCGCGCGCGCTGGCGGGGTCGTGGGTCTCGAGGACGGAGCGCCCCCAGTTGAGGGTGAGCCGGGCGCCCGTCTCGGCAGCGGCGCGCAGTTCATCGGCCAGTGACAGGAATCGCTTCTCCCCCGGGCCGACACCGGCCGCCGCGTCACAGTGCTCGATCACCAACCCGATCCCGGCGGCCTCGAGGGCCGGCGCGAGCTCGCCCAGCGAGCGCACGAACGCCCCCGCGTCCGCCGCGTCGGTCGGTGCCGAGTGGACCTCCACCCAGCGCACGACCCGCACACCGGCATCGGCGTGCAGCCGCTCGATCGCCGCCAGCGCCTCGCCCACGTAGGCCAGCGCCGCGGCCCGTCCGGCCACATCCCCCGAAGCCAGGCCGAAGGTCGGATCCTCGGCGATGCGCCCCATCGTGCCGGGGATCAGGGTGACGACGGAGTCGCCGAACCGGGCGACCTGTCCGGCCAACCAGGCGGGGTCGGCGTCGAGCGACCCGCGGAACGGGATCTCCAGCCCGGTCACCCACGAAGGCAGGGCGGCGTAGAACTGCTCCCGCCCGGCCCGGTCGGCGGGAATCCCGGCGTAGGCCCCCACCACGAACGGAATCGTCACAACCACTCCCCTCCGAAGAGCACGCGCTCCACCGACCAATCCTCCCCGAACACGACCGCGTTCGCACGGGAGCCGGGGACGAACTCGCCGACGCCGTCCAGCCCGAGGTAGCGGGTCGGGTTCAGCGTGGCGGCCCTCAGCGCCACCTCGGGGGGGACACCCGCCTCGATCGCGCCGCGCACCGCCTGCGCCAACACCAGGGTCGAACCCGCGATGGTGTCGGTGCCCGCGATGCGGGCGACGCCGCCCCTGACCTCGACGGGCAGGTCCCCCAGCACGTGGTCACCATCGGCGCAGCCCGCCGCGGACATGGCGTCCGTGACGAGGACGACGCGGTCGCTGACCGACATCACCCATGCGGCCAGCTCCGACCTCAGGTGGACGCCGTCGACGATGAGCTCGCACCAGACCCGGTCGTCCTCCAGCAGGGCCAGGATCGGCCCGGGCTCGCGGTGGTGGAGGCCCGGCATGGCGTTGAAGAGATGGGTCGCGCCGGTGACACCGGCGTCGATGGCCCCACGCGCCTGCTCGTACGTGCAGTCGGAGTGGCCCAGCGCCGCCACGACACCCCGCTCGGCCAGGAGTCCGACCGACTCCAGCGCTCCCGGCTTCTCGACGGCGAGCGTCACCATGCGGACCGCGCCGCCCCCCGCCTCGAGCAGGTGGAGGACCTCATCGGGCTTCGGGTCGCGCAGCTTGTCGGCCGGGTGGGCACCCTTATAGGACCCGGCCAGCCATGGCCCCTCGAGGTGGATCCCCGCGAGCGAGCCGTCCCGCACGCGCTCGGCCAGGAGCCGCACCTGACGCTCCAACTCGTCCAGCGACTGGGTGACCGTCGAGGCGATGATCGTGGTCGTGCCCCCCGCGCGGTGGGTCGCGAGGACGGCGTCCGGATCCTCGGGGAACGAGGAGCCGCCACCGCCGTGGCAGTGCACATCGACCAGCCCGGGCGTGAGGGTGACGTCACCGAGGTCGATGACGTCCGAGTCGGTGGCCGGGGCATCGTCGGGTCCGGCTTCCCGGGCCTCGACCACCCGGTCGCCGTCGATGACGAGTTCGCCGGGAGTGAGCATCTCCACGCCGGTGAAGACGCGGGCAGCGCGCAGGCGGGGCATCAGTCCTGCCCGTAGCCCTGCCAGCCCGGCTTGTGGTCCTTGGCCCAGCGGTAGTAGGGCGTCATGGTGAGCTCGGACGCCGCCAGTTCGTCGACGACGACCGTCGCGTAGCGGTGCATCTGCAGGATCGACCCCGGAACCATCGCGGTGATCGGGCCCTCCACGAGGGCGGCGATCGCCGAGGCCTTGGCGGCGCCCGTGGCGACGAGGACCACCTCGTCCGCCTGCATGATCGTGCCCAGCCCCTGGGTGAGGCAGTGCACCGGAACCTGGTCGAGGGAGTCGAAGAAACGCGCATTGTCCTCGCGCGTCCGCGGCGTCAGGGTCTTGATGCGCGTGCGTGAGGCCAGCGACGAACTGGGCTCGTTGAAACCGATGTGGCCGTTGGCCCCGACGCCCAGGATCTGGATGTCGATGCCCCCGGCGTCCACGATCGCCTGTTCGTAGTCGACGCAGGCCTGTTCGATGTCGGCGGCCCGTCCATCGGGGACGTGCACTCTCGCGGGATCGAGCCCCAGCGGCTCGGTGACGGTGCGGCGGATCACCGCGGCGTAGGACTCGGGGTGCCCCTCGGGCATGCCCACGTACTCGTCCAGGGCGAAGCCGGTCGCCTGCGAGAAGTCCAGCTCCCCCGCGGCGACCATTTCCGACAGCCGGGCGTAGAGCCCCAGAGGCGACGAGCCGGTGGCCAGCCCGAGCACCACCGTGGGTCCGACACGCCGGGCCACCTGGGCGACGGTGTCGGCTGCGACACGCGCGACCTCGTCCACGTCCGGGCAGATGATGATTTCCATGGCTCTCTCCTCGTGAGGCGTCGACAGTGCGCGTCAGGACGCCCAGGACGTCAGCATGCGCAGGATGGGTTCGTAGTGGGCTCGGACAGCATCTTGGTAGTCGGCGAGGTCCCCGGCCAGAGCGGCGTCCAACAGGCGCTCGTGGGCCAGGGCCGTCGCGTGCAGTTCGCGCTGGGGGGCCGCGCCGAGCGACGGGCCGACCGTCATGTGGATGTCCCAGAACGCCGCCACGAGCTGGCCGTACAGCCCGTTCCCGAGGCGCTCGGCCAGACGCAGGTGGAAGAGCCGGTCCTCCTCGGGGAACTCCTCGTGTCGTTCGGCCTTCGCCTTCATCAGGTCCACGCACTCGCGGAGGTCGTCCGTCTTCCCCTGGGCGAGCCGTTCCACGACCTGGGGGGCGAGGCTCATGTCGAGGCCGGACCGGACCTCGACGATCTCCCGGAGGACGGCGTTCCCCTCGCCCGGCATCAGGACTCCCCGGAAGACCATGCCCTCCACGAGGGGCCTGAGTGAGAGGTGTCCCACGAACGTCCCGGTGCCATGACGCACCTCGAGGATGTCGAGGGCCACCAGGGTGCGGACCGCTTCCCGGACGCTGGAACGCGACACGCCCAGCTCCTCGACGAGCTCCGCCTCGGTCGGCATCGGATCACCGGGGTGCAGGCCACGGGACAGGATCAGGTCCTTGATCCCCCGCGCCGTGGCGCTCGTCCCGTCACGATAACGATCCGGCTTCATGGTTGCTCCCTTGTACTCGTCCATGCCTATAATGGCACAACGTCAGACATCCGACGTCCGACATCATAGGAGATTTCAATGGAGAACCTTCCGGGCACCACGCGTCGTGGATTCCTGCGGCTGGTCGGCGCGATGGGCGCCGCCGCCACGCTGAGCGGCACGCTCGCCGCGTGCTCCACCGGGTCGACCCAGACCGCCGCTCCGGGTGCCGGCGCCACCACCGCCGCGGCGACTGCCGGCGCGGCAGCCACCGGCAAGATCGTCGCCGCCATCAGCTACCAGCTCGGCACCAACGGCTACGACCCGATGACGACGACCTCCGCGCTCACCCAGGCCGCCAACTGGCACACCATGGAGGGCCTGACCGAGCTGCACCCGGCGACCCGCAAGGTCTACGCCGCCCTGGGTGCCGACATGCCCAAGAAGGTCGACGACACGACCTACGAGGTCACCCTCCGCGACGGCGCGGTGTTCCATGACGGCAGCCCGGTCACCACCGACGACGTGGTGTTCTCCTTCGCCCGCGTCCAGGACCCGGCCAACAAGAGCCTCTTCAACTCCTTCATCCCCTTCCTCGACAAGGTCGAGAAGAAGGACGACAAGACCGTCACCGTGAAGCTGAAGTACCCGTTCTCGCTGGTCGCCGAACGCCTCACGGTCGTGAAGATCGTCCCGAAGGCCGCCGTCGAGAAGGACCCCAAGGCCTTCGACCTCAACCCGGTCGGCTCCGGTCCCTACAAGATGACCGACAACGGCGCCGCGTCGCAGAAGGTCGTCTTCGAAGCCTTCGAGGGCTACACCGGTCCGCAGCCGGCCCGCGCGAAGAGCATGGAGTGGCAGGTCATCCCCGACGACTCGACCCGCACCAACGCCCTGACCTCTGACTCCGTCCAGGCCATCGACTCGGTGCCGGCGGCCAACCTGGCCACGCTGGCGTCCACCAAGTCGGTCGCCGCCCAGCAGGGCTTCGGCCTGCTGTTCGCGCTGTTCAACTGCGGCTCGGGCCCGATGGCCGAGGTCAAGAACCGCCAGGCGATCATGTCGGCGCTCGACTACGACAAGATCTGCAAGGTCGGCATGTCCGACCTCGCCACCCCGGCGACCTCGTTCGTTCAGAAGGAGCACCCCGCGTACAAGGCCGCCAAGGCCCAGTACGTCGGCAAGGCCGAGCAGGCCAAGGCGCTGCTCGCCGAGACCGGCCTCAAGGAGGTGCGTGTGCTCGCGTCGAACCACGGCTGGTTCGCCGCGGTTCGCCCGATGATCAAGGAGTCCCTCGAGGCCGTCGGCCTGACGGTCAAGTACGAGGAGAAGGCGTCCGCCGACGTGTACAACACGATCGACAACGACCCGAACTCCTACGACGTCGTCATCGCCCCCGGCGACCCGTCGGTCTTCGGCGACGACGCCGACCTGCTGCTGCGCTGGTGGTACGCCGGCGACACGTGGACCGAGAAGCGCATGCACTGGAAGGGCCAGGAGTCCTGGGCCAAGGTGCAGGAGCTGCTCGACAAGGCGTCCAAGGCCACGGGCGACGCCCAGAAGCAGGCGTGGTTCGAGATCTATGACGTGGCGTCCGAGGCGCTGCCGATGTGGCCGATCTTCCACCGCAAGTCGCCGACGGCCTTCGACCCGAAGACCCTGGTCGACTTCAAGCCGATCGCCGTCACCGGCCTGTCCTTCGTGGGCGTCGGTTCCACCCAGTGATTCCCCGGGCGGCGCCGCGCGAGCGGCGCCGCCCCTCACCCCCTGGGCTTTCAAGACGCCCAGCCGCCAGGTGTGATTCATCCCGGTCGATGGCGATCCGACCATCTCCGTCGGCCCCGATGAGTTCCCCCTTCGCTAGGAGCGATTCCCCGTGTCCAACCTGTTCCGCCTGCTCGGACGCCGCCTGTTGGCGCTGCCTGTCATGGTTCTGGGCGTCACGCTGTTGGTGTTCTTCGTGATGGCCCTGTCCACGGCCGACCCGGCCATCCTCGCCCTCGGCGAGGCCGCGTCCCAGGACGCCCTCAACGCCTACCGCGAGGAACACGGCCTCAACGACCCCGTGTTCGTGCGCCTGGGCCGCTACCTCGCCGCGTTCGTCCAAGGTGACCTCGGCCAGTCGTTCACCGGTGTCCCGATCACCCGCCTGGTCATGGACGCCTTCCCGATCACCCTGCAGCTGACCTTCCTGGGTGTCCTGCTGGCCGTGGTGGTGTCGCTGGTGCTCGGCGTCGTCGCCGCGCTCTACCGCGACCAGTGGCCCGACCAGGTGATCCGCGTCCTGTCCATCGCCGGCCTGGCCACCCCGTCCTTCTGGCTGGCCCTCCTGCTGATCCAGTGGCTCTCGAATGTGCCCGGCGGCGCCGGGATCTTCCCCGCCCTCGTCAACAACTGGATCCCGTTCAGCCAGGACCCGGGCGCCTACATCAACCAGATCACGCTGCCGGCGCTGGCCATCGCCGTCCCGGTCTCGGGCTCGCTGACCCGCGTCGTCCGCACCGCGATGGTCGAGGAACTCGACAAGGACTACGTGCGCACCGCGATCGGCGCCGGCATCCCCAAGCCCGTCGTCATCGCCCGCAATGTGCTCCGCAACGCGCTCATCACGCCGCTGACCGTGTTGGGCCTCCGCTTCGGCTACGCCATGGGTGGCGCCGTCGTCATCGAGATGATCTTCAACATCAAGGGCATGGGCCAGCTGATCTTCCAGGGCATCACCCGCAACGACGTGAACATTGTGATGGGCGTGACGATCATGGTCGCGGTCGCGTTCATCGTCATCAACCTCGTGGTCGACCTGCTCTACGTGCTGGTCAACCCCCGGATCAGGAGCATCTGATGCTGTCCGCCGAATCCAAGAAGAAGCTCCAGCAGCCGGGCCTGCGTTTCCAGAGCCTCCGCGCGCTCCCGATCGGCTCGAAGATCGCGCTGAGCGTGCTCACGATGATGGCCCTGATCGCGTTCCTCGCACCGGCCATCGCCCCCTTCAACCCCAGCGCCACGAGCCTCGTGCCGGCCGACATGGTCGTCATGAACGAGGTCGAGATCGCCGGCGTGGGCAAGACGCTGATCCCCGACAACTCCGTGCCGCCGAACTCGATGTTCTGGTTCGGCACCGACGACGGTGGCCGCGACATCTTCTCGCGCGCCATCCACGGCACCCGCATCTCGTTGATCGTGGGCCTGTCGGCCACCGCCCTGGCGCTCGCCGTCGCCGCGGTGCTCGGCTCGGTCGCGGCGACGTCACGCAAGTGGGTCTCCGAGGTCCTGATGCGCGTGCTCGACATCATCATGAGCTTCCCCGGCATCGCGCTGGCCGCCGTGCTCGTCACGGCCCTGAGCTCCCGCCTGCCGATCCTGCCCGTGGTGATCGTCTCGATCGCCCTGCTGTACGTCCCTCAGCTCACCCGCGTCGTCCGGGCCAACGTCCTGTCCCAGTTCGGCGAGGACTACGTGGCGGCGTCCCAGGTCATGGGTGCACGCACGTGGTGGATCCTGTTCAAGCACGTGGCCCGCAACTGCATCGCGCCGATCCTGGTCTTCGCGACCGTGCTGGTGGCCGACGCGATCGTGTTCGAGGCGTCCCTGTCGTTCATCGGCACCGGCATCACGTCGGTCAACACGGCCACGTGGGGCAACATGCTGAGCGAGGGCAAGACCCTGCTCCTGTCCGGCCACTGGTGGACGACCTTCTTCCCCGGCCTGTTCATCCTCATCACCACCCTCAGCCTCAACGTGCTGAGCGAGGGCCTGACCGACTCCTTGGCGTCCCCGAGGATCAAGCGCCGCGTCAACGTCCAGGCCGAAGAGGCCTCGATGAGCGGCGAGGGCACCGCGGCCGGCATCGCCGCCTCGCACATCGCCCAGGCCGACACCCTCAGGGCGCGTCTGGACGCCCTCCGCACCGCGGAGCTCGCCCGCAGCGACCGCCTGGTGCTCTCGGGCGAGGACGCCGCGGCCGCCCCGCTGCTGGAGGTGAAGAACCTGTCGATCCGATTCCCCAACGCCCACGGCGAGGTCGAGATCGTCGACCACGTGTCGTTCTCGGTGCGCCCCGGCGAGACCATGGGCCTCGTGGGCGAGTCGGGCTGCGGCAAGTCGATCACGTCGATGGCGATCATGGGCCTGCTGCCCAACACGGCCGTGTTGTCGGGGGAGGTCCTGTTCAACGGCGTCGACCTGCTCAAGCTCTCCCCCAAGGAGCACAACGCCCTCCGCGGGCACGAGATCGCGATGATCTACCAGGACGCCCTGAGCTCGCTCAACCCGTCCATGCTGATCAGCAGCCAGTTCAAGCAGCTGACCAGCCGCGGCGGCCGGCGCTCCGCCGAGGAACTGCTGGAGCTGGTGGGCCTCGACCCCGTTCGCACGCTCAAGTCGTACCCGCACGAGCTGTCGGGTGGCCAGCGCCAGCGGGTCCTGATCGCCATGGCGCTCACCCGCAACCCGAAGCTGGTCATCGCCGACGAGCCGACCACCGCGCTGGACGTGACGGTGCAGAAGCAGGTCGTCGACCTGCTCAACGAGCTGCGCACCAAGCTGGGCTTCGCCATGGTGTTCGTCTCGCACGACCTCGCCCTGGTGGCGTCCGTCGCCCACCGGATCACGGTCATGTACGCCGGCCAGGTCGTCGAGACCGGCCCGACGCTCGACCTGCTCACCGACCCCCGGCACGAGTACACCCGCGGCCTGCTCGGCGCGGTGCTCTCGATCGAGTCCGGCTCGGGCCGCCTGCACCAAGTGCCCGGCGTGGTGCCCAGCCCGCGCGAGTTCGTGGCCGGCGACCGGTTCGCGCCGCGCTCGTCGCACCCGACCGTCGGCCTGGACGTGCGACCCGGAATGGCCTCCGTACCCGGCACGGAGCACACCTACGCCGCCCATCCCGACTCCGCCTACGAGGAGGTTCTGCGATGACCGAGTCCGCACCGCTGTCCGGCACGGGGATGCCCGCCCAGGGCGTCCACCAGCCGACCGACGAACTCGTCCCCCCACCGCCCGCCGTCGAGTCGGACGCCGACGCCCGGGCCACCACGCCCGTCGTCGGCGCGCCGACGCTCGAGCTCAAGGGCGTCCATGTGATCCACAAGACCCGCACGGGTGGGCTGTTCAAGCCCGGCACCGTGCACGCGGTCAATGATGTGGACTTCCACGTCTCCCGCGGCGAGACCGTCGGCATCGTCGGGGAGTCGGGCTCGGGCAAGTCGACCCTGGCCCGCGTGCTGGTCGGCCTGCAGGCCCCGACCCGCGGGGAGGTCCTGTTCAAGGGGCGTCCACTGGGCTACGACCCGGCGTCCCGGCGCGAGCTGGGGCGCGCGGTCTCGGTCGTGTTCCAGGATCCGGCCACCGCGCTCAACCCGCGCATGATCGTCCGCGAGCAGCTGATCGACCCGCTCAAGGTGCACGGCATCGGCACCGAGGCCGAACGCGAGCAACGCGTCAAGCGCCTGCTCGGCCTGGTCGGCCTCCCCCAGTCGGCGCTCGACGTCCTTCCCCGACAGATCTCGGGCGGCCAGCGGCAACGCGTCGCCATCGCGCGCGCGCTCGCCCTGGAGCCCGACATCATCGTCGCCGACGAGCCCACCTCGGCCCTCGACGTCTCGGTCCGCGCGCAGGTGCTCAACCTGCTCACCGACCTCAAGGACGAACTGGGCCTCGGCATGGTCTTCATCAGCCACGACATCTCGACCGTCCGCTACGTCTCCGACCGCATGGCGGTGATGTTCGGCGGCCGGATCGTCGAGACCGGTCCCGCCGACCAACTCTTCAACCACCCGTCCCACTCCTACACGCGCACCCTGCTGGGCGCCGTCCCGTCCCTTCTGTGAGGCCCACCATGACCATCCTCCGCGGCATCATCCCGCCTGTCCTGACCCCCTTCCACGCCGACGGCACCGTCGACCTCGAGAGCCTCGACCGGCTGGTCGAGCACCTCATCGAGGGCGGCGTCCACGGCCTGTTCGTGCTGGGCAGCTCCGGCCAGGTGGCGTACCTCACCGACGCCGACCGCGACACCGTCGTCGAGCGCGTCCTCAGCACCGTGGCCGGCCGCGTCCCGGTCGTGGTGGGCACCCCCGACCTCACCGCCCCCCGCATCGTGCAGCAGGCCAGGCGGGCCGAGGCGCTCGGGGCGTCCGCCGTCGTCGTCACCGCGCCGCTGTACGCCCTGAACAACGCGACCGAGATCGCCGAGCACTTCCGGATCGTGGCCGCCGGCGTCGACATCCCGGTCATCGCCTACGACGTCCCCGTGCGGGGCCCGGCCAAGCTCGGCCGCGACATGCTGGTCCAACTCGGGCGCGAGGGCGTCATCGCCGGTGTCAAGGACTCCTCCGGCGACGACGTGGCGTTCCGCCGCCTGGTGGACGCCAACCGTGCGGCCGGGTCCCCCCTGTCGCTCTCCACCGGACACGAGGTCATGGTGGACGGCATGTTCCTGCTGGGCGCCGAGGGGGCCGTCCCCGGTCTGGCCAACGTCGACCCCGCGGGCTACGTGCGCCTGTTCGACGCCGCCCAGCGCGGCGACTGGGAAGCAGCCCGCACGGAGCAGGACCGCCTCAACCGCCTGTTCGAGATCGCGTTCGTCCCGCAGGGCCGCTCCGGCGACGCGGGCGGCATCGGCGCGTTCAAGGTCGCGGCCGCCGCCCTGGGCGTCATCGCGTCCGCCACGATGCCGGCCCCGATCGAGGCCCTGAACGCCGACGAGGTCGCCGGCATCACCGCGATCGTGCGTGAGGTCGGCCTGCTGCGATGACGCCCCTCGCGCTCACCGTCGACCTCGGCGGCACCAAGATCGCGGCGACCGCCGTCGACGCCACCGGTGCGCTCGTGCTGCCCAAGGTGAAGGTGCCCACCCCGGCCCACGACGGTGCCGACGCCATCCTGGACGCCATGGCGCGGGCCATCGACTCCTGTCGTGACCGGGTCGACCACGAATCGGTGTCCGCCCTCGGCATCGGTGCCGCCGGGGCCATCGACGTCGAGCGCGGAGTCGTCGTGTCAGCCACCGACACCGTGACGGGCTGGCGCGGCGCCGACCTCGTGGGCGGATTGCGCGCACGGCTGCCGTGGGCGTCCGACCTGCCGATCCACGTGCAGAACGACGTGGACGCCCACGCGGTCGGCGAGTGCTGGCGCGGCGCGGGGGCCAGCGCGTCCTCGATGCTGATGCTGGCCGTCGGCACCGGGATCGGCGCCGCGTTCTGCCGCGACGGAGAGGTGATGCGTGGGGCGCATCACATGGCCGGCGAGGTGGGGAGCCTCCTGGTCGACGTGGTCGACGGGGTGGCCGACTCCGGCCGGCACCCGTTCGAGTACGTGGCCGCCGGACCCGCGATCCTGCGCACCTATCGGGCCCTCGGCGGCACGGCGGATGCCCGGCGCGGTCAGGACGTGATGGCGCTGGCCCGGGCGGGGGACGAGGTCGCCGACCGGGTGGTCCGCACCCTCGGTCGCCGCGTGGGGCGCGTGCTGGCGTGGCTGACCCTGATCCTCGACCCCGCCGTGATCGTGCTCGGCGGCGGCGTCCCGACCTCGGCGTCGCCGTGGTGGTCGAGCATGGAGGACGAACTGCGCACGGGTGTCCCCGAGGTGCTGGGGCACGTCCCGGTGAGACGCGCCACCCAACGCAACAACGCGGCCCTGTTGGGGGCGGCACGCGACGCCTTCCGCCTGGCGGGCGTCCCGACGACGGACGAGGAGTGACATGGACCTGCTGGAGTCGATGAGGGGAGGCCTGGTCGTCTCGTGCCAGGCCTACCCCGGTGAGCCGATGCTCGACCCGAGGACGATGGCCCAGATCGCGCAGGCGGCGGTGGCCGGCGGGGCGGTCGCGATCCGCGGCAAGGGGCTGGACGACCTGCGCGCCATGCGTCCCGTGGTGGACGTGCCGATCATCGGGCTGGTGAAGATCGGGGACGCCGGGGTCTACATCACCCCGACCCTCGCCGATTGCCTCGCCGTCGCCGAGACCGGGGTCGAGGTCGTCGCCCTGGACGGCACCCGCCGTCCGCGCCCCGACGGGCTGACGCTGGCCGAGACGGTCGCCGGCCTGCGGGCGGCGCACCCCGAGGTCCTGGTGATGGCCGACTGCGGTTCGGTGGGGGACGCCGAGGCCGCGCTCGAGGCGGGGGTGGACATCCTCGGGACCACGCTGGCCGGCTACTCGGGTGAACGCCCGAAGACCGAGGGCCCGGACTGGGAGGTCGTCGACCAGGTGGTCACGCTGGCCCGCCGGGGCGGGGCGGACGTGCCCGTGATCGTCGAGGGCCGCGTGCACTCCCCCGCGCAGGCAGCCGAGGCGATCCGGCGAGGGGCGTGGGCCGTGTGCGTCGGGACCGCCATCACGCACCCCACCACCATCACGCGCTGGTTCGCCGACGCGGTCGCCGGCCGTTGACCCGACACAGAGTGAACTCGTCACCCGACTGCGGGGGACAGGTTCACCCTCTCGCAACCAGACTCCAGGAGGCACCAAGGTGGAGATGACCACACTGGCCAGCTCGGGCGTTCCCTTCCCCGGAGCGGCCTTCGCCGAACCCTGCTACCGGATCCCGGCACTGGCGGTGACGGGGACCGGCCGGGTGCTGGCGGCCCACGACGTCCGTCGGGACTGGCGCGACCTGCCCGGCGACTTCGACATCGCCCTGCGACACTCCGACGACCACGGCCGCACGTGGTCGGACGCCCGCGTCCTGCGTCGGCACGACCCCGGCCACGGCTTCGGGGACGCCTCGTTCGTGGTCGATCCGGCGTCCGGACGCATCCTGTGCTGGTACGTCGGTTCGACGGGCCGCTCCTTCTTCTCGGCCGAGGCCGGCCCGGGCGGGGAGGGCCTGGAACTGTGGCTGTCGACCTCGGAGGACGACGGCCTCACGTGGACCCATCGCGACATGACCCACCTCAAGCCGGACGACGTCACCGGCATGTTCGCCTCCTCGGGCAACGGCTCGGCCACCGCTGGGGGACGGCTGCTGCAGCCCTTCGTCCTGCGCACGCCGGCAGGGGAACACTTCGCGGCCATCGCCCACTCCGACGACGGCGGTGCGACCTGGACGCTGGGGAGACGCGTCGGCCCCGACTGCGACGAGAACAAGGTGCTCGGCCTGCCCGACGGCTCGGTGCTGCTGCACGCGCGGTCCACCCCGCGGCGCCGTGTGACGCGATCCGACGACGGCGGGTCCACGTTCGGCCCCCCGACCCCGGACGCCGCCCTCGTGGACCCGGCGTGCAACGGCGGCCTGTCGCTGCTGGACACCCCGGGCGGGCCCGTGGTCGTGGCCTCCACCTGCGACGACCCGCGCGAGCGGACCCGGCTGTCCGTCCGGACCTCCCGGGACCTCGGGCACACCTGGTCGGAGGCGCTCCTCGTCGACCCCGGCGCATCGGCCTACTCGGTGTGCGTCCCGCTGGCCGACGGTTGCCTCGGCCTGGCCTGGGAGGCCGGCGACTACGACGCCATCGTCTTCGCCCGGGTGACCCCGACCGAGTTGGGCCTGACCGGAGCGCCGGCGTCCCTCACCCCGCGGGCCGGACGCCCCGGGGCCGCCAAGCCGCCGGAGGTCGCGGGCTGACCTGCCTTCCGCGGGGGCCCGTCCCTCGCCCGGCTCGCTAGGCTCGTGCCGTACCCCGGCAGGAAGGCGTCCATGACCCCGCTCATCACGTACACGTGGCCCGACACCGCCATCTCGATCGGCGTCCTGCTCCTGGTCTCGATCATCGCGCGCATCGTGTTGCGCCGGGCGATCCGGGCGGGAGTGGCGGCGTCCATCGCGGCCAGCGACCGGCACCGGACGACCGACTCGCGGTCCGGCGGCATGCTGAGCCGGCTCACCGGCGCGGCGGACGCCCGCCACCAGGCGCGCGTCCGGACCCTCGGTTCGGTGATGACGAACGCCGTCGACATCATCATCCTGCTGTTGGTGATCCTGACGGTGCTGAGGATCCTCGGGATCCCGCTGGAGCCGCTGCTGGCGGCGTCCGGCATCGGCGGCATCGCCCTGGCCTTCGGGGCGCAGTCGCTCGTGAAGGACTACATCTCCGGCATGCTGATGATCTTCGAGGACCAGTTCGGCGTGGGTGACCTCATCGACACCGGCGGGGTCGTGGGCACCGTCGAGGAGGTGGGCCTGCGCGTCACCCGGCTCCGGGACGCCGGGGGCCAGGTCTGGTACGTGCGCAACGGGGAGATCCTGCGCATCGGCAACCAGAGCCAAGGGTGGTCGACCGGCACGGTGGACGTCCCGATCGCGACCGGCGAGGACGCCGCCAAGGCGATCGAGGTGCTGCGCGGCGTGGTCGCGGAGGTGTTCGCGGACGAGAAGTACGCCGACGTCCTGCTCGAGCAGCCCAACGTCGCCGGCGTCGACAAGGTGACCGCCGGGGTGACGACGATCCGCATCTTCGCCAAGACCGCCCCCAACCAGCACTGGGGCGTCCAGCGGGACCTGCTCGAGCGATCCGTCGTGGCCCTGCGCCGTGCGGGAGTCAGGGCCCCGGTCGCGCCCCCGTTCACCTCTCCGACGATCGAGCCGTAGGGGCTCCCGCCGGCAACGGGAGTCACGGCATGATGGGACGAACGGAGGGAGGGACGATGACCGTCAAACTGGTGGTGTGGGGTGCCGGGGCCCGCGGCACGATCTACGCGGACTGGGCCGCCGGGCACCCCGATCGCGCCCAGGTCGTCGCGGTGGCCGATCCCAACCCGGCCCGCCGGGACGCGCTGGCCTCCCGGCACGGCATCGCGCGCGACCAGGTCCACACGACCTGGCAGGAGTCGCTGGCCGCGGGACGCCTCGGCGACGCGGTCCTGATCTGCACCCAGGACACCGACCACGTCGAGCCCGCGATCGCCGCGCTGGAGGCGGGGTACGACGTGCTGCTCGAGAAGCCGATCGCCCCCCAGGCCGAGGCGGTGCGCCGGGTGGCGGCGGCCGCGCAGGAGACCGGCCGCATCCTCGCGGTGAGTCACGTGCTGCGGAACACGCCCTACACCACGGAGCTCGTCCGGCTGCTGCGCGAGGGGGTGATCGGCGACATCGCCTCGATCCAGCACCTCGAACCCGTCGGGTGGTGGCACCAGGCCCACAGCTACGTCCGGGGCTCGTGGCGTCGCGAGGACGAGTCCTCGTCGATGCTGCTGGCCAAGGCGTGCCACGACCTCGACTGGCTCGAGTTCGTGGTCGGGCAGCGCATCGCGCGGGTGGCGTCCTTCGGGTCGCTGCGTCACTTCACGGCCGGCAACGCCCCGGAGGGTGCGACCGACCGCTGTGTCTCCTGCCCCCACCAGGACACCTGCGCCTATTCCGCCACCCGCATCTACCTCTCCGAAGCAGCGGCCCCGCCCGATCAATGGCCCTCGCGCGTGCTGACCGACGAGCACACCCGGGAGGCCCTCGAGCGCGCGGTCGCCGAGGGCCCGTACGGCCGTTGCGTGTACGCCTGCGACAACGACGTGGTCGACCACCAGGTCGTCGCGCTGGAGTTCGCCGACGGCGCCACCGGCACGTTCACGATGACGGCCTTCACGCCGTACTCCAATCGGCTGACCCGCGTCTTCGGCACCCAAGGCATGATCGAGAGCGACGGCGCCACGCTGCGGATCTGCGACTTCCGCGCGGGCGGCGCCTGGCGCGAGGTCGTCACCGCGTCCGCGGACGCCTCGAGCGGGCACGCCGGGGGTGACGATGCGCTCATGGACGCCTTCGTCGCGGCCGTCGCCGCCCAGGACCAGGGCCTTGTGAGCTCGGACGCCGCCAGCTCGCTCGCCTCCCACCTCGCCGTGTTCGCGGCGGAGGAGAGCCGGCTGACCGGCCGGGTGGTCGACGTCCGTTAGCCAGGAAGACGCGCGGGCTGCGCCGATTCGAGGTACGCCCGCGTGACCGCGAGGCCGTGGGCGTCCAACTCGGCGATCCGGTCGGAGAAGGTCCGCATCCCCCCGTGCTCACGCACGGCGTCCGCCCACGCGTCGCGCAGGGGGTAGGAGGGCCGCATGACCAGGCAGTCGGGGTCGTTGAGCCAGAACCGTCCGTGCTGCCAGGCGCGCGCCACCAGCGAGCGGGCGCCGCGCAGGCCGTCCGAGCCGTCTTCGCCGCCCTCGTGGAAGATGTCGGGCGAGACGCGCATGGCATCCATGAGCCCGACCGACGGCAGGATCGGCGCACCACAGCCCAGCAGGAAGGTCACCGGCCCCGCCGCCTCGCGGATGAGCCGAAGCCCCGACCGGTACGCCTCGACCGGCGTCGAGCCGTCGTGACGCGGGCCGGGCAGCGCACCGGCGTAGAGGAAGTCGAGCTTGAGGTAGGTGACCCCGAGCGCACGGGCGCGCGCGACCACCTCGGCGACACGCTCCCGGACGCCCGGATGGGTGAGGTCGAGCCCCACCAGGTCGTCGCCCCAGTTGCGCCCGGCAGGGCCGACGAACCAGTCCGAGTACTCACGGGCCAAGGTCGATCGCGTCCCCACCACGAACGGGGCGAGCCACAGCCCGGCCTCGCGGCCGCCGTCCCGGATGCGCCCGACCACCCGGGCCAGCGACCCGAAGCCCGGCCGGACGAGGGCCCCCTCACCGAACGGCGTCCCCCAACCGTCGTCGATCTGGATGACGTCGACGCCCAGCCCGAGCGCTTCGATCACAGCCACGTTCTCGTCGATGTCGGACGCCGTGACACCCTCGAAGTAGCGGTACCACGAGCACCACACCCGCGGCGCCGGGCGCATCTGCACCCCGGACGCCGCCCCGAACGCCTCACCGAACGATGCCAGCGCGCCCGGGCCCGAGGCGTGCTCGGTGCGGGTGACGGGACCGTCGGCGGCGACCCGCAGTACACCGCCCAGCGGCCTGGCCACGATCGTCGCCACCTCGGAGCCCGCCTCGTCGATCGCGAAGCGCACCGCCGGACGCCCCCCGCCCGGGTCCACGATCAGCAGGCCCTCGCCCTGGACGGCGTCCTCCGCGACGGCGGTCCCCGGCCGGAACCGCATCAGGTGCTGCCAACCCTCGGCCGGGCGATCGGCGGCGAACGGCCCCCGCCACCACGCCGTCGGGCTCCAGCTCTGCCAGCCTTCGCCGTAGACGCACGCGTCGGGGCCGATGGCGACCTCGTCGACCACGGCCCCCATCAGCCGACCTCGACGGGGATTCCGCCCCGGCGGGCCGACTCGGTCGCCGCCAGCATCACCGCGACCGAACCGGCCACGCGTCGCGCCGAGTTCTCGGGCTCGCGTCCCTCGGCCAAGGCAGACATCAGCTCCCCCATCGTCCCGGCGAACCCGTCCACGAACCACTCGCCGCTCAAGACGTACGGCGTCACCGCGCCAGCGTGCTCGAGCGCGAGGGTGTCCGAACCGAGCAGCACCGAGCCGCGGATCGTGCCCTCAACGCCGTGGATCCAGAACGGCACCCCGTCGCGGGCTGCCTTCACGTCTCCCACGACCCGCAGCAACGCCGTCGCCCCGGACGTCGCGGCCAGCGACACCGTGGCCGACCAGGGGTTCTTCGCCTCCTCCGGCTGCCCCGGAACCCGGGCATCGGACGCCGACACTCGCCGCACGGGTGAGCCGAGCCACGCGCAGCTGATGTCGATCCAGTGCATGAGGTAGTCCGAGATCAGCATGTGGTCGACCTCGTCGAACGGGGTGCCCGCGATCGGCGGCAGCGGTTTGTCGTGCAAATGCGTCACGCCGACGACGTCCCCGATCGCGCCCTCGCGGACGAGCAGCGTCGCGAGCCGCCACGCGGGCGCCCAGCGCCCGTTCTGGTTCACGGCGATCCGGACGCCCGCGGCGTCCGCCTCGTCGAGGACCCCGCGCAGAGCCGTCAGGTCGGCGGCGGTGTTCACCAGCGGCTTCTGCGTCAGGACATGCTTGCCGGCGGCGACGCAGCGGCGCAGCCAGTCGAGGCGCCCGTCGGGCCCCGTGGCGAGGTCGACGATGCCCACCTCGGGGTCGGCCAGCAGCTCCTCCGCGCTGGCGTACACGCGACCCACCTCCGGGAAGGCCGAGACGTCGGCGCCCGAGCGGCTCCAAGCCCCGGCGACCCGGAGTCCGTACTGGCGGTAGGCGGGCAGGTGCGCCGAGCGCGCGATCGCGCCGCAGCCGAGGACGCCGATGGCCGGACGCTGCGCCGGAATGGCAGGACGGTGGTCGGGCGTGGTCATCGGGCCTCCATCGCGAACAGCACCTGCAACGCCTCGTGGCCGCGTTGGTCGAGCAGCGCGTAGGCGTCCGCGGCGTCGTCCAGCGCGAACGTGTGGCTGACGAGGGACACGGCGTCCGGGTCGCCGGCGAGCACGCGTTCGGCGGCCGCCAGGACCAACCGGTCGCGCGTCCAACGCGCGGCGAGTTGCGGCGGAACGGCCCCGATCTGGCTGGACTGCAGCCGCACCCGGTTGTGGTGGAACTCCTCGCCGAGGCGCAGCCCGGACGCCTCGCCCTGGTAGAAGCCGGACGCCACCACCACCCCCTCCGGCCCCACCAGCCGGATCGCGTCGTGCAGCGCGGCCGAGGAACCCGACAGCTCCAGCGCGACATCGGCGCCGCGCCCGTCCGTCATCGCGCGCACCTCGGCGGCCACGGACGATGCCGGCGCCAGCACGCACGCCGCCCCCCACGATGCGGCCCGTGCCCGGCGGGACGCGATCGGATCGATGCCGATCACGGTGGCCCCCGACAACACGGCGAACCGCGTTGCGAGCAGGCCGATCACGCCGAGCCCGACGACGCCGACGACCGAGCCGATCCCGATCTGGGTGTTGAACACGGCGTTGAGGGCGACGGATGCGACACGCACGAACGTGCCCGTGCGCGGGTCGACGCCCCGCGGCATCCCATGCCCCCTCAGGGCGGACCCACCCAGGACCGCTTCCGTCCGGTGGCCCCAGGTGCCCCAGACGATATCGCCGGGGGCGAACGCCGTCACGCTGGGCCCGACCTCGGCCACACGGCCGACCTCGCTGTAGCCCCACCCCGTCAGCGGATACGACGGCCCCGCAGCGGCGGGGTCGAGGAACAGGGTCTGGACCATGTCCCAACGCCGCGTGAGGTACGGGTTCGTCCCACGGTAGGCCGACAACTCGGTGCCCGCAGAGATCCCGGAGAACAGGGTGCGCACCCGGACGTCGTCCGGGCCGATGTCCGGCAACGGCTCCTCGACCACGTCGACCCGCCGCGGGGCGACGAACCGCAGGACCCGCCCCATCAGTCCACCTCGACCCAGACCGTTCCCCACGCCGGCACCGCGGTGACGACGACGTCCGTGAGCAGGTCCTTTCCGGGGTGCGGCAGCGGCTCGGGCGTCCCCGTCACGTTGTGCACGCACAGCACGCGCTCCGCGCCCGCGTCGCGCTCCAGCGCGAACAACCCCGGGCCGAGGTCGACGACCCGCGCGGGCGCCTGCGGCGCGAAGGCCGCGCACGACCCACGCACCGCCAGCAGCCGGCGGTAGGCGGCCAACACGCGCGCCCGGCGTCCGGAGGGGTCGGCCAGCTCGGCGACCAGCTCGTCGCGGTCGAGCGCGGCCCGGTTGATCGTCCGGTTGGCGCCGGTTCGGGCCACGCCCTCGGGCCACCCGCGGGAGCCGAACAGGCTGTGCACGTAGATGCCGGGCACACCGGGCAGGGCGAGCATGATGGCCTGCGCGGTGACGAAGCGGGCAACGCGCGTGGCGAGCGGCTCGTCGGAGGCAGGGTCGTTGAGGGCGTCGTAGTAGTTGACGTTGAGCTCGTACGGCACGGCCGAGCCGTCGGGGAGCGAGCGATAGCCGACCAGGCCGCCGTGCGCCTCCACCCGTGACGCCAACCTCCGCAGCTGGTCGTCGGTCAGGATGCCCTCGGCCCCCCGGACCCCGACGCCGTCGTGGCTGGCGAGGAAGTTGAAGAAGCAGGTCTCCGTCGACGGGGTCTCCAGCGCCGAGGCCCAGCGAGTGAGCGCGGTGGCGTCCGACGTCAAGAAGCTGTGCAGCACCAAGGGCGGCAGTGCGAAGTTGTAGACCAGCTGGGCCTCGTCGTGGCCGTCGCCGAAGTACGACACGTTCTCGGCGTGCGGCACGTTGGTCTCGGTGATGAGGGTCGTGGAGGGCGCGACGGCGTCCAGGACGGTGCGCAGGAGGCGGATGACCCGGTGCGTCTCCGGTAGGTGGACGCTGCTCGTGCCGAGCCGCTTCCAGAGGTAGGTCACGGCGTCGAGGCGGATGACCGTGGCCCCCCGCGCGACGTACTCGAGCAGGACGCCGACCACCGCCAGCAGCACGTCGGGGTGGGCGTAGTTGAGGTCGATCTGGTCGGCGGAGAACGTCGTCCACACCAACTCGGTCCCTCGCGCCGTATCGAAGGGTGTGAGCAGGGGCAGCGTCCGCGGGCGCACGACCTGCGACACGTCCGTGCCGTCCGGAACGGTGATGAACCACTCCCGGTAGCGTTCGTCGCCGGCGAGAAATCCCCGGAACCAGTCCGAGTGGGCCGAAACGTGGTTGACGACGGCATCGAACATCAACTCGACCCGCTCGCGCAGGGCGGCGACGTCGGCCCAGGTGCCGACGGCCGGGTCGACCCTCAGGTAGTCGACGACGCTGAAGCCGTCGTCGGACGTCGACGGGTAGAACGGCAGCAGGTGAACCGTCGGCACCTCGGGGGCCAGGTCGGGCAGCACTCGGGCCAGAGTCCGCAGCGGTGGCTCGCCCGGCGTCCGGATCGAGTCGGCGTACGTGATGAGGACCACGTCCGCCTCACGCCAGACTCGGCGCAGGCCCGGGCCGCTGAGTCGCGCGGCGTAGCGGGTGACCAACTCGGCGAGGGCGGTCGCGACCGCGCCAGCGCCCTCGCCGTAGAGGAACTGGAGGTGGCCGTCGAGCTCGGCCCGGACTGACGGGTCGAGGCCGGTCATCGCCAGCGGCTCCCCTGGAGCCAGTCGATGGCCGCCATCGCCGTCCAGGACTGCTGGTGGCTGCCCAAGGGCTCCCCGGTGCGCGGCTCGTAGTACTCGCCGAACTCCAGGTCGTCCAGTTGCGCCAGGCCGGCGGCCCGGAGGTCGGCGGCGAACTCGGCGTCGCCGCGCGCGAGGGCGCAATGGGCGAAGAGCCAGTTCATGATCGGCCAAACGGGGCCGCGCCAGTACTCGCGCGGCCGGCAGGCCGGGTCGTCCAGACTCACCGAGCCGGGCAGCGGGTAGCGGTTCTCGGGGTGGCCCATCCAGGCGGGACCGAGCAGAAACTCCTTCTGACGCGCCACCAACGCGGGGTCGCCCCCCGAGACGAGCGCCGAGAAGCCGGCGATCGAGGGCACGTCCATCCAGCGGTTCTCGTGGTGGTCGTAGTCGCGGGTCAGCCCGGTGACCGGGTCGACGGACGCCGCCACCGCCGACCGCGAGCGGGCCGCCCTGGCGCGCTCGGTCTCTGCCAGCGTGTGGTCCTCGAGCTCGTCGGCGAGGCGGGCCAGCGCATCCGCGGACGCAGCCAGGCAGGCGGTCATGAAGATGTCCCCGCACCGGAAATCGATGATCCCCGGGATGCGGTCGTCGTCGAACTCGACCGAGATCATCTGGTCGATGAGCCAGATGTAGCGCTGGTACTCCCGGTCGGACGGGCGCTCGGAGGCGTCCGCGAACTTGAGATCGGTACGAGGCAGCGACTTGGGCTGCGGCACCACGATGCGGTCGTAGATCGGGTCGAAGCGCGGCGAGTTGTCCATGCCGGACTCCCAGCCGTGGTGGATCTCGATCACGCCCAGGCCCTCGCGGTCGCGGGCCGAGGAGAGCCAGGCGTGCCACCGCGCCAGCCGCGGCACGGCGTCCGCCAGGAACGCCTCGGCCGCCTCCGCCTCGGCCCCGCCCTTGGCGCGGCCGATCGCGATCACCTGTTCCACACACAGCGCATGCACGGGCGGCTGGCAGATGCCTGAGGTCTCGACCCCCTCGGGCCGCGCCTTCGCCACGGCCGTGCCCCACACGCCGAAGCCGGGGAAGTAGTCGGGCTCGTCAGCGAACACGATGTGGGGGAACATGCCGGTCGACCACTGGGCGTCGAAGATCGTCTGCCACTCGACCACGGCGCGCGGCACCGAGAGGTGCGCCAGTCCTACGGACACGAACGCGGCGTCCCACGACCATTGGTGGGGGTAGAGCTTCGGCGCTGCCGTCACCATGGTCCCGGTGTCGTTGTCGTGCAGGACGCCGACGGCGGCGTCGAGCAGCTCTGCTTCGGTGTGGGTCATCGCACGCCTTCCGGCAGCCAGGCCACTCCCGTCTCAGGGTCAAACAGGCGCAGCGCGCGGGGCGCGATGTGCAGCAGAACCCGCTCACCCGCGCGCACCTCGACCGTCGGTTCGGCCTGCACCTTGAGCTGGTGCTCCCCGAGCACGACCGTCAGCAACGTGGATGCGCCGAGCGGCTCGACAACCAGCACCTCGGCGGGCACGGTGTCGGGACCGGCGGCGTCCACCACGTCGATCGCCTCGGCGCGGACGCCGACACGAACCGGCCCGTCGGCGCCGATGCCGGCGGGTGCGGCGAAGGAGTGCCCACCCACGTCGAGGGTGCCGCCCTTGAGGACACCGTCGAAGAAGTTCATCGGGGGGCTCCCGATGAAGCCACCCACGAAGGTGTCGGCAGGCCAGTCGTAGATCTCCAACGGTTTGGCGAGCTGGCTCACCTTGCCGCTGCGCATGACCGCGACCATGTTGCCGAGCGACAGGGCCTCGGACTGGTCGTGGGTCACGTAGACGGTGGTCGTGCCGAGCTGTTCGACGATGCGCTTGAGCTCGGACCGGAACGAGAGCCGCAGGAGGGCGTCCAGGTTGGAGAGGGGCTCGTCCATGAGCAGGACGTCGGCGTCCACGACGATCGCGCGGGCGACCGCGACACGCTGCCGCTGGCCGCCGGACAGTTGGGCCGGGAAGCGGTCGAGGTAGGGGGTCAGCTGCAGCAGGTCGGCCGCCCACGCCACCTTCTTGTCGATCTCGGCCTGCGGCAGCTTCTTCATCTTGAGCGGGAAGGCGATGTTGTGCCGGACACGGCGGTGCGGGAACACCGCGTAGCTCTGGAACACCATCGACAGGTTGCGCTGGTGCACCGGCCTGTACGTGACGTCTCGCCCGCCGATGGCGATGGAGCCGGACGTCGGCAGCTCGAGCCCGGCGATCTGCCGCAGCAGGGTGGTCTTACCGCAGCCGGACGGGCCGAGCAGCACCATGAACTGGCCGTCGGAGATGTGCATGCTCACGTCGTCGTTGGCGCGCTCGGCACTGCCCGGGTAGACCTTGACGAGGTTGTTGATCTGGATGTCAGCCATGGCGGGACCTTGTCGTCGTGGGGAGTGAGGGCGTCATCGGATCGTCGTCCCCCACATGTTGAGCAGGTACTTGCGCATGATCGCGATGAACACGAGCGCGGGGATGACCAGCACGAGGCCGCCGGCGAACCGGTAGGCCAGCGGGCTGTCGGCGAGGCTGGAGAGCACCTGGGCGGGCAGGGTCCGCTGGGTGAAGGTGAGGATTGTGGCACCCAGCACCTCGTTCCAGCTCATCACGAACGTGAAGATGGAGGCCGCCGCCATGCCGGGCAGGGCGAGCGGGAGGACGACCCGCAGGAAGGCACCGATCGGCGTGCACCCGAAGATACGCGCGGCCTCCTCGGCGTCGAGGGGCACCGACAGGAACACGCTGGACGTGATGAGGATCGTCGTCGGCAGCGCGAGGGCGCTGTGCAGCAGGATGACCGCGATCGGCTTGTCGTACAGACCGGTGTCGAGGAACACGCGGGCCAGGGGCACCGAGAGCACGACGATCGGCAGGGCGCGGGTGAACAGCAGGAACAACTGGTAGGGGTCCTTGCCCCGAAACGCGAAGCGGGCGATCGCGTAACCGGCCGGAGCTCCCACGAGCGAGCTGATCAGCAGGGTGCCGAGACCGACGATGAGCGAGTTGATCAGGCCACCGACGATGCCGGTCGACCCGAGGAAGGTCGTCATCGTCTCGGTGCCGAAGTTCTGCGGCCACAGCGGCTGGGGGAACTCGTTGAGGCCGGCGCGCGTGCTGAAGGCGGCGAGGGCGATCAGGTAGATCGGCACCGCCATGAACAGCGAGATCGCGACGCAGGCCACCTGGATCAGCGCGCGTTGACGCTTGTGGCGGCGCAGCGGTGCGTAGTCGATCGGGACGGGTGGGCGCTGGTCGAGGGTGGTCATTTCTTTCCTCCCCGGCTCTGGTCGCGCAGCACGCGGAGGTAGATGACGGCCGTCATCATGGACACGACCATGATCACCATCGCATAGACGGAGGCGACGTTCGGGTTGTTGAGCGCGGTGTACCACCGGTAGGTCTCGCCGACCAGCAGGGGGAAGCCCTCGCCGGTGAGCGCCTGGGCGACCGCGAAGGTCTGGAACGCGAGGATCGTTCGCAGGATCAGCGCGACCTGGAGGCTCGGGCGCAGCAACGGCAGGGTGACCTGCCAGAGGCGCTGCCAGTAGGTGGCGCCGAACACGGCGGCGGCCTCGTCGTAATCCTTCGGGATGCCCTGCATGCCCGAGACCACGATGACCAGCACCAACGACGTCGCGCGCCACACCTCGGCGACGGCGACCGCCAGGAACTGGGTCGCCGGCGACTGGTAGGACAACCAGGAGAACGGCTGCAGGCCGACGTCCACCAGCACCGAGTTGAGGTAGCCGCGGTCGGAGAAGATCGACAGCCACACCAAGCCGGCGGCCAAGTCGGAGACCGCGAGCGGGATCGCCCAGAGGTAGAAGTAGACGGCGCTGCCCTTGGGCTTCGCCTGCAACAGCAGGGCCATCGTGAGGGCGAACACGAACTGCAGCGGGATGATCACGACGATCAACAGCAGCGTGTTGCGCACCGCCGCCCCGAACTGCGGGTCGTTGACCATCCGCTGCCAGTTCACGCTCGACACTGCCCCGGCGTCACCGTGGACGAAGGCCAACCGCAGGCCCTCGACCATGGGGTAGGCGAACAGGAACAGCATGAACACCACCGACGGCAGGATCAGCCAGAAGGCGGGGGACAGGCGCGTCCGTCGCCGCCGGCCTGCGGTGGTGACGGACCCGTTACTGGCAGGGGACATGCTCACCCCACCGTGCAGACGTCGGCCGCGGGGTCGGGGGCCCAGCAGGGCACCTTCACGGCCTCCATGATCGTCCGCACGTTGGTGACGTACTTGCCCACGACGGCCGCCGGATCCCCGTCCTGCAGGCAGATCTCGCGGAACATGTCCTTGAAGACCTGGCTGAGCTCGCCGTCCTTGGCGCCGAGCCCGAGGGGCGGCAGCGCGAGGATCGCCTTGGGGGACGCCGCCTGCGCCGCCACGGCCTCGGCCTCGAGCTTCACCGGGGCGGGTAGGTCCGCGGGCAGGTCGGCCTTGACGACCGGGAAGAAGGCGTTCTGGCGCAGCAACTCGATCTGGGCCTTCGGGTCGGAGAGGGCCTTGATGACCCTCGCGGCCGTGGCCTTGTCCCCGCCCTTGGGGACGCCCATGCCCGCCACGATCAGCATGTAGCCGAGGCCCTTGGGGCCGGTCGGCGCCGGGACCATGATCCAGTCCTCGGGCTTGCCCTTGGGCGCGTTCACGAGGCGGGCTACGTGATCCCACGCGACCAGCACCTCGCCGCTGGCCAGTGGCTCCTGCATGTAGTCGTAGTTGGTGGAGGCAGGGTTGCAGTTCCTCCAGAACTCGGCCATCCACTTCCATCCGGTGATGGCGTCCTGGGAGGAGAACTGGCTCAGGACGCCGCCGGTGAAGCTCGGCAGCAGGTAGCCCTGGAAGAAGCGGTGGTAGAGGCCCTTGGGTCCGGCCGGGAAGCCGAAGACGGGCTTGCCGTTGGCGTTGTTGGCGTTGATCGCCCACTGAAGGAACTGGTCGTAGGTGAGGGCGTTGACGTCGGCGCCGGCCGGGAGCCACTCCAGTGCCTTCTTGTTGGCCGCGACGACGTAGGACGCCTGCATCCACGGGATGTACTTCTGGGTCGGGCCACCCAGCTTGCCGAGGGCGAGCAGGTCATCGCTGATGCCCGCGGCCTTGGCGTCGGCCACCATGTCATCGATGTCCTCGAGGTAGTCGGGCAGAGGGGTCAGGTCACCGTGCAGGGCGCCCACGACCCCGATCTGGAGCTTCTTGGCGTCCACCTGCGTCTTCAGCTGCGTGGTGAAGTCGGCGGTCGGCATGGACGTGAAGGAGGTCTTCGGGTCCTTCACGTACTCGCTGAGGATCTTCTCGAAGCGCTGCTTCTCCTCCACGGGAGCGAACTGAGTCGAGAAGAACATGGTGTCGCCGGCGCCGCCGCCGGTCGTGCTGGCGCCAGCGCATCCAGCGAGCGTGCTGGCGACGGCAACGCCAGCCCCCAGGCCGAACAGCGACCGACGTGAGATCGATGTGGTGAGTGCCGACATGTGAGTCTCCCTTGTCCGTTGAGGCTTTTGTACGATAATAGATCAATAGGGTGATCGACACTTTAGGGCACAACCGACCGCGAGCACTAGGGTGTTGGGCGAACTCTGCGTCTGGATCAGGGGAAAGGGGTGGTGTCGTGGCCTCGCAACTCTCGGCGGCGACACCGGGCATGCTGCTGGCCGCCCTGCGCCGCGAAGGTGGCCTGACCCGCCAAGACCTGCTCGCGAGCACCGGGATGGCGCGCTCCACGCTGTACGGACGGCTCGACCAACTGCAGTCGGCGGGGTTGATCTACGAGTCGGGGACGCGTGCGCCAACGGGCGGGCGACCAGCCACCGTCGTGGCCTTCGACGATCGGGATCGGGTCGTCCTCACCATCGACATCGGCCACCACCGTGCGACGGTGTCGTTGTGCGAACTCAACGGGCAGGCGCTCACCGAGGAGGTCGTGCCTCGCACGCCCAACGAGGCGATCCCCGCACTGGTGGAACGGCTGGGCGGCTTGGGCGAGCGCGCGCTCGAGCGCGCCGGCGGCGTCCGCCTGCTCGGGGTCGGCCTGGCGATCCCCGCCCCGGTGAACACCCACACGGGCAAGCGGTTGGTGTCCATCGCCCTTCCCGACAGCGACTACCCCTTGGTGGAGCGACTGCAGGAACGCTTCGGCGTCCACGTGGCCGTGGAGAACGACGCACGGGCCCTGACGCTCGGCGCCGCCCAAGAAGTGCCGCCGATGGACGACGACGGAGTCCTGCTGGGGGTGAAGTTCTCCACCGGCCTGGGCATCGGGCTCATCACCGGGGGGCACATCATGCGCGGCTCGACCGGCGCGGCGGGCGACCTGGGTCACCTCCAGATCACCCCGGGGGAGGGACCCGTGTGCACGTGTGGCCGGCGCGGCTGCCTCGCCGCCTACGTCACCGGGCGCGCCCTGGTACGAGATCTCGCCCGCCCCGGCATCGCGACGGTGGGGGACGTCACCGCGGCCTACGACGCCGGTGACGCGGAGGTGGTCGGGCTCGTCCACGCGGCCGCCCGACTGCTGGGCACGCACCTCGGCGGCTTCGTCCAGGTGTCGAACCCGCAGTACGTGGTGTTCGGCGGTTTCCTCGGCGGGCGCGACGCCATCGCGCGCGAGGTCGCGGCGGCGATTCAGACCCAGGTGTCCCCGCGGATCAGCGACATGGCCGAGTACCGAATCGTGTCCGGCGACCACGTCACCGCGTCGGGCCTGGTCGCCCTGGTGCTGGATCAGGCCCTCGCTCCCGAGGCGGTGGACGCCCTCGTGGCGGCGAGCGCGTCGAACGGCTCGTCGACGATATGAACCATGCCGGAACCCGCCGCGGCACGCCGGCCTGACCCCCCACCCTGCTTGACCCCGGTGGCAAGGTGGGCCCATGAGACGTCGCCGTCCTGAGACACCGTTCCACGACCTCAAGCACTTCATCGCGTACCCGCGCGTGAACGGGTTGGCGCTCAGCCCGGACGGCCAGCGGTTGGCCACGATCGTCTCCACCCTGGACGCGAAGAAGACCCGCTACGCGAACGCGGTCTGGCAGGTCGACCCCACGGGTGAGGCCCCCGCACGCCGGATCACCCGATCCGCCAAGGGCGAGTCGGGGGCCGCCCACGACGCCGCCGGCAACCTCTACTTCATCAGCGCCCGGCCCGACCCGGACGCCGACGCCGACGACCCCGTGGCCGCACTCTGGATGATCCCCGCCGCGGGCGGCGAGGCGCGCCCGGTGATCTCGCGGCCCGGCGGCATCCAGTCGGTGCACACCGGACGCAACGGCGGCGTCTTCGTCGTGGCTCCACTCATGCCGGCGGCCGAGGCGGCCGACGACCCCGAGAAGGCGGACGCCGACCTGCGCAATCTCCGCAAGGAGAAGAAGGTCACGGCGATCCTCCACACGGACGCCTCCGTCCGGTACTGGGATTCCGACCTCGGTCCGGACGCGCCGCACCTGTTCGCCGTGGAGGAGGCCCCGGCCGATGAGGCCAGGCCCAACGCGGACGAGGCGGACGAGGCCGCCGAGGCGGAGGCGCCCACCGACCCGACGCTGCCCAGCACCGTGGACGCGCTCGCCCCCCGTCGCCTCCGCCTGCTGACCAAGGGCGCCGGCGCCACGTTGCGCGAGACGGCCGTCCACGTCTCCCCCGATGGCTCGTTCCTGCTCGCGGGCCGCACGATCGCGGTCGCCAAGGGCGACCGCCACACGACGATCACGAGGGTCGACACCGCAGCCGGAACCTGGACCGACCTCGTCGCCCCCGTCACCGGCACCGACTACTCCCCCGGCCCCATCAGCCCCGACGGCACCCGCGCGCTGGTGAACTTCGGCCGCACCGGCACGGCCACGACCGCGCCCACCCACGAGTTGGGCCTGCTCGACATCTCCTCGGGCATCGTCACCCCGACCGGTGACGCCTTCGACCAGTGGGCCTCCCCCGTCGCATGGTTCCCCACCGGCGACGCGGTGCTGCTGAACGCCGACCAGGACGGACGCGGCCCGCTGTTCCGCCTGGACGTCTCCACCGGCGAGGTGAGCCGGCTCACCCACGACGACGCCGCGTACAGCGCCGCCGCGATCGCTCCGGACGGCACGGTGTACGGCATCCGATCCAGCTACGAGTACCCCAGCGAGGTCGTCCGCGTCGACGGCGACGCCGTGATCCGCCTCCCCAATCCCGTCGAGCGCCCCGAACTCCCCGGCACGCTCACCGAGGTCGAGACGACCGCCGCCGACGGCGTCCGCATTCGCGCGTGGTTGGCGACGCCGCACGGCACCTCGGCCGAGCAGCCCGCTCCCCTCCTGCTGTGGATCCACGGCGGTCCGGTCAGCTCCTGGAACGCCTGGTCCTGGCGCTGGACGCCGTGGGTCGCGGTCGCGCAGGGCTATGCCGTCCTGCTGCCCGACCCCGCGCTGAGCACCGGCTACGGCCAGGACTTCATCCAGCGCGGCTGGGGCTCATGGGGCGACAAGCCGTACACCGACCTCATGGCCATCACCGACGCGATCGAGGCGCGCGACGACATCGACGGCAGCAGGACCGTCGCCATGGGCGGCAGCTTCGGCGGCTACATGGCCAACTGGATCGCCGGTCACACCGATCGCTTCGCCGCGATCGTCACGCACGCGAGCCTGTGGGCGCTCGACCAGTTCGGGCCCACCACCGACGCACCCTTCTACTGGGCGCGCGAGATGGGCGGCCTGCTCGAGGGCCACTCACCCCACGAGTCGGTGGGCGACATCACCACGCCGATGCTCGTCATCCACGGCGACAAGGACTACCGCGTCCCCATCGGCGAGGGCCTGCGCCTGTGGTGGGAGCTGCTCAGCAAGTCCGGGCTGCCGGCCGACGACGAGGGCAGGAGCCCGCACCGGTTCCTGTACTTCCCCGACGAGAACCACTGGATCCTCACCCCGCAACATGCGCGGGTCTGGTACGAGGTCGTCCTCGGCTTCGTCGGGGAGCACGTCCACGGCCGGACGCCCCGGCTTCCGGACGCGCTCGGGCTCGGCTGAGCCCCATTGTGTGCATTTCCGGGTGGAAGAACCCCGAGGATCCTCGGGGTTCTTCCACCCGGAAATGCAGGCGGGTCAGGGACGCAGCAGCGCCTTGATCGCCCGGCGCTCATCCATGGCGCGGTAGCCCTCGGCGGCGTCCTCCAGGCCCAGGGTCAGGTCGAACACCAGCCCGGGGTTGATGTCGCCCGACAGGACCCGGTCCATCAGGTCGGGCAGGTACGTCCGGACCGTCGCCATGCCGCCCCGGACGCCGACGTTGCGGGAGAACATCTGGTTGATCGGCAACTCCACCCCGTGCGGGACACCCACGAAGCCGACCATCGCCCCGGGGCGCGCGCACGCGATCGCCTGGTTCATGGCGTCCCCGGTGCCGACACACTCCAGGACCGCGTCCGCCCCGATGCCGTCGGTGAGCTCCCTGATCAGCGCGACCCCCTCCTCGCCGCGCGCCTCCACGATGTCGGTCGCGCCGAACAGACGCGCGACCTCCTGCCGCGAGGCGTGCCGGCTCATCGCGATCACCCGTCCGGCCCCCAACTGGGACGCCGCGAGCACCCCGCACAGGCCGACCGCGCCATCGCCGACCACGACCGCCGTGCCGCCCGGCTTGACGCCCGCCATCACTGCGGCGTGCCATCCGGTCGCCATGACGTCGCTGAGGGTCAACAGGGACGGGATCAGCGCCTCGTCGGGCTGCTCCGGGGTCGCCACGAGGGTCCCGTCCGCGAGCGGGACCCGCAGCAGTTCGGCCTGGCAGCCGTCGTACCACTGGTGCTGCACGCACCCGTTCGGGAAACCGGCCCTGCAGTGCGCGCACGTGTTGTCGGACGCGTAGAACCCGCCGACCACGAAGTCGCCGACTTTGACGTCCCGCACCTCGTCGCCCACGGCCTGGACCACGCCGCAGTACTCATGGCCCATGGGATGGGGGTCGGTGGGGTCGTTGATGCCCCGGTAGCTCCACAGGTCGGAGCCGCAGACACACGTCGCGCTCACCTTGATGATCGCGTCCGTCGCCTCCTTCAGGACGGGGTCCGGACGCTCCTCGACCCGGACGTCGCCGGGTCCGTACAAGATCACTCCACGCATGGTCCGAGCCTAAGGTGTCGCCATGGCGTCCGTTCCCCTGCCCCATCCGCTGACCGGGCAGCCGTTCGCGTCCCCGGTCCCGCCCGGGACGGGGTGGCCGGGCGACCCCGCCTGTGCCGACACTCCCGTCGCCACCGGCCCGGACGCCGTTGCCCTGCTGGCCGCGGACGCATCCCGCGCCACCTTGGACGCAGCCGTGACCGTCTGCCGCGCATGCCCGCGCCTGGTCGCGTGGCGGGAGCAGGTCGCGCAGGAGAAGCGGGCCGCGTTCGCCGACCAGCCGTACTGGGGGCGTCCCGTGGCGAGCTTCGGCGACCCGGATGCCACCGCGCTGATCGTCGGGCTCGCTCCGGCTGCGCACGGCGCCAACCGGACGGGACGCATGTTCACCGGCGACCGCTCGGGCGACTGGCTGTACGCCGCGCTGCACCGGGCCGGCTTCGCGTCCCGGCCCGTGGCGACGGGCGCCGGAGACGGGATGGTCCTCACGGGACTGCGCATCATCGCCCCGGTGCACTGCGCACCGCCGCTGAACAAGCCCACGACCGAGGAGAAGGCCACCTGCGCGCACTGGCTGGACCGGGACCTCCAGCTGTCCCAGCGGCGGGTCACCGCGATCATGGCGCTCGGGTCCATCGCCTGGGACTCCACCCTGGGCGCCGCCCGACGCCTGGGTTGGGCCGCACCGCGTCCCAAGCCGAAGTTCGGTCACGGCGCCGAGGCGGCCCTGGTGCTGCCCGGCGGCCGTGGCGTCCGGTTGGTGGGGTGCTACCACGTCAGCCAGCAGAACACCTTCACCGGCAAGCTCACCGAGCCCATGCTGGACGCCGCGATCGCGCGACTGCGTCCGTGAGGCCGATGGCGCCGGGGTGCTGACGCTCCGTCCGCCCAGTAGGCCGAATCGCAGCGGGGCGAGCGCGTGGATACGCTGGGTCCCATGCCTGATCTTGCGCAGAAGAACGGTCTGCCCCTGCCCGCGGACGAGACCCCGAGCACGGACCACCGGGTGTACGGCCCCTCCAAGCCCCCCACCCATCCCTTGGCCACCGCGCCGGTGGGCGCGCCGCCGTTCTCTGTCGACGGCTTCGTGAAGGAATTCCTGCACGAGCTGAACACGAACCAGGGCGTGGCGCTGTCGCGCTCGTCCATCAACGACCAGTACCTCGCGCTCGCCAGCACGGTGAAGAACTACCTGATGGCCCGCTGGCTGGAGACCAACCGCAAGACCCGTGAGGCCCAGGCCAAGACCGTCGGCTACCTGTCGGCGGAGTACCTGCTCGGACGCCAGCTCGGCAACGCGCTCATGGCGTCCGACCTCAACGACATCGCCAGCAGGGGCCTGGAGTTGTGTGGCATCGACCTGCCGACGCTGCGCTCCCAGGAAGTGGAGCCGGGCCTGGGCAACGGCGGCCTCGGCCGTCTCGCCGCCTGCTTCATCGACTCGCTGGCCACCATGGACGTCCCCTGCATCGGCTACGGCATCCGCTACGAGTACGGCATCTTCCGCCAGACCTTCGTCGACGGACGCCAGGTCGAACAGCCCGACTCCTGGTTGAAGCTGGGCTCCCCGTGGGAGTTTCCGCACCCCGAGGCGTCCGTGCAGGTCGACTTCGGCGGCCACACCGAGAAGTACACCGACGAGAACGGCACCGAGCGCACCCGCTGGGTCCCGGACTGGAACGTCCTCGGCGTCCCCTACAACTACATGGTGCCGGGCTACCTGAACGGTCGCGTGAACACGCTGCGCCTGTGGAGCGCCACCGCCACCAACGCGTTCGACCTGCAGATCTTCAACGCGGGCGACTACGCCGCGGCGGTCCGGTCCCAGACCTTCGCCGAGAACATCTCGAAGGTGCTCTACCCCGAGGACTCCACGCCCCAGGGCAAGGAGCTGCGCCTCCAGCAGCAGTACTTCTTCGTGGCCTGCTCGCTGCGCGACTTCATCGACAACGAGCTGGAGGACGGCTTCGACCTCCACAACCTGCCCGACCGGATCCACTTCCAGCTGAACGACACGCACCCCGTCATCGCGGTGCCGGAGCTCATGCGCATCCTCGTGGACGAGAAGGGCTTCGCCTGGGACGAGGCGTGGGACGTCACCCGGCGCTGCTTCGCCTACACCTGCCACACGCTGCTGCCCGAGGCCCTCGAGGTCTGGTCGACCGACCTGCTGGGCCGGCTGCTGCCGCGCCACCTGGAGATCATCTACCAGATCAACGAGGAGTTCCTCGCCGAGGTGCGCGAGGCGTTCCCCGGCGACGAGCTGCGCGCCCGTCGCATGTCGATCATCTCCGAGTACCCCCAGCGCGGCGTCCGCATGGCCTTCCTCGCCACGATCGCGGCGACCAAGGTCAACGGCGTCGCAGCGCTGCACTCGCAGCTGCTGCGCGACAAGGTCCTGCCGGACTTCTCGGAACTGTGGCCGGACAAGTTCACCAACGTCACCAACGGCGTCACCCCGCGCCGCTTCGTGAAGATGGCCAACCCGAAGCTGTCCGACCTCATCTCGGACGCCATCGGCAGCGGCTGGATCACCGACCTGGAGCGCCTCAAGGAGCTCGAGCCGTACGCCGAGGACACCGACTTCCGCGCGGGCTTCCGCGAGGTCAAGGCCTGGAACAAGAAGCGCCTCACCAACCTGCTCAAGGCCCGGGACGGGATCGAGCTGCCCGACGGGCACCTGCTCGACGTCATGGTCAAGCGTCTGCACGAGTACAAGCGCCAGTCGCTGAAGCTCCTGCACATCGTGTCGCTGTACGAGCAGGTGCTGTCGGGGAAGGTCGCGGCGTCCGACATCACGCCCCGCACCGTCGTGTTCGGCGCGAAGGCCGCCCCGGGCTACACGATGGCCAAGGAGACCATCCACCTCATCAACAAGGTCGCGGCGACGGTCAACAACGACCCGCTCCTGGAGGGACGCCTCAAGGTCGCCTTCCCGGCGAACTACAACGTGACCCTGGCCGAGAAGCTGATCCCGGCCGCCGACCTGTCCGAGCAGATCTCGCTCGCCGGCATGGAGGCGTCCGGCACCGGCAACATGAAGTTCGCCCTCAACGGCGCCCTCACCGTCGGCACGGACGACGGTGCGAACGTCGAGATCCGCCAGCTGGTGGGCGACAAGCACTTCTTCCTGTTCGGCATGAACGAGCCGCAGGTCGCCGAGCTGGGCACCAAGGGCTACGACCCGGCCTCGTACTACCGGAGCAACCCGCAGCTGAAGGCCGCCCTGGACCTGATCCTGTCCGGCCACTTCAGCGGGGGCGACCGGCACCTCTTCGACTCGGTCGTCTACAACCTGCTCGACGGCGATCGGTTCATGGCCCTGGCCGACTTCCAGTCCTACATCGACGCCCAGTCACGCGTGGAGGAGAAGTACGCCGACACCGAGGCGTGGACGCGTTCGGCGATCCTCAACGTCGCCCGCACCGGCTACTTCAGCTCCGACCGTTCGATGCGCGACTACATCCAGCGCATCTGGCACACGCAGCCGATGCTCTGAGGGCGGCAGGGCCGGGGGCATCACCCCCGGCCCTGCCCCTGTTCCCCCTGGACGCGCCTCTTGGTGGTGGCCACGACGCTGGCCGAGGCGACGACGACACAGGCCATCGCGAGGATCTCGATCGGGCGGAGCTCCTCGCCCAGCATGAGCAGCGCGAAGAGCGCGGCCGCCGCGGGTTCAAGGGAC
Organism: Propioniciclava sp. LT294; assembly: GCF_059516005.1. Lineage (NCBI taxonomy): Bacteria > Bacillati > Actinomycetota > Actinomycetes > Propionibacteriales > Propionibacteriaceae > Propioniciclava > Propioniciclava sp. LT294. Next base: position 158,279 of record NZ_JCAKNG010000004.1, read on the forward strand.
ATCAGGATGCCGAAGACCCGCGGTTCCATGCGCCTCAGGGCGATCATCTCCAGGCCGTACGGGACTGCGGAGGAGAGCAGGCCGATGGCCAGGCCCGTCCCCCACACCGCGGGCAGGGCCGACGGGAGCAGCCCCAGCGCCAGCACCAGGGGGGTCAACCCGACGAGGCCGACCCAGAAGGCCACGGCCACCCCCGACACCCCCGACCAATCCCGTCCCACCGGGACGGCCAGCAGGATGTAGCTCGCCCACAACGCGCCGGCCACGAGCGCCCAGAGCACGCCGATCGGGTCGAGCGTCCCGGGCGAGAAGCCGAGGAGGAGCACACCGAGCGCGGCCAGGCCGACCCACAGCAGGTCACGCGCCCGTCGGGAGTGCGCGACCGAGACGCCCAGGGGGCCCAGGAACTCCAGGGTCACCGCCATGCCGATCGGGATGCGTTCGATGGCGAGGTAGAACGTGACGTTCATGCCCGCCAGGCACAGACCGTACGCGACCACCCAGGCCCAGTCGCGTCGTGTGTGCCCCCTCAACCGGGGCCGCGTGAGCAGGCCCAGCACGACCGCAGCTCCCAGGAGCCGCAGCCAGGCGACGGTCAGCGGTGCCGCGGAGGAGTAGAGATCCTTGGCCAGCGAAGAGCCGAGCTGCACCGATGCGATCGCCACCAGCACCAGCACGACGGGGGCGGACGCCAGCCGCTCCGCCGCCCCCCTCGCCCTCTGCACGGACCCATCATGGCGCCTCACGGACGCCGCGGAGGGGGCGCCACCGGGGCTGGGCACCCGATGTCTGGGGAAACGCCGCTACCAAGCGGAGTCAACCGCGGGAACCGGCGCCTGGGCGGCGCTACCGCTGCCCCCACCAGGCGAGCAGCGCCTCACGGGCGGCCTCCTCGCCCAGCGGACCCTCGTCGATGCGCTTCTCCAGGAGGAACTTGTAGGCCTGCCCGACCGCCGGGCCCGGCCCGATGCCGAGGATCTCCATGATCTGCGTGCCGTCGAGGTCGGGGCGCATGGCGTCCAGTTCCTCCCGCTCGGCCAGCTCGTCGATCCGCCACTCCAACTGCTCGTACGCGGTGCGCAGGCGGTTGGCCTTGCGGGCGTTGCGCGTCGTGCAGTCCGCGCGGGTGAGGATGTGGAGTCGTTCGAGCACGTCACCGGCGTCGCGGACGTAGCGGCGGACCGCGGAGTCGGTCCAGTCGGCGTCCGCATAGCCGTGGAAGCGCAGGTGCAGCTCGACCAGCTGGGCGACCGCCTTGACCTCGTCGGAGGAGAACCGGAGCTCGGTGAGCCGCTTCCTGGTCATCTTCGCGCCGACCACGTCGTGGTGGTGGAAGGACACCTTGCCGCCACCCTCGAACCGCTTCGTGCGCGGCTTCCCGACGTCGTGGAACACCGCCGCCAGGCGCCCGACGAGGTCGGGCTGGTGCCCACGCTCCCGCTCGAGGTCGATCGACTGCTCCAAGACGGTGAGGGTGTGCTGGTAGATGTCCTTGTGGCGCCCGTGTTCGTCGACCTCCCGGACCAGGGCGGCCACCTCGGGCAGCACCCGATCCGCCAACCCGGTGCGGACCAACAGGTCAAGGCCGGCGCGCGGGGAGTCCGACAGCAGCAGGCGCGAGAGCTCGTCCCGGACACGCTCGGCGGAGATGATCTCGATCCGTTCCGCCATGTCGGTCATGGCTGCGACCACCTCGGGTGCCGGCTCGAAGCCCAGCTGTGAGGCGAAGCGCGCCGCCCGCATCATCCGCAGCGGGTCGTCGCTGAACGACACCTCGGGGGTCGAGGGGGTCCGCAACGCACGGGCCTCGAGGTCGGCCAGACCGCCGTGCGGATCCTCGAAGGCGCCCGACACCACGGACAGGGCCATGGCGTTGACGGTGAAGTCGCGGCGCACGAGGTCGTCCACGAGCGAGTCACCGAACGACACGGTCGGCTTGCGCGAGGTGGGGTCGTAGGAATCGGCGCGGTAGGTGGTGACCTCGACGATCTCCTCGACGTCGCCGACCCGGACGCTCGCGCCGATGGTGCCGAACTCGCGCCCCATGTCCCAGGTGGTGCGGGTCAGCCCGCGCAGGACCGCCTCGATGGCGTCCGGCCGCGCGGGCGTGGTGAAGTCGAGATCGTGGATCCCCCGCCCCATGAGCGCATCGCGCACGGGTCCGCCGACGAGGTGGAGGTCGTGCCCCGCCGCCGCGAAGGCGTCCGCGACGCGGCGGATGACGGGGGTGGCCAGCACCGCCGCCTCGAGGGCACGACGCTGGTCAACGGTGAGGCTCGGCACGATCGACCAGTCTACCGGGCCTACCATGGGCGGGTGACCACGCCCCAGCCCGGCACCCGCCGCGCCCGGCTGGCTTCCCTCCTGGTGGCCGCCGCCGGCCTCACCGCGGCCACCGCACCGGTGGCCCCTGCCGCCGACCCCTCCTCCGGCCCGGTGACCGGCCCAGCGGTGTCCGCCGCGGTCACCCCGGCCGCCGTCACCCTGACCACGGCGGAGATCACCGGCGACACCCTCACCCTGGCCGGGACCGTGACCAACACGACCACCGAGCCGTTGACCGAGGTCGCCGTGGCCCTGTGGCGCTCCCCCGCCCTCCTGCGCTCCCCTGCGGCCGTCGCCGGCGCCCTCGCGGCCGAGACGACCACGCCGGGCACGGCGGCCGTCGTCGAACCGGGCAACCGCGTCACGATCACCGGGCAGGGCGACGCCCTCACGCCGGGAGCGATCCGTCCCTTCACGGTGTCCGGCTCGCTCGCCGCCCTGGGCCTGACCCAGACCGACGCCACCTGGTGGGTCGGCGCGAACGTGACCGGCGGGCGGGCCGGTTCGCGGAGCGCTTCGCTGGGGACGGCCCGCACGCTGGTGTCCCTGCCCGGCGAGCCGCTGCCGGTGGTGCAGGTGGTCGAGTTCTCGGCCCCACCCCGGCAGGTCAAGGAGAACCTCTTCACCGACGAGGGGCTCCTCACCGACATCACCGACGGGCGCCTCGGCGCCCTCCTGGACCGCGCCGAGGAAGGGGGCGGTAGCTGGGTCGTCGACCCGTCCCTGCTCATGGAACTCACCGACATGACCGACGGGTACCGCGTCCGGAGCAGCGACGGCAGCACGGCCGGCACCGGGGAGGAGGCCGCCCAGGCGTGGCTGACCCGCTTCCAGGCCCTGCCCCCGCGGGGTGCGGTGGGCCTGTTCGGCTCCCCCGACCTGTCCACGGTGGCCCGCCTCGACGACGCGACCCTGGTGGACGCCCTGCATGCCTCGGGAGGGGCCACCCTCGACGGACGGACCGCCCTGACCGTCGTCGACACCCCGGACGCCGCAACGCTCACCCTCGCCGGCACCCTCACCCGTCCCGTCATCGCGGTGGACGCCCGGGCGCGAGCCCTGCGGGTCGCCACGGGTGGGGTCGACGCGGTGGTCGCCCGGACGACCGGCCCGGTCGCCACTTCGCCCCTGCTGCCGGACACCGACCTGACCCGGCGGGCGGCCCGCTTCGCGACAGCGCGGGCGTCCGGTGGTGAGGTCCGCTGGGTGCGGTCGGTGGAGGACGCGCCCAAGGCCACGGACGCCCTGCCCCAGGGTTTCCGCGTCGCGGCACTGGCCGACGTCCTCACCGGACCGACGCAGCCGTGGGAGGCCCCCGCCGACCGGACGGGCAACCAGGCCTTGGACGGCCCCCACCTGTCCCGCGTCCTCAACCTGCGCCGGATGATGATCGCCTACGGCGACGCGGCACCCGAGGCCGGCGTCGGTTCGCTGGCGGACGCCCAGACCGTGCGCGCGGCGTCCCGCTGGTGGAACGAGGACCCCGCCTCCCTCGACAGGTGGCTGGACGCGCTGGCCGACCGCGTCGGAGCCGCGACCGGCGCGATGGTCAGCCTCGACGCCAGCAGCCGGTTCACGATGACGGGCGACACGTCGGAGTTCCCGGTCACGGTGACGAACCACCTCATCGACCCCGTCACCGTCCGCGTGGACGTGGAGTCGGACAACCCCCAGCGCATCTGGCTGACCGCGCCGGACGCCGTGACCGTGGCGCCCGGGGCGTCCAGCACGGTGATGCTGCAGGCGAACGCGGCCGGTGGTGGGATCGTGCGGGCGAGCGTCCACGCCACGACGCCCAGCGGCCATAGGCTGACCCCAGACCGCGAGGTCGTGGTCGAGACCACCAACTACGGCACGATCGGCTGGGTCATCGTGGTCGTCTCCGGTGTGGTGCTGGTCCTGACGACGGCGCACCGCATCCGGCAGGTGCGCACGAGGCGGAAGGGTGAGGATGGCTGAGGGCAGGGCTCCGGAGGCACAGGCGTCGAGCAAGCGGCTCCTGAACGCCACGGCCGTCATGGCCTCGGGCACCGCCATCAGCCGGGTGCTGGGGTTCGCCAAGGCCATGCTGCTGGTCTTCGTCTTCGGCGCGACCACCCAGGCGGACAGCTACCAGTTGGCCACGCAGGTCCCCAACACGCTGTACATGCTCCTGGCCGGCGGCGCCCTCAACACGGTGCTGGTGCCCCAGATCGTCCGGCACGCGCGCAACGACGCCGACGGCGGTGAGGCGTTCATCAACCGGATCATGACGGCGTTCATCGCCGTCCTTGCGGTCGCGACGGCCATCTTCACGGCCCTCACCCCGGCGGTGCTCTCGCTGTGGACCTCCGCCACCTGGCGCGAGCCCGGTCAGGACGCCCACTGGCAGCAACTCGTCCTCTTCGGCATGCTCACCATGCCGCAACTGTTCTTCTACGGCGCGTTCTTCCTCATCGGCCAGGTCCTCAACGCACGGGACAAGTTCGGCCCGATGATGTGGGCCCCGATCCTGAACAACGTCGTCGGCATCGCGGTGCTCGGCCTGTACGCCGCCCTGTGGGGGACCAACGCCGGCAACGCCGCCTTCTCCGACGCCCAGGTGCTCACCCTCGGGCTCGGCTCCACGCTGGGGATCATCGTCCAGACCCTGGCGCTCATCCCGGCGATGCGGTCGATCGGTTTCCACTACCGTCCGCGCTGGGATCTCAAGGGCCAGGGCCTCGGCGAGACGTTCCACCTCGCCAAGTGGATGCTCGGCTACGTCCTGCTCACCACGATCGTCCAGATCGTCGTCAGCAAGCTCGGGTCGGACGCCACGCTCGCGGCCGGGGCGGGTGAGGGTGCCGGCATCGCCGTGTACAACACGGGCTACCTCGTCTGGCTGCTCCCCCACTCACTCCTGACCGTGTCGCTGGCCACCGCGATGTTGCCCTCGGCCTCCCGGCTGGCCGCCGCGCACGACATGGAGGGCGTCGCCGCCGAGACGACGCGCACGCTGCGCCTCGCGCTGACGTTCATGGTGCCGGCGGCGTTCGGGTTCCTGGCGCTCGGGCTCCCGTTCTTCAAGGTCGCCTTCGGCCACGGCACCAACGCCGACACCTGGATGTTGTTCGGTTGGGCCCTCATGGGCTTCTCGCTGGGCCTGATCCCGTTCACGATCCAGTACGTGTACCTGCGCGGCTTCTACGCCCTCGAAGACACCCGCACCCCGTTCTTCCTGCAACTCGCGATCTCGATCGCGAACATCGCCCTCGGCCTCGGCCTGGTGTGGGCCATCTCCAACCCCGCGACCGTGGCGGCACGCCTGGCGATCGCCTACTCCGTCGCGTACGTCGTCGGAGCCGCCCTGACCCACCGCTCACTCAAGAAGCACCTGCCCGGCATCTCCGGACGGGACCTCGGTCGCCACCTCGTCCAGCTCACGCTGGCCGTCACCCCGGGTGCGGTGCTGGCCGCCGGCGCGGCCTGGTGGAGCTACGGGGCGTCCACGCTCGTCGCCGCGGCGACGCTCGCCGCGGCATCCCTCGTGCTCGTGCTGAGCTTCTTCTTCGTCGCCAAGCGGCTCGGCGTCCGGGAGACCACCGCACTGCTCGGTGCACTGCGTCGGCGCGGGCGGACCCGTCCGGGCGCCGAGGCCCCGGCCGCCGGCGCGGGCGGAGCCCCCGATCCCGACGGCGACGGCGGGGGGGACGCGCTGCTGGCCTACCCCGAGGCGGACGGGACGTCGGCGTCCGACCCCTTCGCGGAGAGCGAGGCGCGGAACCATCCCGGCGACATCCTCGACGGGCGCTACCGCTTGGACGAGGCGCTGAACCAGCGCGGCACGACGGTGACCTGGCGCGGTTGGGACCTGAACCTCTCCCGGCCCGTCCTCCTGCACGTGCTGGACCCCTCCGAGCCCCGGGTGCTGGAGATCCTCGACCAGGCCCGCCAGGCGGCCCAGGCGATCGACTCCCGCTACCTGCGCGTGTGGGACGCCATTCTGGACGAGACCGGCGAACACGGCTCCTACATCGCCTGCGAGTACGCGCCCGGCCAGTCGCTCGAACTCGCGTTCACGGCGGGCCCCCTCTCGGAGGTGGAGGCGGCCTGGGTCGTCCGCGAGATCGCGGCGGGTCTGGTGGCGATGCACGGCCAGGGCCTCCACCACCGGCAGCTGAATCCGGACACGGTGGTGATCACGGCGTCCGGCAACGTGAAGATCGTCGGCTTCCTCGTCGAGCACGCGCTGCACCCGGTGACGAGTGACGTGGACCCCGAGCAGGCGGACGTCCGGGCCCTGGGTGAGCTGCTGTACGCCAGCCTGACCGGCCACTGGCCCGGCGGTGCACGGTACGGCCTCCCAGCCGCACCGGTGGACAGCTGGGGCCGCCTGGTCCTGCCGCGACAGGTCACCCACCTCGTGTCCACGGAGCTCTCGGACATCGTCGACCGCATCCTGTCGCCGGTGCCGCGGGGGCGCGCCACACCGCTGGAGACGGCCGCCGACATCGCGGTCGCCCTGTCGGCCGTCCTGGGGGGGACGGACGCGGCCAACCAGCTGGAGAACCGTCTGAAGTACCCCATCGCCCCGGTGCGGATCACCGTGCCCCCTCCCCCGTCGGCGGGCCGTCTGGCCACACCGGCGGCGGACACCGCGACCACCTCCGTGAGCGAGCAGGTCCTGTGGCCGGAGGAGGAGTCGACGGGCGCGCTGCGCTCGCGCAGCGACGATCGACCGGCGTCACCGTGGGGTCCCGAGCCGGACGGCCCCGGGCCGGACGAGGAGGACATCTCCACGCAGGCGTTCTGGCTGGACGACGTCGACGACGTGGAGGATGGTCCCGCGCAGCCGTACACGCCGATCCCGCCGCCCCGCTCGACGGTGACGGTCTCGCAGCAGGCTCCGTCCCAGGATCCGCCCCGCCGCTGGCAGGCGCTGTTGTTCGCCCTGTTCGCGCTGGTGCTCGTGGTGAGCCTGGTCATGGTCTTCGTCAACCAGTTCAACCGGTCGCGGGCGCTGCCGCCGAAGCCGTCCACGCCGTACGCGCTGGTCGCCGCCCGGGACTTCGACCCGGCCGGAGACGGTGGGGACGGGCGTGAGAACCCCGACCAGGTCCGCTTCGTGATGGACGGCGACCCCACCACCGCGTGGACCACCGAGCGCTACGGACGCTCGGCCAACTTCAACGGGCGCAAGCCGGGCGCGGGCGTGGTCGTCGACCTCGGTGCGGTCCGCGAGGTGCGCTGGGTCACCGTGGACGTCGGCGGCGGGGCGACCTCCGCCGACATCCGGGTGCCGGCGGACCCCGCCGTCTCCGCGCCACCGATGGACAACCGCGACCAGTGGCGCCGCGTCGGTGGGTTCACGGCGTCCACGGGCGCGATCGACCTCCAGCTCGAGGCACCCGTGCGGACCCGCTGGGTGCTGGTGTACCTGACGTCCATGCCGCGCGACGGAGCGAACTTCAGCGGCGCGATCCACGAGATCCGCGTCTCGCCGTAGTCGTCGGCCGCCCGCCGCGATCGGCCCGCCTCCGGAATACTCCTCTCGCCTGCCGTGTTGGGTCAGGGGCCGCACCGATCACTAGGCTGGTCGGTGAACACGAAAGAGGGATCCATGAACGACGTCCGCGACATCATCATCATCGGCTCCGGTCCTGCCGGCTACACCGCAGCGGTCTACGCCGCGCGCGCGTCCTTGGCACCCCTGATCTTCACGGGTGCCGTCGACGCCGGCGGCGCCTTGATGAACACCACCGAGGTTGAGAACTTCCCCGGGTTCCCCGAGGGCATCATGGGCCCCGACCTGATGATGAACATGAGGGCCCAGGCCGAGCGCTTCGGCGCCGAGCTCATCGAGGACGACGTCACCGAGGTCGAGCTGACCGGCCCGATCAAGGTCGTCCGGGACGGCTCCGGCACCGAGTACCGGGCCAAGGCCGTCATCCTGGCGATGGGGTCGGGCTACCGCCGCCTCGGCGTCCCGGGCGAGGACGAGCTGTCCGGCAAGGGTGTGTCCTGGTGCGCCACGTGTGACGGCTTCTTCTTCCGCAACAAGCCCATCGCCGTCATCGGCGGCGGCGACTCGGCGGTCGAGGAGGCGACGTTCCTGTCGCGCTTCGGCACCTCGGTGACGATGGTGCACCGCCGTGACGCGTTGCGCGCGTCCAAGATCATGGCCGCCCGCGCCGAAGCCGACCCGAAGATCGACTTCGCCTGGAACTCGGTCGTGGAGTCGATCAACGGTGCCAAGAACGTCGAGTCGATCACCCTGCGCGACACCCTGACCGGCGAGACCCGCGACCTCGACGTCCAGGGCGTGTTCGTGGCCATCGGCCACGACCCACGTTCTGAGCTCGTCAAGGGCCAGGTCGACCTGGACGCCGAGGGCTACGTCCTCGTGCAGCCGGGTTCGACCGCGACGTCGGTTCCGGGCGTCTTCGCCGCCGGCGACCTCGTCGACCACACCTACCGCCAGGCCATCACCGCCGCGGGCACCGGCTGCTCGGCCGCGCTGGACGCCGAGCGCTACCTCGCCGGCCTCGCCGACGCGGTGCTCACCGAGAAGGCGTTCGTCCGCGCGGAGTGACTCCGTGGCTTTCCGGGGCCCCGGTCCCGCTCACCCCAGGATGGGGTTGCGCGGGCCGGGGCCCTTTCCGTCCAGCCGCCGGGCGAGGCGGTCATGCCAGCGGGGCGGGAGGCAGTTCGCCGCGACGACGCGGGCCGCGGCGTCCTGGGCACCCATCTCGGCGGCGAACAGCGTGACCAGATCGATGTCGTGGGCCGGCGGCTCAAGGACCTCGATCGGGTCGCCCCGGTGGATGACCCCGGGGACCACCACCCGGAAATAGGTACCGCAGCGGCCCCGTTCGGCGAAGCGGCGCACCCACGCCTCCTCGCCGATGTGCCGCTGGAACGTCGCGCACGGCTGGCGCGACACCGACACCTCCAGGAGGACCTCCCCCATCCGCACGCGCTGGTTCACGATCAACGCCTCGAGGTCGATGCCCTCGGTGGTCAGGTTCTCGCCGAAGGTTCCGTCCGAGAGACCTCGCCCGAGGGCGGCCTCCCAACCATCCAGTTCCTCGCGGCTGAAGGCGTAGACCGCCTTGTGGGCACCGCCGTGGTGCGCCGCATCACCGATCAGGTCGCCCACGACACCGGAGCCGTCCCCGTAGTGGGGGCCGGGAGGGAAGACCTCGATGGACTCCACGGGGTGCTTGTCGATCCCCGTCAGCCGCTTCGTCCCCGGATCGGGCTTCGGCCGGGCCAGATTCGTCGAGCGGACGCGTGCGGTCATGGCGGGAGCGTAGCCCGGTTGACGAGGCGATTTGAGTCTCACGTCGCGTGAGGGTTTACGTTCAGGATCAGGAGGTGGACAACCATGAACAACCACACCACTGAAGAACTGCTGGCGATGCTCGACCAGCCCACCGACGTCGGCACCTCCGGCGCTCGAGTCGAATCCGTGCGGCGCCACGCCGCGATGGCGCTCGGCGCGATGAAGGACCCTGCCGTCGTCCCGCCCCTCCTGGCGCGCCTCCGCGCGGAGACGCCGGGATGCGGCGTCCACGAGACGCTGACCTGGGCGACCGTGCAGCACATCGACACCGCGCTGCCCGAGGTCCTCGCCATGCTCACCGATCCCGACCCGCACCTGCGGCGCACCGGCGCCCACATCCTCAGCAAGGTCGGCGACCCGGCCCACCTGGACGCGCTGACCCCGCTGGTCGCGGACGAGGACACCGACGTGGCCCTCAAGGCGTACCGCGCCGTCGCCCATTCGGGAGGCGAGCAGGTCGACAAGGCCTTGGACGCACTGAGCACCCGCCTCGGTGACGGGGACGACCTGCAGAGGGACGCCCTCACCGCGGCGTTCCACCGCTTCGGCGAGCAGGCTGTTCCCGCGCTGGTCAAGGCGCTGTCCGACACGGACGCCGAGGTGCGCGAGCACGCGGCCGATGCGTTGGGTCACCTCGGCGAGGATGCCGCCGCTGCACTGGAGGCGCTCACCGAGTTGGCCACCGACCCGGTTGAGGCGGTTCGCCTCTCGGCCGTCTCTGCCTTGGGCCAACTGGGTGAGACCGCCCGGGATGCCCTTCGTGGGCTCACCGAGGCCGACGACCCGGTCGTCGCCCTGGTGGCCAAGCGGTTCGTGGGCTGACCGGGGCGCCGGCGCCGAACACGTAGCGCCATGTGGACCACCTGTGGTCCACATGGCGCTACTCGGTGCTTCATCACCCCTTGTCAGCAGCACGGGCCGCTGAGCGCGGTCGGGTTCATGTGGTCCAGATGGCGCTACGCGCCTCCCGCCGGTTCCAGACGGCTTGCTGGACCTGCGCCTTCACGGCTTCAGGCCGTTTCGACGCGTCGTCGAACCCGACCCTGATCACCGTCCAGCCGAGTGCCGACAACTCGTTGTAGCGCCGCAGGTCACGGGTGAACCCCTCGCGAGATCCATGGAAGAGGTAGCTGTCGGCCTCCACCGCGATGCGCAGATCCACGTCGGCCAGGTCCACGCGCGCGGCGCCGGCCGCGGTGCAAATCTCCACCTGGGGAGCGAAGGAGGCTCCCTGCACATCGAGGAGGAGGGCGCGCAGCGCCGACTCGAAGGGGTTGGCGGGCAAGACCGACGCCTCGCGGGCGACCCGCGCGACGCCGCCACCCGTTCGCCGCCCCTCGCCCGCCTCCAGGAGTTCCAAGGGGCCGACATCCCCCGAGCGTAGAGCCGAGTCGGCGATGGCCAAGGCATCGCTGAAGGGCAGTGCGGCAGCACAGTCGAGGACCGTGCGCAGGGGGCCGGTGACACCATCGGCCAACTCTCGGGCCGACAAGCTCCGCCTCACGACGATCACCTGACCGTGAGCGCGCCGCGCCTCCCTGCGCTTGCGGCCTTGAGGCACCGCCAACTCGGTGGCCGGCGGCTCGTGCCACACGCCCCAGCCACGGTCGAGGGCGGCGCACCGGTGGGCGAGGGCCGCCCGACGCGAGGCAGCAACCGCTCGTCGCGCGCGGAGCAACTGCCGCCACGAATCCGGCCACGCTTCGGGTGCCAGGTGCCAAGCGGGCGCCTTCGGCGGGGTGGAGAGGAGTCTCACCGATTCGGGGCAGGCCATCCAGCCACCACCCAGACTCACCAGCTCGCCGGCCGCCAGGCACGCACGAACCGTCGCTCGACTCGAGGCGATCACGAGCGCCGCTGCCTCGCAGGCTCCGCCGAGGCGGGCGAGTTCGGCGAGGCACGCGTCGCGGCGGGTGGGGCGGGGCATGGGACGAGCATGGCGCGCCCGCAGGACCCGGTAGCAGTTGTCCACAGGGTTGGTGTTGTCCGTGTGTTGTCCGGAGCAGACCCGAGCACGCCACGTCCGACGACATAGCGCCATCTGGACCACATACGGTTCGACCACCGACCGGCACTTCCACATTCTCCCTTGTCAGCACCATGAGCCTCTCGACGCCGGTCGGGTTGATGTGGTCCCCATGGCGCTACGGCGCGGCCAACCGCCTCGCCAAGGCGCCGGTGCGGCCCGTCGCATCGACGACGGAGGCGATCGCACGCCTGGACTCCGGCCCGTCGATCGCACTCAACGCCATGAGGGCCGCCAAGCGAACGTCCTCCTCGGGGTCGCCGACCGTGGCAGCCAGGGCGTGCACCGCCCGCTGGTCCCCCACCACGCCCAACGCATCGGCAGCGTCGGCCCGGGTGGCGACGGACGAGTCGGACAGGCGGGCGAGCAGGGGCTCCACCGCCTCGGGTCCCGATTCGCCGAGGGCCGCCACGACCGCGGTGCGGACCAGCGTCGCGCCCCGACCCAGCTGTTCCGCGAGGGCCGCGACCGCCGCGCTCCCCCCGATCTGCCCCAAGGCGAAAGCGGCCTTCGCGGCCACATCCGCATCGGGGTCGGCGAGCAGGCGGCCCAGCGCCGGCACCGAGTCGGGGGCACCGATCTTGCTCAGCACGTGCGCCATCTGACGCCGAACCCCGGGAGAGGGGTCGGCCAACTCGGCCACCAGCCGGTGCAGCAACGGCGCCGGGTCATCCGCCGACTGGACCTGGCGGACAGCAGCCCACGTCGCCACCTCACGGACGCTGTCCGCGGGGTCGGCCCGCAGGAGATCCAGCAGGGTGTCGAAGGGAGCGTCGTCCGGGGCGTCCAGTGCGGCCCGGAAGCGAACCCAGGCATCCGGATGCCGCAGCCGCTCGGTGAGTGCGATGACGTCCAGCACCTCCTCCCAGCCGGCGCCCGCGGCGTCCCGCAACCTCTGGAGTCGGGCGAGCAGGTCCCGCTCGGCGGCGATGCGCCCCTCGACGAGTTCGATGTGGCGCTCCAAGGTGTCGGACGCGTCGAAGTCCGGGTCGTCGAGGGCGTGGCCGATCTGTTCCAGGCCCAGGCCCAGCGACTTCAGGTGCTGGATGGCCAGGAGCCGTTCCATGTCCTCGGGCGCATAGAGGCGGTAGTCACCGCCCGAACGGCCCGAAGGGACGAGCAGCCCCAGTTCGTCGTAGTGCCGCAGGGTGCGGTGCGTCAGGCCCGTGCGTCGGGCGACCTCGCCGATCTTCAGCCACTCCACCCCCGCAGGCTACTGGCGGAATGAACCGGCGGGGCGACGGGTTAGCATGGACGTCGTTCCTGATCCCTGCCCGAGGAGTCCCCATGGTCGCCGCCGTCACCGACGCCACGTTCACCGACGAGGTCCTGAAGTCCAGCAAGCCCGTGCTCGTCGACTACTGGGCCGACTGGTGCACCCCGTGCAAGCAGATCGCCCCGATCATCGAGGAGCTCGACCGCGAGTACGGTGACAGGATCACCTTCGTGAAGCTCGACACCAACGACAACCCGAACACGCCGATGAACTACGGGATCATGAGCATCCCGACCCTGCAGCTGTTCGTCAACGGCGAGGTCGTCCAGTCGCTGACCGGCAGCAAGGGCAAGGGCGCCATCTTGAAGGCGCTCGACTCGTACCTCTGACGCACACCCGGATCACCCACGGGGCGCCGGCATCGCTCCAGCGGTGCCGGCCTGTGCTTGCCCGGCGGCGGCGCAGACCGGGACGTGGTGCGCCAGCGCTTCGACGCGCAGGCAGAGCGCCACGTGGAGGACGACGACCACAGCCAGCCCCAACAGCACGAAGGTCGCCGAGCCCAGCAGCGCTGCCGCCACGCTGCCGGCCAGCGCCAGGACCGAGGCCGCGGCGAGAACGATGAAGGCGCCGTCGCGTGCTCGACCCGCCACCAACCGTGCCAGATGCACCGCGAAGAGCAGCCACGCGGCCACCATCATCACGACCGCGAACCACTGGATCGGGTGCAGGGCGACCAGCCAGCGCGCGGAGACCAGGCCGGACAGCGCGAAGGACGTGGCAGGGAACATGGCGAACAGCCCGAGGCCCGCCAGGGTGAGGACGAGCCACCGGGCCATCGCGTCCAGGGCTGTGGGGGTGCGCATGACCCAATCCTAAGAAACTTTCAGGTTTCTGGACAGGCTTCGTGCCCCATTGGCCCCTGCGCACCCAGAAAATCCCCCTTTCGGGGGGTCATTCAGACTTAAGTACCGCTCAGGATCCGCATCCACGCTGCTGCCTCGAAGGCGCTGGAGACCCAGAGGCGCCCATGGTGGACCGGGTGGGCGGTGGGCTGATCCGGACGGGGGCCCCGACACTCAGGCTTGCCACATCTGCACGCGTGGCGAACAAGCCCCGCTCGTGGCAATCCTGAGTGTCGGCGCCGCCTCCCCCAGACCGGGGTGACCTCAAGCGCGCTTCTGCACCTGCAGCAGCACCGGCTTGGTGACCTCGGCGAAGAAGTCGTTGCCCTTGTCGTCCACGACGATGAACGCCGGGAAGTCCTCGACCTCGATCTTCCAGACCGCCTCCATGCCGAGTTCGGGGTACTCCAGCACCTCGACCGACTTGATGCAGTCCTGGGCCAGGCGAGCCGCCGGTCCCCCGATCGAACCCAGGTAGAAGCCGCCGTGCGTGGCGCACGCGTCCGTCACGGCCTTGGAGCGGTTGCCCTTGGCCAGCATGACCTTCGAGCCCCCCGCGGCTTGGAACTGCTCGACGTAGGAGTCCATGCGCCCGGCCGTGGTCGGTCCGAACGACCCGGACGCCATACCCGCGGGCGTCTTGGCGGGACCGGCGTAGTAGACCGGGTGGTCCTTGAGGTATTGCGGCATGTCCTCGCCGGCGTCCAGGCGCTCCTTGATCTTGGCGTGCGCGATGTCGCGGGCCACGACCACGGTGCCGGTCAGCGAGACGCGGGTCTTCACCGGGTGCTTGCTGAGTTCAGCGAGGATCTCGTCCATCGGCCTGCCGAGGTCGATCTTCACCGCAGCACCCTTGCCGGTGCCCGAGACACCGGATGCCTCGGCGTCAAGGTCGGCCGGGACGACGTCCGGCATGTACTTGGCCGGCTCGGTCTCGAGCTGTTCGATGAACGCACCCTCGGGCGTGATCTTGGCCAGGGCCTGACGGTCGGCCGAGCAGGAGACGGCGATCGCGATGGGGAGGGATGCACCGTGGCGCGGCAGGCGGATCACGCGGACGTCGTGGCAGAAGTACTTCCCACCGAACTGGGCGCCGATGCCGAAGTCCTGGGTGAGCTTGAGCACCTTCTGCTCGAACTCCACGTCACGGAACCCGTGCGCGCTGATCGAACCCGAGGTCGGCAGCGTGTCGAGGTACTTCGCGGACGCGTACTTCGCGGTCTTCAACGCGAACTCCGCCGACGTGCCTCCCACGACGATGGCGAGGTGGTACGGCGGGCAGGCCGCGGTACCGAGCGCCCGGAGCTTCTCGTCGAGGAAGCGCATCATCGCGTCCTCGTTCAGGACGGCCTTGGTCTCCTGGTACAGGTAGCTCTTGTTGGCCGAACCGCCACCCTTGGCCATGAACAGGAACTTGTACTGGTTCTCGTGCCCCGGCTCGGTGTCCGCATACAGCTCAATCTGCGCGGGCAGGTTGGAGCCGGTGTTCTTCTCCTCCCACATGGTGATGGGGGCGTTCTGCGAGTAGCGCAGGTTGAGCTTGGTGTAGGCGTCGTAGACGCCCTTGCTGAGCGGCTTCTCGTCCGTGCCCTCGGTCAGGACGTGCTGGCCGCGCTTGCCCATCACGATCGCGGTACCGGTGTCCTGGCACATCGGCAGGACACCGCCCGCGGCGATGTTGGCGTTCTTCAGCAGGTCGAGCGCGACGAACTTGTCGTTGTCGGACGCCTCGGGGTCGTCCATGATCCTCCGCAGCTGGGAGAGGTGCGCCGGACGCAAGTAGTGCGCGATGTCGTGCATCGCCGTCTCGGCCAGCTTCTCGAAGACCTCCGGGGCGATCTTCAGGAATCGTCGGCCATCGGGCCCCTCGACGGTCTCGATGCCTTCCTTCGTCACCAGACGGTACGGCGTCTCGTCGGGACCGATCGGAAGCATGTCTTCGTAGAGGAACTCTGCCATTTCCACTCCTTCGTCGCAGGCAGGGTCATCTTCCCACAGGCGCGCCCACGGGACCGCCCGCCACTGCCCTGCGGGCGCCCCACCCATTCTTCGCACGGGGGCATGCGCGCCGCAGAGGCGGGTACACTCCACGTTGGCCGGTCGCTCAACGCCGAGAGGCCCCGACAAGGAGAAACACGTTGTACGGAGCCTCTGTGCACGAAGACACCAACGCGTTGTTGAATGGGCTCGTCGCCGCCCAGCGACCACTCATCGCGGCCCATGGGGGCGTCGCTGTGGGCAGCATCCCCAGCAACACGGCCCTGGCCGTCCGCGCCGCGCTCCTGTCCGGGGCGGACCTGGTGAAGATCGACGTCTCCAGCAGCGTCGACCACACCTTCTTCGCCTTTCACGACGGGTTCGAGAGCGAGTTCCTGGGCGTGGAGCGCAACATCCAGACGATGACGGCGGCCGAGATCGGAGAGCTGACGTACCGCTGGAAGGACCGGCCCGGGCACCGCGTGGGGGTGGAGCGGCTGGTGGGGCTGTTGACCCAGTTCAAGGGACGTCCGATGATGTTCGCCCTCGACCGGTCGTGGTGGCGCTGGCCGACGCTGCTCCGCGTGCTGGACGGCCTCGGCATGCCCGAGCAGCTCCTGCTCAAGGTGCCGGGGTGGGAGCACGCGGCGATCGACCGACTCCGGCAGCACCGGACGAAGTACCCCGTGCTCGCCATCTGCGCGACACTCGCGGAGGTGCAGGACCTGCCGATCCACGACGCGGACGTCAACATCGTGGGGGTGGAGTTGATCGCCCACGACGAGGACTACCCGTGGTTCCAGAGGGACGTGATCGAGCACCTGCACCGGGACCGCCTGCTCACCTGGGTCAACTCGGAGACGCTGTCGACCGGGATCCCGCTGTTCGGCGGCTACGACGACGAGAAGGCCATCGCCGAGAGCCCGTCCGCCGCTTGGTCACGGATCATGGATCTCGGCATCACCGCGGTCCAGACCGAGCTGCCCTGGTTGCTGCACCACTTGCGGGATCGGCGCGCACACACCTGACCGTGCTGGTGGGGGCGCTCGGTAGGCTGGCGAGCGTGGACGAGCAACCTACCCGGCCGGAACGCGATCGGTTCAAGGTCGTGGCCGTCATCGCGCTCGCGATCGGCGGGCTGGCGATCCTGGGCGGCCTCGTCCTGGTCGTCGCGGCGTTCCTGATCGCGGGGACGTGACATGTTGCCCCCGGAACTGCGGCCGCGACCGGGCGAGGAGCTGGACCCCACGCCTCGCCACCACCCGCTCGTCCGGCTGCTCGCGATCATCGTCGTGCTCGCCCTGGTGCTGACCACCGTCGGCGTGCTCCTGTTCACGTTCTTCCAGCCGTTGCCCATGTGACCCCTGGGGCGGTCGTCCCGCTCAGGCCAGCGCCCTGCGGCGTCCCTCGATGACCTCCTGGAGCATGTCGACGGTCTCGGGCAGCAGATCCGCTCCCAAGCGGCGTGCCGTGCGGACGACGCGGTCGACCAGCCGGGCCACCTCGTCCGACCGTCCGGCGGCGTGCTCGGTGCGAATGCGTTCACCCAGGAGCAGTTCGTCGTCGGGCGCTGCCGCGAGGGCCCGGTTCGCGGCCCAGCGGGAACCCTCGAGGTCGCCCCGCGCCCGCGCCTCACGCGCGGCGACGACCCCGATGTCGCGGATGAGGGCCGCGGCGTCCGACCGGAACTCCTCGGCCCAGCCCCACTGACCCGGCGCTGCGTCCGCCAACGGTGCCCCGCGGACCAGGTCGAGCGCTGCCATGAGCCGCTCCAACGGGGCACGGTTGACACCACCGACCACCAGGAGGGAGAGGTCGTCCCAGTCCGAGGTGACGTCGTCGTGGAGCATGATGCGCCCGGAGTAGGCGTCCGGCAGGTAGAGCGCACCGTCGGGACGCGCACCCAACCAGCTGCGCAGGCGGCTCATGTTGGAGCGGCGGGTCCCCTCCGCCACCAGGAGGGCGTTCGCCATCTGGACGGGTGAACCGCCGGGGTGCAGGTGGAGCCACGCGCAGTACTCGACGCACTGCCGCACCGCGCGCGGCGGTGGGGCACCCGCGCAGCCGACGAGTTCGACCGGCCCCAACAGGTTCAGCCGCGGCCCGCGCGGCGCGGCCGGAAGCGGCCCCGGCAAGGGGCGCAGTGCGATGATGTTCACTTCTTCCTCCCGTGTGGCCCGCCACCACGGCGCCGGCCCGGTGGTGGGGTCGCTGGCGAGTTCATAGAGGTCGGCGAGCGCGGCCCGGGCGTGGGCCGGGAACCTCGGTGGCACGAACTCGAGGTGGGTGTCGGTGCGGCGTCCAGCACCATCCCGACCGGGCTCCCGGTCGACGGATGCCCCGACCGGGGCGGGAACCGGCGCGACGGCCGCCACCCCACACGGGTGCTGGGCGATCGCCGCCTCCAAGCGGGCGAGCTGAGCGGCGTCCGGCGCGACCTCGAAGAGGACGAGCTGGGCCGACCACGCCTCGGCGAGGTCCGGATCCAGGCGGACGTGGTCCCACCCCCGGGTGCCGATGAGGCGCGAGCGTTCGCTGACGAGTCGCTCGACCGTCGCCACTCCCCTGTCGACATCGCGCTCACACGCGATGCGCCCCTCACCCATCGCCGCCGCGAAGTGGGGATCACGCGTGACCACGAGCAGGCCGAGTTCCTCCGACCAAGGGGAACAGGCCAGTTCGACGAGCATCGCCGACAACAACTCCGCGGTGCTGTCGTCTTCGGCGTCGCGGACGCCGAGCACACCCGAGCGCAGCGCGTCCACCATCACGACCTGACCGGGTTCGGACTCCCCCAACGTCACCAGGGCCGGGTAGGCGACGGGATGGTCGGGATCCTCGAGGTCCGCCAGAGCCGCCCAGCTGACGGTCAACCCACGATCGACCGTGTCGAAGTGCTCGGGAGCCGGTGGCGCCTCCGATTCGAACACGAAGGTGAGCCCGTCGGGTCCGACGAGCACTCGGGCCACCGGTGCCGCAGGACGGCCCTGCGCCCACCAGTGCTGGGAGAGGAGCCGCATGGCCCGTCCGAGCAGGCCGCTGCGATCGGGTCCGGGGGCCGCCACGTGGGTGAGGGCGACCTCGTAACGCGCCAGGTCGGAGTCCGGTTGGACGTACCGGCGTCCCAGCGGTCGCTGGTGCTCCTTGAGCCGGCGTCGCAATCCCACTCCGCCGATGACGGCGGCGGCCGACAGCGCGGTCATGCCGCCCAGCAGTCCCACCGCCGGGGCCGCCTCGGCCGCAGGCGCCAGCGCTTCGATCGCAGCGAGGTCCGTTGCCGCGGGTCCCGCGGGGGGAGTCGTCGGTGCGGGCGAGCCGGTCGGTGCGGACGAGCCGGCCGGGGCGGGAACGGTCGGGGCGGGAACGGTCGGGGCGGCAACGGTCGGGGCGGGCTGGAGGACCAAGGGCACCTTGAGGACCCAGCCCGGCCGGATCAGGTCCGGATCGGTGATGCGCCCCGCGTTGAGCGCATGGACCTCCGGCCACCGGTCCGGGTCGCCGAGGTGCTCAGCCGCGATGGCACTCAGGGTGTCGCCCTGGCGCACGGTGACCAGACCGACCGGGTCGGGGATGGACAACACCGTGCCCGGAACCAGGCGCCGCAGGGGGTCGTCGTGCAGCGTCGGATTGGCCTCGACGATGGTGCGCCAGCGGGTTCCCTCCCCGTAGTACCGCTGGGCGAGGCTCCACAGCTCATCGCCCGGCACCACCGTGTGGGTCGGGCCGGTGGTGTCGGGGGCTGGGACGGGATCCCCGGCAGCCTCGGGTCCCGACGCTGCGCCCACCTCCCCGACCGCGAGCACCGAGGCGGGGTGGGCGGGCGTGGGGGGCGCGGCATGGGCGGATGCGGCCCCGGACGCCATGATCGTGGCGACCAGGGCCGAGGCCAGCGCCCGCGGGAGGGAGAGCCCGGGCAGGCGGACGCGGATCCGTCGCCCGGGCAGGGCCGCCCACACCTCGACGACGACGGACATCATCCAGGCGCCCCAAGCCAGCCAGGCGATCGCGGTCAGGACGGCCAACAGGACCCGCACGTCCGTCGCGCTCCACAGGTGGATCGCACCCCAGTCGGTGAATCCCCACGCGGCGAGCACCACGGGCGGGCCCGCACTGAGGGCCAGCAGGGCGATCAGGGCCAGGAAGCGACGCATCAGCTTCTCCCTCGATAGCGGTCGAGTGTCGAGGACGCGTGGCCCTCCACGGTGATGGAGCCGGGCACCCCCGGCAGGAGGAGGTCGGCCAACGGGACGGCGCAGCGCACCGTGACCCGAACCGCCCCGGGTTGACCCACCGGCAGCGCGAAGGCAGAGGTGTCCACCGACAGGTGCCACCCCCCTCGGCACTGCGTGGCCGACCCTGCGGCGTCCGATGCGACGACAGCCCTGGCCCGGGACTGGGCGCTGCCGGCGTCCCGGGCGAGGGTGGCGGTACGCGAGGCCGAGTCGGCCCATTGATGGACGGAGAGCCGCGCCAGCGCGAGGCGACCCGTCCCGACGACCAGCGCGATGATGAGCACCAGGGCCGGCACCAGGATCGCCGTCTCGACCGAGGCCGAGAAACCACGCTCACCCCGGACGCTGCTCATGGTCGGGTCACCTGCTCTCGAGGTCGGGTGGCCTGCTCCCGGACCTGGGTCTGTCCCAGGTCGAGGAAGGTGGGCATGCGCCCGCGCACCGTCGCACGCGCGTCCGCGGCGTCGACCACGACGTGGACCTGCAGGTCGGTCAGGCCTCCCCCGGTGGCGATCTCCGTGCCGAGCGCCCGGGCGTCCGCCGTGGTGGCGCCCAGCAGGGCTCCCTCCTCAGCTGCGGCGATGGCCGCGTGGGAGGCGACCGTCCGTCCGTACAGCCACAGCCCGGTCTGAATGACGCCCAGCACGCACAGCAGGAGGAGGGGCACCAGGAGCGCCCACTGGACCGACCCCGACATTCCGCGCTGGTCACGCCATCGCGCCGGGTCGGCGTTCATCAGCCGCCGACCGTGAGCCCCGCGGCGCCGAGGCGGTCACGGACGAAGAGGAGGACCGCGGCGACGATGATGCCGCCGACGGCGACGGCACCCGCCACGAGGAGGGCCTGTTCGGTCGACTGCGAGAGGCCGCGCTCGTCACGCGCCTCGAGGAGGGAACGCAGGGTGTCGCGCCACGTGAGGACGGTGCCGGCGGCCCGGTGCATGAGGGTGAGGGTGGACATCGGGTTTCTCCTTGTGGGGTGGGTGGGAGTGGATCAACCGCCGGTCACGAGGTTGAGCAGCGGAGGTGTGAGGAAGAACAACCCGAACGCGAGCGTGGGGATCACCATCCACGTCGTCATCCGTTCGGACATCTCGTTGGCGGCCATCTTCATCGCGCTCAGGTGAGCGTCGCGCAGTTCGCGGACGCGGGCGCGCAGCGTGGTGGACAGGGAGGCTCCCGCCTCGTCGAGTCGCATCACGTCGGCCAGGTCCCTCAGGGCGGGAAGGTCGAGGTCCTTCCCCAACTCCTTGAGGTCGCCGTACGGCGCCCGCTGCTGCAGCCGTGCTCGTTCCAGGGCTGCGCGGATGGAGGCGAAGACCGGCACGTCGGAGAGCGCTGCGGCCGCGTGCAGCGCCTGCGTGCCGGATTGGTTGGCGAGACGTTCCAGGGTGACCAGGTCGAAGAAGGTCAGCAGCGCCTCGGTCGCATCCTCCCTGGCCTCTGCGCTCGCGCCACGCAGCAGCATGTCGGGCACGAACCAGCCGGTGACCGCCAGGACGACACCCGCGACCAGTGGCAGCGGCGACACCCCGCCCCACGCGACCCAGCTGATCAGGGCGAGGATGAACGGGGTGCTCAGGCCGACCGCCAGGAGCGAGAGTTTCTGGGTGTAGTGGGTGGTGAGGCGACGCCCGCGGAGCCGCAGGTTTCGTTCGAGCTCAGGTGGGGCCGCCACCTGACGCGCGCGCACCCACCAGGCGCCCATCCGTTCCAGGCCGCTCACCTCTGGCGTCGCCGCCTCCTGAACCTCCGGGACGTCCCGATCCAGCACGCCCAGGGCGTCCACCAGCCGCGCATGTCGCGGGCGGAACGCGGCCGCCACGAGGCCCAGGCCCAAGCCGATCAGGGCCCCCGGGAGGATCATCAGCCAGGCCGTCATGACACGCTCCGCAGGATGCGGCCGCGATCACGCGGCAAGGTCATGCGGCGCAGCATCGCCAGTGATCCCACGTAGGCGAGGATCAGTCCCGCGAGGATGACCTGCCCCAAGGGCGTGCCGTACGGAGCGAAGAATTCCCGCGCGAACATCAGGGAGACGGACAGGAGCAACGAGGTGATCGCCGTCACCTGCTTCACGACCACGCGCGGTTTCGCACGCTCGGCCTCGACCTCGCGCAGCGCCTTCAGGCGTTCCTGGATCGAGTCGGCGAGCGCCTGGAGGGTGGCCGTCGCGCCGCCCCCGCCGCGCTGGCTGGCCAGCACCAGACTGGCCAGGACCGCGTCCGCGTCCGCGGAGTCCAGATCGTCCGCCATCGCCAACAGGGCCTGCGGGGCGGGCCAACGGTCGTCGAGGCGTTTGACGAGCAGGACCAGGTGGTCCGCGAGCAGGGGCGGAGGTGTCCGGGCCGAGAGCCGCAAGGCGTCGGTGATGGACTTGCCGGTGGCCATCGTCGCCGTGATGCCCCGCACCCACCGGTCGAGGGCTTGCAGGAGTTCGATCTGGGTCTGCTTCGGCGCCCTGAGCAGGCTCGGGACGCCGTGGGCTGCCAGCGGGACGACCACGAGCATGATCGGCCACCCCGTCCACAGGGCCACGGCGACACCACCCAGGAGGCCGGTCGCCAGGGTGAGTCGGGAGCGCCCCACGGTCGTCCGCAGGTTGTCCACAGCCCTTGCCCACAGGCGTGTGGATGAGCCGGGTGACGGTGTGGACACCAGGACGCCGGCGGCCGACGCCACCAGGATGACGATGCCCCCGACGAAGAGCATCGCCGACACGACGGCCACGAGCAGCGTCATCGGTCTGCCCGCCAACTGCCGAGGAAGGGCGCCAGCGCGTCCATCATGCGCGGCTCGGGGTGGAATCGTGCGGGCTCGACGTCCGTCCCGGCCTGGAACACGACATGACTGACCGGGCGGTTGCCCTCCATCGCCCCTGTCAGCGCGATGACCTGCGAGACCTGGCGGGTGCGGACGCCGCCGCGCCACGTCTCGTCGCGCAACTGCACGTGGACGATGAGCCCGATGTGCAGGGCGATCTGGCGGTACGCCTCATCCACCGTGAGCACACCGCCCTGTGCCACCCGCGCCGCCAAGCGGTCCATCGTGGAGATCGCCGAGTGGGAGTGCGTGGTCGACAACGTCCCAGCACCGGACTGCATGGCTTCGAACATGGCGCCGGCCTCCACGCCACGCACCTCGCCGACCACCAGTCGCGCCAGGTTCTGCCGCAACGCCTCGGGGATCAACTGGGCGACGGAGAATTCACCGAGATTCCTGCCGTCCGCGACCTCGCCGAGCCCGACGCGGGCCTGCAGCGCCAGCATGTTCCGGCGGCCCGGCTGGAGGTGTGTCAGAAGTTCGTAGTCCGTCTCCAGGGTGCCGAAACGCTCATTCTCGGGAATGGCGGCGATGAGAGCGCGCAGGAGCGTGGTCTTGCCGGCGCCCTGGTCACCGGCGATCACGATCGAGGTGCGGTTGAGAACGGCGGCATGCAGCAGGCGGCCGACCTCGTCCGGCATCATGCCGCGATCGACCAGTTCCGGCAGGTCGACCGCCGTCAGGATGTGTTGCCTGATGGCGATGGAGGGCCGGTACGACAACCCGAAGCCGATGGCGTGCAGGCGGTGCCGGTCACCGAGCGCGAGCGTCATCGTCGGGTGCGCGTCGTCGAAGGGACGCGGTGGGGTGACCGACTCCCCGAGGAACCTGATCGCCTCGACGAGTTCCTCGTCCGAGTCCGCCACGGGCGGCAGTTCCTCTCGCCTGCCGTCCCCGTACTGGACGACCACGGAGTCGTGGCCGTGGATCTCGATGTTCTCGACGTCCGGAAGCTCGAACAGGGGTTGGAGCCGTCCGTGACCGAAGATCGCATCCTCGAGCGCCCTGGCGTAGGTGTGCTCGCGCTCCACGGTCCACAACTCACCCAGGTGCGTCTGCTCCTCCGCGTGGCCCCGCACGACGCGGGTGATGATCGAGCGGGCCAGCAGGCGGCGGTCGGCTTGCGGCATGGGCGTGCCCGTGCGCTCGGCGTACGCCTCGGTCTCGCGCGTCACCTCGTCGGAGACACGACGCCGCAGGACGACGACCACTCTCCACTCGACCGCCTCGATGTCCGGAACGGGCGTGGCCGTCCGGCGCAGGTCGTCCGCGGTGGCGGCGTAGGCCCCCGGTGCGGCGGCCAGGAGGGGGATGTCGGCCAGGCGCCTCATCATTGCGTTGCTCACGATGCCTCCACCAGGGCGCCGGCGTGCAGGGTCCCGGACAGAGCGGCAGCCGCGCGGGCCAGCGAGCGCGCCAACGGCGTCCGCGCCCAGCGGCGTCCGACCGGCGCACCCTCGGCCAGTTCTGTCGCCGCCGCAGGATCCCAGGCCACCTCCGCCAGGACCGGGACGCCGAACTGCTCGGCGACCTCGCGGGCACCGTACGGACGCCCGGGCCCGACGAGGACCAGGCCGACACGACCCGGCGCACCCTCGTCGACCAGGGGTGCCAGGTGCAGACGGAGGGCGGCCAGCGACACCAGGGACGAACGGCACACCAGGGCCACCAGGCCCGCGCCGCCGACGAGCGCGGGGGGAAGGCCGCGGTGTCCGGTGCGCCCGGCGTCCACCACCAGGTCGAAGGATGCCTCCCTCGCCGCACCCGTGAGTCCCGGCCAGACGCCCTCGAAGAGGTCGACCGACCCGAGGTGGGTGAACCCCGGCACGAAGCGGCGTTCGGGCAGGGCCGCCACCTCCGGCCGGCGCGGCAGGTCCGGGAGCGGCCGCCATTCCTCCCGGAGCGCCACGTCGAGCGGACGCCGTTCGCGGTGGGCCTGCAGCAGCCCCTGCATTCCGGAGCCGTGCGTGGACTGCCCGCTGAGGTAACCGGCCAGGATCGCCTGGGAGGCCGATCGGTCCGCGTCCACCAGGACGGCGTCACGCGGCCACGCCAGCACGAGCCCGAGCGCCGTGGTGGTGACGCCGGGCGCCCCGGACGCGCTGGCCAACACCACAGTGCTCATCGGCCGTTGCCCGTCTGCACCAGTGCCACGCGGTCGGCTGCCGCCAACCTCGCCACCTCTTCGGCGACGCCCTGCTGCACCGTGAGGGAGAAGAGGGACGAGCCGTCCGGTTGGTCGCTCGGCTCGGCCACGAGCGAGGCGGCGATGCTGCCGGGCAAGTCCTCCTCCGCCGCCCCCTGGGGCTGGAGCGCCACGATCAGGACCTCCGTGCCGGGCCTCAGATCCGCGGTGGGGAACCGTCCTGCCGTGAGGCGGAGCCCCACCCGAGCGCTCCCGTAGGGGACCCCGTCGGTCCCCCACGAGCCGTCGACGAGGAGGCTGCCACCGGGCAGGTCGGTCATGGCGGCTTGCCCGATGACCTCCCCGACGCGGCCATCGGCGACGGTCGGGACGTCGACACCGGTGCCGATCGACACGACGGACAGGTCCGCAGCCCGGATCACCTCGCCACGATGGATGGTCCGGTTGACCCGCAGGACGGGTTCGGCCGCCGTGAGGTGGAGGAGGACGAAGCCGGAACCGAGGCCGCCGAGACACACGGCAAGGATTCCGGCCAACAGCCACAGGGGGCTGCGACGGGTGCGAATACGCGGACGCGGCACGTCCGGAACGGGGATGTCCATGGGGGTCTGGTCCTCGTGTCCTGGGGGGGTACGTCACGCCGAGCCTATGCAGAGCACTCCCCGCGGTGCACGCGATCCCAGCATGCGGGTGTGGACAACGGGAAAGCCGCGGTGCACCCGCCCGAATCGCGCCGGGCTCCGGCACCTCCACCACCGCGGCGAGAGGTCACGAGACGGTCACAACTATGCACGGCATGGCGGCAACAGGTGGAAACTTGCCTCCGCGTGCCGTGCCCCTGTCAAGAATGAGCCATCCCGGGAGCAGGCCCCCCGCCAGCTCCCAGCCCAACACAACCGTGTAGGCAACGAAGCCAGCTCACCGATGAGCACGTCGAATTCGGTTCACGTCCGGGCCCGACGACGTGCGGAACCACCGGTACCTTGTTAGGAGAAGAACATGCGGAGCAAGTCCCGTATCGCACTCATCGCAGCCACCGCTGTCGCCGCCCTGGGCCTCAGCGCATGTGGCGGCGGCGCCGCGGCACCCGCCGGCAGCAACGCCGGTAGCAACGCCGGTAGCAGCAGCGCGGCCCCCGTCACCATGAAGCTCGCCCACAACCAGACCGAGGCCCACCCGACCCACATCGCGCTCACCGAGTTCGGCGAGAAGCTGAAGAGCGAGACGAACGGCCGTTGGAACATCCAGGTCTTCCCCAACTCGACCCTCGGCGACCAGGGCGAGTACCTCTCGTCCGTCAGCACCGGCGTCATCGACATGGCCGTCGTGTCGGCGCCCCAGCTGGAGAACCTGAACAAGGACTTCGTCATCTTCTCGCTGCCCAAGGTCTTCGAGGACATCGACAACCAGATGAAGGTCCTCTCCGACGACGCCATCGTGGGTGACGTCTACAAGTCGCTCGAGAGCAGCAACAACATCACCGTCCTCGGTGGACTGACCCAGGGCGCCCGCAGCGTCTACACCAAGGACGCCCCGGCCCAGACCCCGGCCTCCCTCGTCGGCAAGAAGATCCGCGTCCAGGAGAGCCCCGTCTTCCTGAGCATGGTCGAGGCCCTCGGCGGCTCCCCGACGCCCATGGCGTACGCGGAGGTCTACACCGGCCTGCAGTCCGGCGTCATCGACGGTGCCGAGAACAACGAGATCTCGTACTTCACCCAGAAGCACTTCGAGGTCGCCCCGTACTACTCCTACTCCCGTCACCTCGTCGGTGCCGACTTCGTGATCATCAACGCGAACACCCTCAAGAAGATGTCGGCGGACGACCGGAAGGCCTTCGATGCGGGCTGGGATGCTGCGTGGAAGCAGCACACCGACCTGTGGAAGACCAACACCACCAAGGCCGTCGAGGGTGCCACCGCCGGCGGCGCCAAGTTCGTGGAGGTGGACGAGGCCTCCTACGCCTCCGCCCTGGCCCCGCTGAAGGACAAGTTCCTGACCACGGACGCGCAGAAGGCGATGTACGACAAGATCAAGGCCAGCAAGTAAGGCCCACTCCGGACGCCGGGGGCCGCCGGTCACACCGACCGGCGGCCTCCGGCGTCCGGGACCACTCCCATCAGCCCCAGCGGAGGATTCACGTGAACACCGAACCGGACAAGGGTCCAGAGGACCTGCCCATCGAAACCGGCGAAGCTCTCGGTGGCTCGACCGCCGCGCACGCCGCGACTCCCCGGGAGCGCAGGGGCCGCGTCAAGGCCCTCGACCGCATCGACTTCCTCGTCACCAAGGTGCTGGCCGGCATCTGCCTCGTGCTCTTCATCGCCTTGGTCACCATCGTCACCTGGCAGGTCTTCACCCGCCAGGTGCTGCACAACTCGGCTCCCTGGACCGAGGAGGCCGCCCGGTACACCTTCGTCGTGCTGGCCATCTTCGCCGCCGCTTACGTCTTCTCCGAGCGCGGTCACATCGCCGTCGAGATGCTCGTCGAGAAGTTCGCCCCGCGCGGTCAGAAGGCCATGGTCGTCCTCATCGAGGCCACCGTCATCTTCTTCATGGGCTCAGTGTTCGTGCTCGGCGGCTGGCTCGTCTCCCGGAACGCTTGGAACCAGGACATCGCGACCCTTCCGTTGAGCGTCGGCCAGGTCTACGTGGTCATGCCGATCGCGGGCAGCATCATCATCTTCTACGGGCTGGCGCGCGTCTTCCGCGTCCTGGTCGATGCCGAGCAGCCCTTCCCCATCGGCGACGAGTTCGAGGAGGCGATCTGACATGGATCCCGTGATTCTCGCCAGCCTCGTGCTGGTCGGCGGCATGACCATCGGCATCGCCTTCGGCGTCCCCGTGGCCATCTCGATGGGCCTGCCGTCCATGGCCGCCATCTTCATCCTGCTCGGCAGCTTCGACGGCGCCGCCCTCACCTCCGCCCAGAAGGTCGTCGCCGGCAGCAACTCGTTCGCCCTCCTCGCCATCCCCTTCTTCGTGCTCGCGGGTGGGTTGATGAACACGGGCGGCATCGCGCAGAGGCTCATCGACCTCGCGCTCGTGATCGCCGGCCGGGCGCCGGCATCCCTGGCGCAGACCACCGTGGTCGCCAACGCCATGTTCGGCACCGTCTCCGGCGCCTCCGTCGCGTCCGCCGCAGCCGTCGGCACCGTGCTCACCCCGGCCATGCGCAAGGAGGGCTACGACCCGTCCTGGGCCGCCATGGTCAACGGCATGTCCTCACCCTCGGGCATGCTGCTCCCGCCGTCCAACACGTTCATCGTGTACTCGCTGGTGTCCGGCACCTCGATCGGTGCGCTGTTCATGGCGGGCGTGGGTCCCGGCCTCGTCTGGGTGGTCGTCTGTCTGGTCATGGTCGCCCTGTACGCACGGAAGCACCCCGAGCTCAAGTCGACGCGTCAGCCTCCGACCGTCGCTCAGGCTCTGTTGGTCTTCCTCAAGGCCGTCCCGGCCCTGATGATGATCTTCATCGTCATCGGCGGCATCCTGATCGGCTGGTTCACGGCCACCGAGTCCGCCGTCATCGCGGTGCTCTACTCGTTGCTCCTCGGCCTCGTCCAGCGGACCCTGCCGCTGAAGTCCCTCCCGGGCATCATCCTCGAGGCCGCCAAGGTGACCGGCATCATCATGCTGCTCATCGGCATGTCCGGCATCCTCGGCTGGGTGCTCGCCTTCGCGCGCGTCCCCCAACTCGTGACCGACGGACTGCTGGGCATCAGTGACAACGCGATGGTCATCCTGCTCATCATCATGGTCATCATGCTGCTCGCGGGCACGGTCATGGACCCGACCCCGGCCATCCTGATCTTCACGCCGATCTTCCTGCCGGTGGTCACCGCCCTCGGCGTCAACCCGATCCACTTCGGCACGATGATGGTCTACAACATGTGCCTCGGCAACGTCTCGCCACCCATCGGCAACAACCTGTTCGTGGCGGCACGAGTCGCGAACGTCCGCATCGAGGCGCTCATCGGAAAGCTGTGGCCCCTCTTCTGGGCGCTGTGCTTCGGGCTCCTGTTCGTGGCGTTCATCCCGGCCCTGTCCACCTGGCTCCCCACGGCGCTGGGGCTCATGAGGGGCTGATCGCACCATCCCACCGATCAGAACGGGGGCGTCCCTTGACGGACGCCCCCGTTCCGTTGGTCCGGGGGCGTCCCGGCGGAGTTGGTCCCCCACACCAAAATCTGGGTAGGGTGAGGAGCACTCAGGACAAAGACGTCTGACAAGGAAGCATCACATGGACCGGCAACCCACCTCGAACGTCTCGGTCGACGCGCTCACATTGCGCTACAACCACGACACCCGGCACGTCGAGCTCGCCGTCTCGAAGCGCATCATCGAGCCATACATCAACCAACTCGCCCTGCCGGGTGTGACCTTGTGGGAGGGCGAGCGCCTCGCCGACGCGGCCGAGCGCGCCGTCCGCACCAAGCTGGACCTCGGCGTCCGCGCCCTGGGCCAGCTGACCGTCTTCGACGAGCCGCACCGCGACCCGCGCGGCCAGACGCTGTCGGTCGCCATGTGGGCGGTCGCGGATGACCCCGAGGCGTCACCCGACTATGTGCAGTGGTTCCCCGTGGACGACGTGCCGCCCCTGGCCTTCGACCACAACGCCATGGTCGAGGACTGCCGCCCGCTGCTCGTCGACCGCCTGTGGCGCGACCTGACGTTCACCCGGGCGCTGACCGGACCGACGTTTCCGGTTGCGGCCGCCGTGGCGATCACACGATCCCTCACCGGGACCGCGCCGGACCGTGGCAACCTGAACCGTCGCCTCGCGTCCGTGCGGGGGCTCGGCATCAGCCACAAGCGGCTGGTCACCGGACGCGGACGCCCCGGAACGCTCTGGGAATGGCAGGCCACTCACGCCGAACTCGACGGGATCGGCGCGTTCCAGTGAGTCGCCCCCGGCGAGGAGACGGTGGGTCAGCCCCGGAGCAGGCCGGCTCGCTCGGCCAGCACGGCCACCTCGACCCGGTTGCGGGCGCCCATCTTGACCTGGGCCGCTGACAGGTGGGCCTTGACCGTCGCCTCGGCGATGTAGAGCCGCGCACCCACCTCGGTGTTGGTCAGGCCCTCCGCCACGGCGACCACCACGTCGCGCTCTCGCTCGGTGAGCGACGCGGACGCCACCTCAGCGGCCCGGCGCTTGACGAGATCGGTGTTGCGGCGGAGGTGGTCCAGCAGTTGGCGGGTGCTCCGCGGGGACAGAATCGCATCACCGTCCACAGCAGCCCGGACGGCCGCCACGATCTCAGTGGGCGCAGCCGTCTTCAGCAGAAAGCCGGACGCCCCGGCGTCCAGCGTCCGGATGACGGCGTCGTCCACGTCCCACGTCGTGAGGGCGACCACGTGCGGCGGGTGTGCCAGGGCCCTGACCGCGCGGGTGGCGTCCACGCCGTTCATGCGCTCCATGCGGAGATCCATCAGGACGACGTCGGGGCTGTGCTCCCGGACGGCCGCCACGACCTCGTCGCCATCCCCGACCTCGGCCACCACGGCGAGGTCACCCGCGCTCTCCAAGAGGAACCGCAGGCCCGCACGGACGAGCGGGTCGTCGTCGACGAGCAGGACGCGGATGGTGGACACGAGCGGCATCCTACGGCGCACCTCTGACACTCAGCGCGAAAGCCGTCAGCGCGGCCCGGACGCCTCCCGCCACGGCAACGCCACCCGGACACGGAACGTGGCGCCCCCCTCGTCCAGCCCGTACTCGAGGAGGCCGCCCAGCAACTCGGCCCGCTCGGCGATGCCCTTGAGGCCGCGTGCCGAGCCGGGGTCGCCCGGCGCAGGACGCCCCACGTTGGGGTTGCGTGCCTCGATGACCACGCCGGTGGTGGGGCCACCCTCGACGCTGAGCAGCACCGGCTGGCCCGGGGCATGCTTGCGTGCATTGGTCAGCAACTCCTGGACGATCCGGTACACCGCGCGCGCCAGCGTCGGATCGGCCCGCTCGACCTCGCTGATGAAGATCGACGAGTTGACGACCTGCCCGGCGCCGAAGGAGTCGCGCACCACCTCCGGCAGTCTGGTCAGGGGCAGGATGACCTGATCGTCACCCAGCGGCTCGCGCAGCACCTGCAACAGGCTCCGCAGGTCGTCCATGGCCTCGCCCGCGCTCTGCCGGACGAGGCTGGCCGACTTCTTCAGCCGCGGATCGTCACCGGCGTTGAGCTCCAGGGCCCCGGCATGCAGGTTGAGCAGCGAGAGCCGGTGCCCCATCGCGTCGTGGACCTCGCGCGCGATGCGCTCACGCTCCTGGCGGCGCGCCACCTCGTCACCGAGGCGCCCGGACGCCGCACGCTCGGTCGCCGCGGCGTCCACGGCCGACTGGGCCAGGCGCCGCCAGCGGACCAGGTAGCCCGCGCCGATCGTGAGGGCGAAGATCACGAGCGAGGAGACCACGACCGTGCTGACCGCCAAGTCCATCGGCTGATCGTCGGGAAAGCCCGTCGGCCCCAGGATCACCTTGGCGAACGACGCCGCACGGGGCTGCGCCAGGGCGTCCGCCACGACGACCCACGTCGAGGACAGCGCGACGCCCACCCCGGTGGCCCGGACGGCCGGCCCGCGCCGACGCCCGATGAGGCAGGCCAGCAGCGCGAACGCCAAGCTGTTCCCGATCGGCAGCACGATCGGGACGAGCGCGGCGGCCATGGTCAGGACGAAGGGGTGGCGGTGCCGCCAGAACAGGGCGACCGGCAGGGAGATCGAGGCGAGGAGCCCCACCATGGCGACCAGCAGGACGAAACCGTCGGGCGCGTGCTGTGTGGCCCACCCCACGGGCGAGAAGACGACGCTGGGAACGCTGAGGAACGCCACCAGAACCACGAGCAGCAGCGTGCGCCACACCGGCGGACGCCGGTCGTCACCGATCTGCTCGAACCTCATCACAGCAGCATCGTAGGGAACGGGACCGACAGTCCTCCTCCGCCGATCGGCCGGAGTTCGCCCTCCGGAGCCAGCCGATCGGAGGGGGTGGTCCGGGCCGATCCGCCGATGCGGCCGGCCTCCCCCGCGCGGCACGGTTCTCCTGTGCCCCAATCGGGGCTAGAACCGCCAGTGAGGAGCACTTCCATGTCCCAGAACCAGCCCGGCCAGGTCCCTCCGTTCCCGGGGGCCCAGCAGCCCCAGCCGCCCGTCAAGCCCAGGAAGGCCCTCAGCGGCATCGCCATCGTGGCCCTCGTCATGGCTGTCGCCGGCTCCCTCTTCGCCGTTCTCGAGGGCGCCTACCTGCTCGGCTGGATCCTCCTGCCGCTCGCCTTCATCGTGGCGCTGGCCGCCTTGTTCAAGAGCGGCGGCAAGATGGCCGTCGCCGCCCTCGTCATCACCATTGCCGGGACCGTCGCCGGCGCGATCGCGTTCACCAGCTCCTTGGCCCGGATCGCTGAAGATGCCTTCGGCGGCGGCACGCCCAGCGTCGTCCCCGCGGTCGGCGCGCAGGCGGGGAGCACCCAGACCTCGACGACCACTGCGGGCAGCCGTGAGAACCCGCACCCTTTGGGCACGACCGTGAGCACGAGTGACTGGGCCGTCACGGTGAACAGCTGGACGCCCGCCGCCACCAAGCAGGTCCTGGCCGAGAACCAGTTCAACGAGAAGCCCGCCGAGGGCCAGGAGTACGCGCTGGTGAACTACACCGTCACGCGCTTGGCCGAGGACGAGGGTTCGCCCACCTTCGAGGTCCGGATCGACTACGTGAGCGCCTCCGGGAACGTGTTCGACGACACCGGTGTGGCGCCTGACGGGCTGGGCATGGAGGAACTGTTCAAGGGGGCCAGCGCCACCGGCAACCAGGCGCTGCTCGTCCCGGGCGGGGACGACGGACTCATCCGCGTCCAGATCGGGGTGTTCGGCGGCGAGGACGTGTTCTTCGCCCTCAGCTGAGCCCAGGTCCGTGCCCCGTGCGACCAAGGCGCACGGGGCACGAACCTTGCCGTGTCGCCTCGATCAGCCCTTGTGGCGCGGCTTCTTGAACTTCTTGTCCGCCTTGAAATCGGCCTTGTAGTCGTCACGTCCGGCTCGATCGCTGCGGCGGGCCGGACGTTCGCGCTGGAAGCGCGGGCCGTCGTCGGGCTGCAACTCGATGAGTTGACCGGAGATCCTGGTGCGTGCCAGCCGGTCGAGGACCTCGCGGGGCAGGTCCGCGGGCAGCTCGATGATCGAGTGGTCCGGCCGGATGTTGATGCGCCCCATCTCGTCGCTGCTCAGACCGCCCTCGTTGGCCAGCGCACCCACGATCTGGCGCGGCGTGATGCGCTGGCGCCGTCCGACGGAGACGCGCCACGGCACGAGGTTGCCGCTGGGACGAGGACGCCGCTCGCGGGCGGCACCGTCGCGGGGGCCCTCGTCGTCACGCCGCCGCGAGGGACGCTCCTCGCGGAACCTCTCCCCCTGCGGCTCCTTCTCCGGCTCCAGGAGCATCGGCTCGTCGCCCTGCAGCACCGCGGCGAGCGCGGCCGCGACGTCGACCTCCGGGACGTCGTACTCCTTGACGTAGTGCGCCACCACGTCGCGGAAGAAGTCGATCTTCTCGGGCACCGCCAGGGCGGCGGTGATCCCCTCGTCGAAGCGCGACAGGCGAGTGGCGTTGATGTCGTCGGCGGTCGGGAGCGGCATGTGCGCGAGCTCTTGGCCCGTGGCGCGCTCGATGGAACGCAGCAGGTGGCGCTCGCGCGGGGTGATGAAGGAGATGGCGTCGCCCGAGCGTCCGGCACGGCCGGTGCGGCCGATGCGGTGGACGTAGCTCTCGGTGTCGGTCGGGATGTCGTAGTTGACCACGTGCGAGATCCGCTCGACGTCGAGGCCCCGGGCGGCGACGTCGGTGGCCACGAGCACGTCGAGCTTGCCGCTCTTGAGCTGGTTGATCGTGCGCTCACGGGCGGCCTGCGGCAGGTCGCCGTTGATGGCGGCGGCGCTGAACCCGCGGGCGCGGAGCTTCTCGGCGACGGTCTCGGTCTCGTTCTTCGTCCGGACGAAGACGATCATGCCGTCGAAGTTCTCCACCTCGAGCACGCGCGTCAGGGCGTCCAGCTTCTGCTGGTACGACGCGATCATGTAGCGGTGCTTGACGTTGGCCGCGGTCGACGTCCGGCCCTTCACCTGCACCTCGACGGGATTCTTGAGGTAGGTCTGCGCCAACTTCCGGATCGAGTGCGGCATGGTCGCCGAGAACAGGGCGACCTGCTTGTCGTCGGGGGTGTCGGCGAGGATCTTCTCGACATCCTCGGCGAAGCCCATGTTGAGCATCTCGTCGGCCTCGTCGAGCACGAGGTAGCTCAGCTCGGAGAGGTCGAGGGTGCCGCGGTCCAGGTGGTCCATGATGCGGCCGGGCGTGCCGACGACGACATCCACGCCGCGCGCCAACGCCGACAGCTGGACGCCGTAGCCCTGACCGCCGTACACCGGCAGCAGGCGGACGCGCAGGTGGGCGGCGTACGTCTCGAACGCTTCGGCGACCTGGAGTGCCAGCTCCCGGGTCGGGGCGAGGACGAGCGCCTGGACGTGCTTGGCGCGCGGCTCGAGGCGCTCCAGGATCGGCAGCGCGAACGCCGCCGTCTTGCCGGTTCCGGTCTGGGCCAGGCCGACCACGTCGTGGCCCGCGAGCAGCGCCGGGATCGTCTCCGCCTGGATGGGGCTGGGGCGCTCGTAGCCCAGCTCGCGCAGGGCCTTCAGGATGCGGTCGTCCAGGCCCAGGTCGGCGAACGTGGGGCCCGCCGGCGTCTCGGGTTCGGCGACCCGCTCCGGGGCCGTCACCTCGTCGCTACCTCCCTCGTCGGTCATTCCGGCGTCGTCAAGGTCGGGGGCGCCCAGTTCTTCTTCGCTCACGCCCCCACGGTAGTGCCCCAGTCAGGCGAAACGCACCCAGTTGGCGCCGGCGCCTGTCTCATGGTGGTCACGTTCGGTCAGGTCACCGTCCTCCGACAGGCCGTACAGCACCACCGCACCGGACCCCTCGCCGGCGACGACGACGTGGCGTCCGTCCGGGGAGACGGCGAAACCACGCGGTTGCGCCTCGGTCGCGACCATCCCGACCACGCCGCCCAGGAGGCCCTCGGGTTCCAGCTTCACGACGGCGACGGTGCTCGCCGTCCGCTCAGTGGCGAGCAGGTGAGAGCCGAAGCCCCCCACGTGGACGTCCGCTCCCCAGATGAGGTGCTCCGCCAAGGGCTCAGCGCCGAAACGGCTGTGGGCGAGCCCCGCATCGGGGTCGACGATCGACACGGACTCGGCCGGGCTCAACAGGCCGCTCGCCGGATCGCGTTCGAGGCGGATGACCTCGCCGCTGAACTCGGTGATCAGGTAGGCGGAATCCTCGCTGGCGGCCAGGACGAGGTGGCGGGGGCCGGACCCCTCGGGCGCGGCGACGGTCGGCGGGTCGAGCGGGGTGAGGACGCCGTCCGCGTCGAGAGCGGTCTGCGCGACGAGGTCCTCGCCGAGGGAGACCCAGTAGGCGTGCCGGCCGGCCCGGTCGGGCACGACGCAGTGGAGGTTGGCGTGTGTGACGCGGGAGGACTCCTCCCCCACCACACCGGCCGCCACGGGCCAGACGGCACCCCAGCCCCCGTGGTAGGAGGCGCCCAACAGGAACGACCCGTCACGGGTCAGGGCGAGGTAGGCCAGCGGGTCGTCGACGGCCCGGCGTCCGACCTCGGTGAGCGTGCCGGACGCGTGGTCGAGGGCGAGGGTGACCACGGCCGGCGCAGGCTCCTTGGTCGCGCAGTGGACCAGCGAGCGCGCGGCATCCACGGCGAACGTTCCGGTGCCGGCCCCGATGGTGTTGTCAGCCAGCGGCTCGAGCGCGCCACCGGCCAGGCGCAGGACGGACACCGTGCCCGCCTTGGCGTTGCCGACAAGGACCAACGTCGTCTCAGTCATGCCGTCATCGTAGGGGCACCGGTCTCGCCGAGTTCGGCCTCCACCCGTGAGCGCATGGCGGGGGCACTCGTCAGGGCCCAGGTGACGAGCGCCGCGGACACCACCGAGAGCACGATGGCCGCGACGAGCGCGGCGGTGTACCCGCCCGTCACGTCCACCACGACGCCCCACAGGGGCGTGCCGATGGCGACACCACCGCTCATCATGGCCATCGTCGGGCCGAGGAGCGTCGCGTAGTCGCGCATGCCGAACACCAGCGACACGAGGATCGGGACCAGCACACCGCCGAAGGCGACCGAGAAGGCGAAAACCACGGTGGCGCCGGCGAGCTGCGCGAAACCGTGGGCGGCGGTGTACCCGGCCATGGCCAGGGCCTGGCAGGAGAACGTGAACAGCACCGCGGCCAGGGTGCCCCGGCGGTCGTTCAGGGTGCCGACGGCGATGTTGCTGATCACGGTGGCCGCGGCCATCAGGGACAGCAGCGCGCCGCCGACGGTGAGGTCGACGCCGCGCTCCATCATGACCGGGGCGAAGTGTGCCTGCACGGCCTGGACGACACCCACCAGCACGATGGCGGACGCCAGCGCCAGGAACTGGGGCGTCCGGAACGCGAGCGAGGCCGGGACGCCGGGCAGGACCACCACTCCGCCGCCCGGCGGCCGCACCCCTGCCCCCAGCGGGCGCAGCCCCACCCGGTCGGGGTGCGACCGGATGAGCACGAGGCCCGGGATGACCACCAGCGCCACCAGCACCACGGCCAGGAGCAGGAAGCCGGCCTGCCAGCCGGACGTCGCGACCAGCGCCGGGAGGACGAGCCCGGCCCCGATCCCGCCGAGGCCACCGCTGGCGAAGACCGCGCCCATCATCGTCCCGCGGCGAGCCTCGAACCACGTGTTGATGAGCATCGAGGCACCCATGGTGGTGCACATGCCGAAGACGAGGCCCGACAGGAAGCCGAGGCCGGCGAGCACAGCCGTGTTGGGCACGAGGACCACGGCCGCGACACTCAGCGCCATCGCGATGCCGCCCCCGACGATCGCGGCCCGGACACCGATCGCCCGGTAGAGCCACGGGGCCAGGATCGCCATCGCCAGTACGCCGGCGATGCCCATCATCGAGTTGTAGACCATCACCTCGGACAGGCCGACGCCCAGGTGGCGCGCCAGCGGCGGGTTGAGGATGGAGGCGCTCAGGAACACGAACGCGCCGGCCGTCATCATGCACGCACCCCCCGCGACGATCATGCCGTGCCGCGTGCTGACCCGTTCGGGCGGTGTCGGTTGCTCCATGTTCTTGTTGTAGGGCATGCGGACGCACCACGCCCGACCAAGGATTTGTTGCCATGCCTGTTGCCTCGCGCCGGGGAGGGCTTAGCCTGACGACAGGTCCGGTGGGGGAGGTACTCATGTCCAGCAAGCCCGTGGTGACGATTTTCGAGACGTACGGCTCGGGAGCCGGTGTGGTCGGCCCGGCGGTCGCGGCCGAATTGGGCGTCCCGTGGATCTCGCAGGCCTACTCGTCGGAGGATCTCGAGGCAGCCGAGGGGCGCGGCCCCCAGGAGGACTCCTTCCTCTCCCGCATCCTCGCGACGCTGGGCCGCACCGCGGCGTCCTCCGACGTGGGCGTGTTCTCCGGGCAACTCGACATGCTGGACGCCGAGGACGCGGTCCGCGAACTGCGGGCCCAGGTGGCGGACGGCGGTGTGGTGCTGGGGCGCAACGCCACGGTGATCCTCGCCGACGACCCCCTGGCGTTGCACGTGAAGTTGGACGGCCCGCTCGAGCAGCGCATCGCCCGGGGCGCCGAAGAGGCCGGCATCGACATCGCGCAGGCGCGCGCCCGGCAGGCCCGCGAGGACTCGGCACGCTCCGCCATGAGCCAGCGCCTGTTCAACTGGGACCCGCGGCACGACGACCACTTCGACCTGGTGGTGAACACCGGCCGCCTGCCCCTGGACATGACCGTCCAGGTGATCCTGGACGCCTACCGCCGCAAGACCGCCCGCTGAGGGCCGAGGACCGGACGCGTCCCAGCCGCTCCCCCGGCCGGACGCGGCTGACGGCAACATGCCACCCGCCTCCCCCTCGTGATTGACAGTTCAAGCATCGTGGTCTAGTTTTGTTGACAGATCAACCAAACGGTGGGCCCCAGGGTTCGCCGAGCGAACAAGGAGACCCCCATGAGCACGCTCAACGAGCTGAACGGCACCTACACCCTCGACCCGTCGCACACCGAGATCGGCTTCACCGCCCGCCACGCGATGGTGACCAAGGTCCGCGGCGCCTTCAACGAGTTCGAGGGCACCGCCACCACCGGCGCGAACCTCACCGATGCCCGCATCGACGTGACCATCCAGGCCGCTTCGGTCGACACCAAGAGCGCTGACCGCGACGGCCACCTGCGCTCCGGCGACTTCTTCGACGTCGAGACCTACCCGACGATCCGCTTCACCTCCACCGAGATCACCTCCCCCGACGCCGAGACCCTGCGCGTCGCCGGCGACCTGACCATCAAGGACGTCACCAAGCCCGTCGTCATCGACTTCGAGTACGACGGCGCCGCCCTCGACCCGTTCGGCAACCAGCGCGTCGGCCTCACCGGCAAGGTGGAGGTCAACCGCAAGGACTTCGGCCTGGTCTGGAACGCCGCCCTGGAGACCGGTGGCGTGCTCGTCTCCGAGAACGTGACCCTCACCTTCGAGGTGTCCGCCATCAAGCAGGTGGACGCCGACGCCCCGGCCGAGCCGGTCGCCGAGGCCGCCCCGGTCGCCGAGCCCGTCGTGGAGGCCGCTCCCGCGGCGTCCGAGCCGAAGGGCATCGTCGGCTGGCTCAAGGGCCTCTTCACCTCCAGCAACCGCTGATCAGGCGCCGGCTCCCGGCCGGCTTCCCCTGAACACCCGACCGGACGGATTCCGCAGTCACGACTGCGGCATCCGTCCGGTTCCGCGTCCTGCCCCGAGCGCCGCCGTCGGCGAGCCTGCCACCCCTGTCGGAGTCCGCCCGAGCGTGGGACCATGGGACATGAGCGGAGCGAGCCTGCTGCAGCTTGCCGCCACCCTCCGGGGCACCGTGACGGACCCGGACGATGACGCCTACGAGGCTGCGAGACACGTCTGGAACGGCACCATCGACAAGCGACCGGCCGTCATCGTGCACTGCGAGGGCACCGACGACGTGATCGCCGCCCTCGCCCACGCCCGGCAGCACGACCTCGGCGTCTCGGTGCGCAGCGCCGGGCACCACGTGGCCGGTTCCTCGGTGCTCGACGGCGGGATGGTCATCGACGTGTCCCGCATGAACGA
Source organism: Propioniciclava sp. LT294 (assembly GCF_059516005.1). NCBI lineage: Bacteria > Bacillati > Actinomycetota > Actinomycetes > Propionibacteriales > Propionibacteriaceae > Propioniciclava > Propioniciclava sp. LT294. Next base: position 197,416 of record NZ_JCAKNG010000004.1, read on the forward strand.
CGTCCAGGTGGACGCCGACGCCCGCCGCGTCCGGGTGGCCGGCGGGGCCACCCTCGCCGACGTGGACGCCGCGACCCAGGCCCACGAACTCGCCGTGCCGCTGGGCGTGGTCTCGCGGACGGGCGTGGCCGGCCTCACGCTCGGGGGCGGCTACGGCTGGATGCGTCGCAAGCACGGACTGAGCTGCGACAACGTCGTCAGCGCCGACATCGTCCTGGCCGACGGAAACCTGCTGCGTGTGCACGCCGGCGATCACCCCGCCCTCTTCTGGGCGCTCCGCGGCGGCGGGTGGGATCTGGGGGTGGTCACCGCACTGGAGTTCGCCGCCCATCCGGTGGGGCCCGAGGTCCACCTGCCCTTCCTGGCCTTCCCGCTGGAGGAGGGGGTCGACGTCCTGCTCAACCTGCGCGACTTCGCGCGGGGCGCGCCCCACGAGTTCGGCAGCATCGCGACCTGCGGAACGTTCCCGCACTCCGAGCCCTTCGACCAGGACCTGTGGGGTCGGCCCTTCATCGCCATCGCCGGACCCTGGGTCGGCGCCCCGGCCGACGGGGAACGCGCGTGTGCACCGCTGCGCGACCTCGGGACCGTCCTGGTCGACCTGGGCCGGACCGTCCCGTGGGTCGACGCCCAGCGGTTCTTCGACGATGACTACCCCCGCGGACGCCGGTACCACTGGAAGTCCGTCCACCTCACGGACCTCGACGAGGACTCGGCCGCGGTGCTCGTGGACCGGGCCGCCGCCCGCCCGTCGCCGCTGACCTCGCTGGACATCTGGATCAACGGCGGCGCCATCGCGCACATCGCCGAGGACGCCACGCCCATCGCCAACAGGTCGGCCCACTTCATGATCGGCATGGAGTCGAACTGGGACGACCCGGACGCCGACGACGCCAATCGATCCTGGACCCGGGAGACGGCGGACGCCCTCGCCCCGTTCGCGCGGGCGGGGACCTACCTCAACTTCGACGACCTCACGGATCCGCACGCCGTCCGCCACGCCCACGGCGCCAACTTCGAGCGACTCGCCGCGATCAAGCGACGGTACGACCCTGACAACCGCTTCCGCTCGCGGGCGGCCCGGTAGCCCCCGAGGGCAGGCGGACGCATGCGCAGAGCCGGGGTGATGGCCCTCGGGGTGCTCGCGGCGCTCGTCGGAGCGGCCGCGGGGCACGCGGCCGCACGCTGGGTGAACCCGACCTCATCGCCGGTCGTCGCCGTGGGCTCGGTCGCCGTCGACCTGACCCCGACACCCCTCAAGGAGTGGGCGGCCACCACGTTCGGCACGGCCGACAAGGTCGTCCTCATCATCGGGGTGGTCGTGTTCGTCGCCCTGTTCGGGGCGGTTGCCGGGCTGCTGGTCGAACGCCGGCGTCCGGTCGCGCTGGGCCTGGTGGCGGCCCTCGGCGCGGTGTCGGCGGCCGCCGCACTCTCGCGTCCGGACGCCGCCCTCCCCGACGCCCTGCCGGCGGTGGTCGCCGTCCTGGTGGGCGGCTGGGTGCTGACGGCGCTCCCGCGCTGGATCTGGTCGGGCGAACCGAGCGGGCCGGACGCCGCGGACCTGGCCCGTTCGTCCCACCCGCAAGCCCGGCGGCGGCTCCTCCTCGGGAGCGCGGGCCTCCTCGGCGCCGGAGGCGCCCTCGCGCTGCTGGGCGGCCGGGCACTACCGGGTGACTCCCCCGCGCCGACAACACCGACGCTCCCCCCGCCCGAGGTGCCGCTCGATCCGCTCCCCCCGGGCCTGGACGGCCTCTCCCCCGACCTCGCGCCCTTGCGGACGCCCACGCCCAGCTTCTACCGGATCGACATCGCCCTGGCGGTCCCCCGGATCGACCACCGCACCTGGTCGCTCACCATCCAGGGCCTCGTCGACCACCCCTACTCGATCTCCTGGGACGACCTCGTCGCCCTGCCCATGATCGAGCGGGACATCACCCTGACGTGCGTCTCCAACCCCATCGGTGGTGACCTGTGCGGCTCGACGCGCTGGCTGGGCGTCCCCGTCGCCGAACTCCTGCGGCGCGCGGGCCCACAGGCCGGCGCCGACATGGTGCTGAGCTCGGCGCAGGACGGCTTCAGTGCCGGCACCCCGCTCGCCGTGCTCCTCGACTGACGCGACGCCATGATCGCCGTGGCGATGGACGGTGAACCGCTGACCCCCGCCCACGGGGCTCCGGCCCGGCTGCTCACGCCGGGGTTGTACGGGTACGTGGGTGCCACGAAGTGGCTGCGCACGCTCGAGGTGACGACGTTCGCCGCCACCGCCGCCTACTGGACCAAGCGGGGTTGGTCACCCCTCGGGCCGGTGAAGACCGCCTGCCGGATCGACACCCCGCGCGGACCCTCCCGTGCCGGCGACGTCCCGATCGCCGGCGTCGCGTGGGCCACCCACCGCGGGGTGGGCAGGGTCGAGGTGCAGGTCGATGACGGCCCCTGGGTCGAGGCCCGACTGGGCCCCGAGGTCGGCGTCGACTACTGGCGCCAATGGGTGCTCACCTGGCGGGCCACCCCCGGACGACACCGGGTCTCGGCCCGCGCGACGGACGCCACGGGCGTCACCCAGTCAGCCCACGCACGCGACGTGCTGCCCGACGGCGTCGAGGGCTACCACGTGATCGACGTCGAGGTCCTCTAGCTGGGACGACCGGGGACGTGGGGCGTTCCCGGGGCTCAGAACGCGGCGGACGCCCACACGGTGCCGTTGGGAGTGACCAGCTCCACGCGGGTCGGGTCGACGTCCACCGGCACGATCCATGTGGCGGACGCCTCGGTCGTCCCGTGGGAATCGTCCAGCGTCCACGTACCCCCGCTGGTGCGACCGCCCTCCGCGCCGACGAGCTGGCAGTCGTACGTCATGCCCGGCTTTCCCCGCGTCACGGCGATGACGAGCACGCGGCGTCCATCGAGCATGGCCAGCCCGGCACTGCCCACCGTCTCACCCGTGCGTGTCACCAGGCCGGACGCGGCGGGCGCGAGGCGACTCGGGGCGACTGTGGGGCTCGGCGCCGGCGTCGCTGCCGGGAGGCCCAGGATGCCCAGCGTGGCTGCGGATCCGATCCCGGCGCCGACGAGCACGGACGCTGCGGCCGCGAGCCACGGCGTCCGGCGTGGCCGCGGGGCGGCAAGCGTCCGGGTCTCCGGCCGGCCCTGACCGGACGCCAGGCCCATGGCCTCCACCACCCGGCCGGAGAACCCCGCGGGCGGTGCGATGGCGGGGGCAGCGGCGAGCGTGTGGCGCACGGCGTCCTCGACGGCGTGGTACTCCGCGCGGCAGGCGGCGCAGCCGGCGAGGTGCGCGCTCAACTCCTCCCGCTGGGGGGAACCGACCTCCTCCAGGGCGAGGGCGACGAGCAGGTCGTCGGTGAGGTGAGGGCTCATGATTCGACCTCCAGGGCCTGCCGCATGCGGCGCAGGCCGGTTCGGATACGGGTCTTGGCGGTTCCCAACGGGATCCCTTCGTGGTCGGCGACCTCCTGGGCGGTGTTGCCGCCGACCACCGCGAGCACCACGGCACGCGCCTGCTCGGGGGGAAGGTCGCGGAGGTGCTCGGCGGCCCTGGCGGCCTCGAGTTGGTTGTCGACGTCCTCGGCGGGGTCACGCAGCGTCGTGGTCACGAGGTGGTCCAGCACCGCGGCGTCCGTCGGGGTCGAGCGCCTGGCACGCACGGCGTCGATCGCGAGGTTGCGCGTGATCGTCAGCACCCACGTGAGCACCGAACCGCGCCGCACGTCGTAGGTGCCCGCGGCCTTCCAGGCACGCAGGAACGTCTCCTGGCTGACGTCCTCGGCGAGACCACGGTCGCGGGTGACCGACAACGCCAGCCCGAAGACGCGGCGCTCGAACCGGCGCACGAACGCGACGGCGGCCGCCTCGTCCCCGATCGCGAGCCCGGCGACGAGGGCGGCGTCCGGGGCCCGGTCGGCCAGCGAGAACAACGTCACGCCCTTGAATACGGACGCGACACCGTCCGGGATTGCGCCGCGACGCAATCCCTTCCGACTCCCGGGTCGTATCACGGTCGTCCCCGCGTCGGGGACTGACGCCGCAGACCGCGGCACCTGGGACCATCAGGAGGACCCATGCCCATCTCCACAGCTTCTCGCATCACCCTCGCCATCGGAACCCTGCTGACGCTGGGCCTGCTCGCCGGATGTTCCGGGGGCACCGCGCAGTCCCGTTCCTCGCAGGCACCCATGCCCGGCTACGGTCCGGCGTCCGCGTCGGCGCCGGCCACATCGGCTTCCCCCGGCGCCCCGGCCGCGGACGCCGCCACGCTCGCCCTGAAACTGGGTGACTCGTCACTCGGCAGGATCCTCGTGGACGGCAAGGGCATGACGCTGTACATGTTCACCAAGGACAGCCCCAACATGAGCGCCTGCGAGGGGAAGTGCCTCGTGGCCTGGCCGCCGCTGCTGGGCAAGCCGACCCTGGGCAAGGACGTGGACGACTCCAAGCTCGGGTCGTTCCAGCGCACCGACGGCCGGACGCAGGCCACCTACAACGGCTGGCCGCTCTACCACTGGCAGGGCGACAGCAAGCCGGGCGACACCACGGGTCAGAACGTGCAGACCGTCTGGTACGTCCTGGACCGCGACGGCAACCCGATCAAGAGCTGACCATGCCCATCTTCGGCCTCCCCTGGCACCCGCTGATCGTGCACGCCGCGGTGATCTTCGTGCCCTTGGCCGCGCTGGGGGCCCTGCTGGTCGTGTTCCTCCCCCGTCTCCGGACGCACTACGGCAGCCTCGTCGTCATCCTCGGGGTCGTCGCCACCCTGTCGGCCTTCGCGGCCATGCTCACCGGCCCGATCCTCGCCCAGGACCTCGGCATCGCCGGTTCACCGAGGATCGCCCGCCATCAGGCCCTCGGCACCTGGACGCCCTGGCCCGTCCTGGTCATGGCCGTCGCCCTCCCGGGGTTCCTCCGGATCCGGCGATGCTCGACCGAGAGGCTGGGGACGATCGGATGGCTGTCCGGCGCGCTGACGGTCGCCGGGGCGCTGGTGGCGCTGGTCCTGGTCGGCCTCACCGGCCATACCGGGGCCACGGCTGTCTGGGGCTAGAGGTTGCGGGTCGGTCGTCTCCCTCGCTTGGGGCGAGCCGCGCCGGTTCGGAACACCTGCACCGGCAAGGAACACGTGGGCCCCGTCTCGCGCCGGCTGAGGTCACGTGCCGCGGATGCAACCGGCGCAGGTCTGCGCTCCCGGAGGGCGATGGGAGACGCCCGCGTAGGGCCTGCTCCCCGTCGAGACCAACCCCCGTTATGGAACCGTGACACCCACGCCATTGACACAGACACCCGAGAAATATTGGATTGAAGACATCCACTGAGAGCGCTCCCACCACGCCTCCACCCGGCACTGAGAGCGCTCCCAGGGAGCCGGGCGGACCCCGCCCCCTGACAAAGGAGTCTCCGTGCGCATGTCACGCATCTCGGCCATCGCCGCCATCAGTGCGCTGGCCATCACCCTGACCGCCTGCGGCGGCCCCACCGGCACAGGGACCGGCGCCACCGGGACGACCGCGCCCGGGACCGCCGCCCCTCAGGAGAAGATCACGCTCACCGTCGCGACCTTCAACGAGTTCGGCTACGAGGACCTCGTGAAGGAGTACACGAAGCTCAACCCGAACATCACCGTCGAGCACAAGAAGGCCGCCACCGCCGACGAGGCCCGGGACAACCTCAACACCCGTCTGGCCGCCGGTTCCGGCCTGGCCGACATCGAGGCCATCGAGGTCGACTGGGTGCCGGAAATGATGCAGTACGCGGACAAGTTCGTCGACCTGAAGGATCCGAGCGTCGAGGGTCGCTGGCTCGACTGGAAGGTCAAGGCCGCCACCACGCCCGACGGCAAGCTGATGGGCTACGGCACCGACATCGGACCGGAGGGCATCTGCTACCGCTCCGACCTGTTCGCCAAGGCCGGCCTTCCGACCGACCGCACCGAGGTCGCCGCCCTGCTGAAGGGCGACTGGACCAAGTACTTCTCGGTCGGCAAGGACTTCGTCGCCAAGACCGGGACGCCGTGGTTCGACGCCTCCGACGGCGTGTTCCAGGGCATGATCAACCAGATCCAGAACCCCTTCGAGACCTCGGACGGCAAGCCCATCCCGCTGGGCGACAACGCCCAGATCAAGAAGGTCTACGACCAGCTGATGGCCGCAGCCCAGGACGACGACCTCTCGGCCAACCTCTCCCAGTGGAGCCCCGACTGGGTGAACGCCTTCCAGTCCGACGGCTTCGCCACCATGCTGTGCCCGGGCTGGATGCTCGGCGTCATCGAGGGCAACGCCAAGGGCGTCACGGGCTGGGACATCGCCGACGTGTTCCCCGGCGGCGGCGGCAACTGGGGCGGTTCGTACCTGACCGTCCCCACCCAGGGCAAGCACCAAGCCGAGGCGAAGAAGCTCGCCGCGTGGCTGACCGCCCCTGAGCAGCAGCTCAAGGCCTTCGCGGCCAAGGGCACGTTCCCGAGCCAGGTCGAGGCACTCAAGAGCCCCGAGCTGAAGGCGGCGAAGAACGAGTTCTTCAACAACGCCCCCACCGGTGAGATCCTGAGCAGCCGCGCCGCGGCCGTCTCGGTGACCCCGTACAAGGGCCCGAACTACTTCGCCATCCGCGCCCTGACCTCCGACGCGATCAACCGGACCGACGTCGACAAGACCGACGACCGACAGGCCTCGTGGGACAAGGCCGTGGCCGCCTACAAGGACCTCGGCCTGAGCTGAGCCGTTCCCGGTGCCGGCGCCTCCCGTGGCGCCGGCACCCGGCCGAGAGGAGCACCATGGCGTCCACCGCCCCACCCACCGCGCAGCCGAGCCGTCCGGCCCTGCGCCACCGACTGTCCCGCCTGGACGTCCGGCTCTCCCCCTACCTCTACATCAGCCCGTTCTTCATCCTGTTCGCCATCGTGGGGCTCTACCCCCTGCTGTACACGGCCTGGGTCTCGCTGCACCAGTGGCACCTCATCGGCGGCCAGGGCGCGTTCGTCGGCCTCCAGAACTACGTCGACGTGTTGGGCATGGAGCGGTTCTCCCGCGCGCTGGGCAACACCTTCTCGATCTTCCTGCTCTCCTCGGTCCCCCAGGTGCTCGCGGCCATCGCGATCGCGGCGATCCTGGACGCCAACCTGCGGGCGAAGACCTTCTGGCGCATGGGCGTCCTGCTGCCGTACGTCGTGGCGCCCGTCGCGGTGTCGCTCATCTTCTCCAAGCTGTTCGCCGACCAGTCCGGCATGATCAACGCCCTGCTGGGGATGGTCGGGCTGGACCCCATCGGCTTCCACTCCGACCGGTTGTCCTCGCACCTGGCCATCGCCACGATGGTGAACTTCCGCTGGACGGGCTACAACGCCCTGATCTTCCTCGCCGCCATGCAGGCCGTGCCCCGCGACCTCTACGAGGCCGCCATCGTCGACGGCGCCGGCCGTTGGCGCCAGTTCTTCAGCATCACCGTGCCCATGCTGCGCGCGACGATCATCTTCGTCGTCATCACCTCGACCATCGGCGGCCTGCAGATCTTCGACGAGCCCCGCATGTATGACACCCTCGGCCTCGGCGGGGCCGACCGGCAGTGGATGACCATGACGATGTTCCTCTACGAGCTGGGCTGGGGCGCCCAGAAGAGCTTCGGGCGCGCGGCCGCCGTGGCCTGGATCCTGTTCGGCATCATCATCGTGATCGGCATGATCAACTTCGCCCTGACCAGGCGCATCGCCTCGGGTGAAGCGCCGCGACGCCGGAAGGTGGCCCGCCGATGAACTCGATCGCAGCGATCGAACAGACCGCCGGGAAGGGCGCCGCCCGGGCCGCCCGTCGCCGTCTCGAGCGACGCGACCCCGGCGCTCGCCGCAACGGCCGCGGCAGCCGTGGCCACGGTGCCGAACGGCGTCCGCACTGGATCTCCTACCTGCTGCTCACCGCCGTCCTGCTCATCTCGGCCTACCCGCTCTACTTCGCCTTCCTGCTGGCCAGCTCGGACGCCGCGACCATCGCGCGCAACCCGATCCCGTCGCTGATCCCGGAACCGAACCTGCTGCTCAACCTCAGCCGGGTGGTCAACTCCGACATCAACTTCTGGCCCGCCGTGCTCAACTCGACGATCGTCGCGGTCATCACGGCCCTGTCGGTGGTGGTGTTCTCGACGCTGGCGGGCTACTCCTTCTCGAAGCTCAACTTCCGCGGACGCGGCCCCCTGCTGGTGTTCGTGATCGCCACCATGGCCGTGCCGACCCAGTTGGGCATCGTGCCGCTGTTCATCGTGATGTCGCGCCTGGGCTGGATCGGCCAACTCCAGGCCGTCATCGTGCCGGGCATGGTCACCGCCTTCGGCGTGTTCTGGATGACGCAGTACCTGCAGGACGCCCTGCCCTATGAGCTCATCGAGGCCGCCCGCGTGGACGGCTGCTCGATGATCCGGACGTTCTGGCACGTCGCGATGCCCGCAGCCCGCCCCGCCGCGGCGATGCTGGCGCTCTTCACGTTCGTCGGCTCGTGGACGAACTTCTTCTGGCCGTTCATCGTGCTGGGCCCGTCCAACCCGACCCTGCCCGTGGCGCTGCAACTGCTGCAGGCGTCCTACTTCAAGGACTACTCGCTGATCATGGCGGGCGTGGTCATCGCGACCGTCCCGCTGCTGCTGGTCTTCATCGTCGCCGGACGGCACCTCGTCTCCGGCATCATGCAAGGAGCTGTGAAGGGATGACCCAACTCACCTTCCCCGCCGGGTTCTCGTGGGGCACGGCCACGGCCGCCTACCAGATCGAAGGGGCCGTCCACGAGGACGGACGCCGCGACTCGATCTGGGACGCGTTCTGCCGCGTCCCGGGTGCCATCGCGAACGGCGACTCCGGCGACGTGGTGTGCGACCACTACCACCGGATGCCCGAGGACGTCGCCCTCATCGAGAGCCTGGGGCTGGACACGTACCGGTTCTCGGTGTCGTGGGCCCGCGCGTGCCCCGATGGCGGGCCCGCCAATCCCGAGGGCCTCGACTTCTACTCGCGGCTCGTCGACGAACTGCTGGCACACGGCGTCCGGCCCTGGCTGACGCTCTACCACTGGGACCTCCCGCAGGCGCTCCAGGACAAGGGAGGCTGGACCAACCGCGACACGGCCCACCGGTTCGCCGACTACACGGACGCCGTGCTGGGCCGGTTGGGTGACCGCGTCCCCGTCTGGACGACCCTCAACGAGCCGTGGTGCTCGTCGTTCCTGTCGTACGCCGCGGGCGAGCACGCACCCGGACACACCTCTCCCACCGAGGCAGTGGACGCCGTGCACCACCTGCTTCTCGGGCACGGCCTCGCCGTGGAGCGCCTGCGGGCGTCCGGGCGCGACCTCCAGGTGGGCATCACCACGAACCACACCGTCGCCGACCCGGCCGATCCTGCGAACCCGGGGGATGTGGATGCCGCCCGCCGCATCGACGGCGCGTTCAACCGCGTGTTCCTCGACCCGATCTTCAAGGGCCGTTACCCCGAAGACGTGCTCGAGGACATGGCGGAGGCCGGTCTGGGACGGGTGGCCCGCGACGGCGACCTGGAGCTCATCTCCGCTCCCCTCGACGTGCTCGGCGTGAACTACTACAACGGCGGCGCGTTCGCCGCGCCGGATCCGGCCGACGATGCACCGCTGGAGTTCCGCGGCCCCGGCGGCCTCCCGCGCCGCAGCCCGTACGTCGGTTCGGAGCGGGTCCGGGGCGTCCCCCGCGACCTGCCGCGGACGGACATGGGCTGGGAGATCCAGCCAGACGGCCTCCGCCGGCTGCTCCTGCGGCTCCACGAGGACTACACCGGCCCTGCCGGCATCCCGCTGTACGTCACGGAGAACGGCGCCGCCTTCGCCGAGCATCCGGACGCCGTGGGATTCGTCGACGACACCGCGGACCGGGTCGCCTACATCCGCGACCACCTCGCCGCTGTGCACGCCGCGGTCGAGCAGGGCGCGGACGTCCGTGGCTACATGGTGTGGTCGCTGCTGGACAACTTCGAGTGGGCATGGGGGCTCGGCAAGCGGTTCGGCATCGTCCGGGTGGAGCCCGACACCTTGACCCGGACGCCCAAGGCGTCCGCCCAGTGGTACGCGGAGGTGGCCCGGACGGGACGTGTCACCCTCCTCGACTAGGAGGAACCGGTGAACGAGGCACGGCCGAGGGCCACCCTGGAGGACGTCGCGCGCGTGGCGGGGGTGTCGCGCGCAACGGCGTCCCGCGCCATCCGAGGTGGTGAGCTCGTCAGCAGCGCGAACCTCGAGGCGGTGCGCAGCGCGGTCGAACAGCTGGGCTACGTACCCAACCCGGCCGCGCGCAGCCTGGTCACCCGTCAGACGGACACCATCGCGGTGGTGGTCCCGGAGACCGACTCGCGCGTGTTCTCCGACCCGTTCATCGCCCTGTCCATCGCGGGCGTCGCCGAGGCGCTCGCGGAGACACCCAAGCAGCTGGTGCTGCTCATGCGGTCGCGAACGGGAACCAGTGACCGGCTGCTGCGCTACCTGCGTGGCGGACACGTGGACGGCGTGGTCGTCCTCTCGCACCACCGAGACGACCACCTCGCCCACGAGATCGCCCGGATCGGCCTGCCCGCCGCCTTCATCGGACGTCCACTGGAATCGGACGCCGACCTGCCCTACGCCGACGTCGACAACGTGGCCGGGGGTCGCCTCGCGGCGGAGCGGCTGGTCGCAGCCGGATCGCGCCGGGTCGCGGTCGTCACGGGTCCGCTGGACATGGTGGCGGCGGTGGACCGCCTCGCAGGCTGGGCGGACGCGCTGGGGACGGCCGGCCTGGATTCGTCGATCCGCTACGAAGGGGACTTCACGCTCGCCACCGGACAGGCGATCGGCGAGCGACTGTTCGCCGAACATCCCGACGTCGACGGCGTGTTCGCGGCGAACGACCTCACCGCGGCGGGGGTCATCCACGCCGCGCGAGCAGCGGGGCGCCGCGTCCCCGAGGACGTCCGTGTCGTGGGTTACGACGCCACCGAGCTCAGCCGGTCGACGCATCCGCAGCTGACAACCGTGACCAACCCGGCCGGCGACCTGGCCCGTCTCGCCACCGGCATGGTGCTCGACCAGTTGGCCGGCCGCCCCGTCACCACGCCCGCCCTCATTGCGCCAGAACTGGTGGTCCGCGAGTCGGCCTGACCGCCGAGGCGTCCGGATGGCACGCTGGGGGCGTCACCGGACCTCGTCGCCGGTGGGCAGGAGACGGATCCATGCGCGGCGCGCGGAATCGTGGGGCGGCCCCGCCGGGGCCCGTGCACAAGTTTCGGAGCCTGCGCTTCTGGGAAGAGCTGTGGGTCTACATGTGGACGGCGGCGCTCGTCGGCACGTGGTGGGAGCTGGTCCTGAGCATCGTGATGGTCCAGTTGACGAGCGACCCCGAGTGGTGGCGGCCCGTCGGTCCGGGCGCGATCCTGCACTTCGCCGAGCCCTACGGCCTCGGGGCAGCCGTCATGATCCTCGTGGTGATCCCGCTGCAGCGCCGCTACCACCTCACCCCGCTCGTGGTCTTCCTGATCGCGGCGGCCCTGTCAGGCGCCGTCGAGGCCCTCAGCGGCCTGGCGCTCATCGCCGTCCTCGGCAGCAACCCGTTCTGGGACTTCTCCCGTTACCCCTTGGACCTGCACGGCTTGACGTCGCTGGCCTCCGTGGTCGTCTTCGGGCTCTTCGCCACGCCGTTCGTGTTCTCGATCCACCCCGCGACCCATCCCCTGCTGCACCGGATGCCCCAGCGACACATGACGTGGCTGTGCATCATGATGCTGGCGTTCTACCTGGTCGCGCTGCTCGTCAAGCTCCGTTCCCTCGGCGTCGGCACCTGAGCGGGCTCCGGGGCGCGCACCCCGTCAACGACGCGCCGCCCTCGCCCTGCGTGCCCCCGCGTCCGACCATGAAGCCCTTGTAACCGGCGGTGCCGGACGCCACGATCGACGCATGCAGATCAACCATCAGGTCGTGGTGTTCGACGCCGCCGACATCGCCACGGAGAGCACGTTCTGGGCGGGGGTGCTCGGCGGCACCGTCCGCACCGACGACGACTGGCACATGGTGTACGTGGACGGGAAGCCACGCGCGGCCGTCCAGTTGGCGCCCGACCACGTGCCGCCGGACTGGCCCGACGGGACGCCGGGGCAGCAGGTCCACCTCGACCTCTGGGTGGACGACTTCGGAACCGCCCACGACGAGGTGATGAGCCTGGGTGCGCGCGTGCTCAAGCCGGCGTCCGACCCAGCGGGAGAGCCCGACAACTACCAGGTGTACGCCAGCCCCGCCGGGCACCCGTTCTGCCTGTGCTGGATGGTGACGTAGGGCGGTGACGCAGCCGACCGTCGCCGTGCGCGCGCTGGGGCCATGGCGTCGCTGAACGCCGGTCACGCCAAGTTAGGATTGCCTTACCTTACCCCTTGTCGACCGGTGCCGGCGGTCGTAGCGTTGCGGCATGCCCGGGCCTTCCGGGCACCAGCAAGGAGGGTGACGGATCATGGCGAAGTTCATGGACGTCCACGACGGATTCGTGGGGGTCACCGCTGAGCAGTTCCTCGAGGCACACAACGCCGACCTCGCGATCGAGAACGACGAGGGGGTGCACTTCGAACAGGCGTGGCTGGATCCCAGCAGCGGCAAGGCGTTCTGCCTGAGCACCGGCCCCGACAAGGAGGCCATCCTGCGCGTCCATGAGCGTGCGGGCCACCCCACCGCGGAGATCTACGAGATCGCCCACATCGTCTGACGCAGCGGCGGGACCCGATTGTCTCGACAAACACCGGATGCATCCGGTGTTTGTGGGGGCAGCCGGAGTTCGGCACCTGAGCAGCGTCCCCCTGTTGGATCCGGCGCCGGCCACGTACTGTCTCAGGATGAGTGCCACCAACCATGAGATTCGTGAGCGGACCGCGCGTAAGGCCTTCGACGCACTGGGCCCGAGTCCCAGCGACAAGGCGAAGGTGAACGTGCACTGCAGCAAGGGCCACCACCTGGGCTCGGTGTACGACACCGACGCCGGCCGGGTCTTCCACTCCGTCCTGAACTCCAGGAGCCATGGGCACAAGGACCTCCCCGACGCTCGGCACACGGGCTCCGAGGAGGGCCGGGACTGGTTCGACCTGCTGGACACCAGCGACGACCCGCTGGTTTCGGACGAGTTGCAGTCCGGGTGTGCCTGCGGGCGTTACCAGATCTCGCGCGCGCTCCTCACCAACCAGATCAAGCTCGGTGAGAAGCGCGTCATCGTCGAGTAGGAGTTGACCGCGGGTCTGCCGGTGGCCGTGCGGGCGCTTGCCGAACCTCGATTCGTCCGGTATCACGGGTGCATGGGGAGTCGGATCGGGCCGCTGTCGGCACGCGTGGCGGTCATCACGGGGGCCACGCGGATCCCGCTCGACCGCACCGTCCTCGAACCGGAGCTCTGAGATGCGGCCCGATGTGCGCGCCAGGGCCTCCCGAGCGGGGGCGGCCCTCAGCAGGTCCGCGTCGGCGATCCGGAGGATGCGGCGTCCCCGGCCGGTGAACCCGCCGCTGGACGAGAACGCTCGCATGCGTGACTTCTACGCCCACCCCGTCGGTCGGGACGTGATCGACAAGTTCTTCCACCTCCAGGGACGGTCCAACCGGTGGATCGACAACCCGGTCATCGGTCGGCTCAGGTTGAAGAGCGTGGACGCCGTGTTGCGCCTGCTCACCGGGCACGCCTTGATCCCCCTGCTCATCAACCTGGCGAACGCCGAGCCCCATGCCCCCGATCCGGGGGAGGGCGAGCCGGAGCCGACCTGGTGGAAGGAGGCCGTCTTCTACCAGGTGTATCCGCGCAGCTTCGCCGACTCCGACGGCGACGGGATCGGCGACCTGGGCGGCATCCTGCAACACCTCGACCACGTGGCCGACCTCGGGGTGGACTGCCTGTGGTTGAGCCCGATCTTCGACTCCCCCAACGAGGACGGCGGGTACGACGTCCGGGACTACCGGGCCGTCATGGAGGAGATGGGCACGCTCGACCAGGTGGACGCCCTGATCGCCGCGTGCCACGCGCGCGGCATGCGGATCATCCTCGACCTGGTCGTGAACCACACGTCCGACCAGCACGAGTGGTTCCAGAAGGCGCTGGCCGACCCCGACGGCCCGTACGGCGCCTACTACTTCCTGCTGCCGCCCGATCCGCAGGATCCGGGGCGTCCGCCGAACAACTGGCAGTCGACGTTCACCGGCCCGGCGTGGCGATGGCTGCCGGAGATCCAACGGTGGGTGCTCCACGTGTTCGCGCCGGGGCAGCCCGACCTCAACTGGGAGAACCCGGCGGTCCGGGACGAGGTCGTCGACATCTGCCGGTGGTGGTTCGACCGCGGGATCGACGGCTTCCGCATGGACGTCATCAACTTCATCTCCAAGGCCCCGGACCTGCCCGATGGCCACGAGTTGATCGGTGACCTGCTCCAGGTGGCCGGCGTCGAGCACTACTTCTACGGGCCGCGGCTGCACGAGCACCTGCGCGAACTGCGGTCACGGGCGTTCGAGGTCCCGGGCGAGGTGCCCCGGGTGATGGTCGGGGAGACGCCCGGCATCGGGGTCGAGACCGGACGCCTCCTCACCGGCGCGGACCGCGGCGAACTGGACCTGGTCTTCAGCTTCGACCACTTGGAGTCGGGCGGCCATTCCCGGTTCGACGACTACCGCTACGACCTCGAGTGGTACAAGCGCTACCTCATCGACTACCAGGCGCGGATCGGCAGCAACGACTGGTTGACCCTCTTCTACGAGAACCACGACAACCCGCGGATGATCAGCAAGGTCAACCCCGATCCCGAGCACCGGGTCGCCCTCGGCAAGCTGCTGGGGACGCTCCAGCTGACCATGCGGGGCACGCCCTTCCTGTTCCAGGGCCAGGAGTTGGCGGCGGTGAACCAGCCGTTCACGAGCATCGACGACCTGCGGGATGTCGAGGCGCTGCGCCGGTTCCGCACGCTGGTCGACGACGGCGCCACCGAGGACGAGGCCTGGGCCAAGGTCCTCACCAGCACGCGCGACCACGGACGCGTCCCCCTGCGCTGGGACGCCACCCCCAGCGCAGGGTTCACGACGGGGACGCCGTGGCTGGGAGGTCGTCCCGATCCCGGCTTCAGCGTGGCCGAGCAGGCGGGGGACCCCGATTCGGTGCTCAACCACTACCGGAGGCTGACGACGCTGCGGCGCCGGCACCGGGCCCTGCGCCTGGGTACGGTCGACTTCAGTGAGCCAGAACGCGCGGGGTACTTCGCCTGGTTCCGGGCGGACGAGGCCAAGCGGTTCCTGGTCCAGCTCAACCTCACCGAACGTCGGCTCCCCATCCCCGATCCCGTCCCGGGAGCGGTGCTGCTTCTGGGCAGCCACGGCACCGACGGGGCAGGGACCCTCGAACCGTACGAGTCCCGCGTCTACCGCTGCTTGCCGTCCGCCTGAGTCGCGGAGCTGCAGTCGACGGTGAGGCCGCCGTCCGCGCGGACCGATTCGCGCACCACCTCGCCGGCTGCGACGGTGCAGCCGGGCCAGACGACGCTGTCGATCAGTTCACCCTCCACGACGGCGCCCTCCCCCACGACACTCCGCCCACCGTTGGCCAGCAGGTTCGCCCGCAGGTAGTCCGCCGGGGTCCCGCAGTCGACCACGTCGCCCCGCACCGGCACGAACTCGAGTTCGCCCCGCTCGAACGCGGGCTTCCAGACCAGCGGGTACAGGCCGGCGAAGTGGTTCGGCAGGCGGGTCACGTGGTGGTGCGGCAGCAGGCTGACGCCGACGAACCGCCACGGACCGAAGTCCGCCGGGCCGTCGCCCGCCTCGGTGACCAACAGGCGCGGGAACTCGCCCGTCCACCCGTCGACGAGGTCGGTGAGGTCGTCCGTCAGCCAGGCATCGGAGTTGTGCAGCAGGACGTCCGCGTCGCCGATCCAGGGTGCGAGGCGACCGAGCGCGCCGGCGCTGCCGAGCAACTGCTCCTCGTGCGACACGTGGATCCCGGTGCCGGCGACGTGGGCGTCCAGCTGGCCGGCAAGGTGGAACGCGTTGATGGCCGTGCGGGAGACGTGGGGACGGAGCCGGTCGAGAGCCCAATCCAGCAGCGGACGGTTCGCCACGGGGCACAGGGGCTTGGGTCGCAGGTCGGTGAGGGGCCGCAGTCGCCGTCCCTCGCCCGCGGCCAGCACGACGCCCACCCGTTCCGTGTTCCCCACGGGGACATCCTGCCCGACCGGCGCCCAGGTGCGCCCAATCGTGCAACGCTGGTGGAGGGGTGCCGCCATGACCATCTATCGCGCGACGGTCCTGGACACCCCGGATGATCCGTTCCGGGGCGGACGCCTTCGTGCGACCTCGGACGCCGGGTTGCTCGTCCTGGACGGCGTGATCGTCGAACGGGGCGACTTCGCGGAGGTTCGCGCCCGTCACCCGGGCGACGCGGTCGTCCACCTCGCCGACGGCTTGCTGCTGCCGGGGTTCGTCGACACGCACGTCCACTTCCCGCAGGTCCTCGTGATCGGCGAACTCGGACTCCCGCTGCTGGACTGGCTCGACCAGTGCGCGCTCCCCGAGGAGCAACGGCTCGCCGAGGTCGCGTATGCGTCCGGGGTCGCCGCGGACTTCGTGGCCGGACTCGCCAGTGCGGGCACGACGACCGCGCTGGTGTTCGGTTCCCACTTCGCCCCGGCGGTCGGGAGCCTGCTCGCGGAGGCCGCCCGGGTCGGCCTCCGGGTCACCGCCGGTCTCGTGGTCGGTGACCGTCGGCTCCCGGAGTCCCTGCTGACCACGCCCGGGCGTGCTCTGGCAGAAGGACGGGCCCTCGCCGAGGCCTGGCACGGGGTCGGCCGTTTGCGCTACGCGGTCACCCCCCGCTTCACCCTCTCGTGCGGGCCGGCGCTGCTGGATTCGTGCGCCGCGCTGCTGGACGAGGTGCCCGGCGCCCTGTTCACCTCACACCTCAACGAGAACCGGACGGAGATCGCCGCGGTCATGTCACTCGCCGGGGCCCCCGACTACCTCACGACCTACGAACGGCACCGCCTCGTGGGGGCCCGCTCGGTCCTGGCGCACAACGTGCACCCCACGGCGTCCGAAGTGGAACGCCTGGCCGCGCACGGGGCGTCCGTCGCCCACTGCCCGGCCAGCAACCTCGCGCTCGGCAGCGGGCTGTTCCCCTTCGCGCGGCACCTGGCCCACGGCGTCCGGGTCGCGCTCGGCACGGACGTCGGCGCCGGCATCGGGTTCTCGCTGTTCAAGGAGGGATTGCTGGCCAGCCTCGTCCAGCAGGTGCTGGGATCGCACGGCGTCCGCCTCGGACCGACGCGCCTGCTGTGGCTGGCCACCCGGGCGGGAGCGGACGCGCTGGGCCTCGGCCATCTCATCGGCGACCTGGGGATCGGACGCCGATTCGATGCCCAGTGGGTGCGCCCGGATCCCGGCTCGACGCTGGCGACGACCCTGCGCCATGCGGCGTCCGCGGAGGACGCGCTGGCCAAGCTGTTCGCCCAGGCCGGTCCGGCCGACGTCCGGCGGGTGTGGGTCGACGGCAATGAGATCGCGCGTTGAGGTGCCGAGGCTGGGCTGGGGGCTGGGGCTGGGCTGGGGCTGGGGCTGGGCATGCGCTGGGGGCGCCGACACTCAGGTTTGTCACATCCGGGGCGGGTTCGCCACGCACTCAGGAGTGACAAACCTGAGTGTCGGCGTTACCCACCGGCCCAGGAGTGGCAAGCCTGAGTGTCACCAAGCCCCCCGCGCCCGACGAGCCGCAACAGGCGCACGCAGAAGATGCGCAGCACCCACCTGAGGTGCCGAAGTGGCACCGCGGGGGGTTGACCCGGGTGTCACGATGGTGAGAGCAGCTCAGCGACGAGCCGACCCGGGAGGACGCCATGACCATCGCCGACCGCCGACCCCGCATCCCGATGATCGACGGGTTCGAACCCGTCCGTCGCGCCGTGGTCATCGGCGCCGGAACCATGGGCGCCGGCATCGCCGCCCACCTGGCCAACTGCGGCATCGAGGTGACGCTGCTCGACCGGGTCGCCGAGGGCTCCAACGCCCACGCAGAGGACAGGTCCGCCCTCGCCCGAGCCGGCATCGCGCGCCAGCTGCAGGTCGGCGGCTTCATGGTCCCGGAGTTCGCCGACCGTGTGACCCCCGGCAACATCGAGGACGACCTCGCCGCGGTCTCCGACGCCGATTGGGTGATCGAGGCGGTCTTCGAGGATCCCGCCGTGAAACACGAGCTGTACGCCCGCCTCGAACCGCTGCGCCGCCCGGGCTCGATGGTCTCGTCGAACACGTCCGGCATCCCGGCGTCCGAATTGGTGCGTGGCCAGTCCGAGGCGTTCGCCCGGGACTTCACCATCACCCACTTCTTCAACCCGCCCCGCACGATGGAACTGCTCGAGATCGTGGCCGGTACGGCCACCGCGCCGGAGATCACGGCGCGCGTGGGGCACGTCGCCGACCGCCAGCTCGGCAAGTCCGTGCTCGAGTGCCGCGACACCCCGGGCTTCATCGCGAACCGCCTCGGCAGCCACTGGATGGCCGTCGCCGCGCTCGAGGCCTTCCGCACCGGGCTCGACGTCGAGACGACGGACGCGATCATGTCCAAGCCGTTCGGCATCCCCCGCACGGGCGTGTTCGGGTTGTTCGACCTCGTGGGCGTCAACCTGGTCCCGTTGCTGTGGCCCGTCCTGATGAACGCGCTGCCCGACACCGATGCCGCGCAGCGCTACAGCCTCATGGACGACCGCGTCTTCCGCCACCTGCTGGACAACGGCCTGATCGGACGGCGTGGGCCCGGCGGCTTCACCCGCCGCAGGAACGAGGCCGGCGAGAAGGTCGACGAGGTGCTCGACTTCGAGACGCTCCAGTACCGGGCCCGCCGCGAACCCACGGACCCCGCGGCGTCCGCCCCCGACCTCCCCACGCTGCTGGCCGGCGACTCCCCCGGTGCGCGCTTCGCGTGGACCGTCTTCGCCCAGGTCCTCGACTACGCCTGCCACATCGCGCCCGAGGTCGCCGACGACGTGGACGCCGTCGACGAGGGCATGCGCCTGGGCTTCGCCTGGGGCCGGGGCCCGTTCGAACTGGCGGACGCCGTGGGTACTCCTGCGATCGTGGCCCGCTACGAGGCCGAAGGCCGGCCCGTGCCCGCCCTGCTGCGCGCCGCAGCGGACGCCGGCGGCTTCCACCCCGACCACGCCACCGTGCTGGGCTCGGACGGCACCGTCCGCGAACGGCAGCGCGTCGAGGGCGTCCTCACGGTGGCGGACGCGGTGCGCACCGGCGGCGTCCTGGCCGAGAACGAGTCGGCGCGGGTCGTCGACCTGGGCGACGGTGTCGCCTGCCTGGCACTGCGGACCAAGATGAACACGTGCGACTCCGGCGTGATCGAGATGGTCGAACGGGCACGGGCGTTGGGCGAGGACGGAGCGTTGCGTGCGCTGGTCATCGGATCCGACCACCCGCGAGCGTTCTCCGCCGGGGCGAACCTGGCGACGTTCACCCACTTCATCGACGAGTCCGATCCGGAGGGGCTGCGTGCTCTGGTGCGCCGGGGGCAGGTGGCGTTCCACGACCTGCGCAACGCGTCATTCCCGGTGGTGGCGGCGGCGAAGGGCTTCGCCCTGGGCGGCGGGTGCGAGCTGATGTTGGCGGCCAACCGGGTCGTCGCCCACGCGGAGTTGTACGCCGGCTTCCCCGAGCGGACCGTCGGGCTGCTCCCCGCCTGGGGCGGGGTCGTCCAGAGCCTGGTCCGGGCGGTGGAGGCCGGTGAGGCCGACCCCGCGGCGTCCGCGTTCGCGGTGACGGCGGGCAGCGAGGTCAGCACGTCGGCGTGGCAGGCCGCGTCGTGGCACCTGCTGCGCGGGTCCGACGAGGTGGTCGCCTCGGCACGCCGGGTGCTCGCGGAGGCCAAGGCGGTCGCGCTCGACCTGCTCGAGGCGGGGTGGACGCCGTCGCCCGCGGTGACGCTGCCGCTCCACGACCCCACGGCCGAGCCACTGGACAAGGGCTGGGCCGAGGCGTCCGAGACCGATCGGGTGATCGTCGCCCACATCGCGGGGGTCCTGACCGGTGACCACGCCGGCGCCACGGCCACCGAGGACGACCTGCTCCCCCGTGAGGTGGATGCCGCGGTCGACTTGCTGGGGATGCCGAACAACCAGGCGCGCGTGCGTCATCTCCTGGCGACCAACAAGCCCTTGCGCAACTGAATTTGAATCCTTCACGCCCCCGGCGCCGGGGGCGTCCCTGGCGATCCCGGGCGCCTCAGACCCGGCCGAGCTCCCTGATGATCTCGGCGTGGCGCGCGTCGTCGAGCCGGTAGAAGAGGAAGATCACGGCGCCCGCCACGGCCAGCACCGCGGGGACCAGGCCCACCATCGCGCGGATCGCGGTGAGCGCGGACTCGGGCTGGGTTGCCCCTCCGACGGCGAAGTTGCCGAGGGCCAGCCCCCACCCGGCCAGGCCGCCGGCCATGGCCTGCGCCACACGCCGGAAGAAGAAGAACACCGACATCGTCCCACCGTCGTTGCGGTGGCCGGACCGCCATTCGCCGTAGTCCGCGACGTCTGCGACGAAGGGCCACATCAACGCGTTGATCACGTTCTGGGCGAGCCCCAGGACGAAGAAGCTCACCGTGACCACCGGGAGAACCGAGGGCATGCAGCTCAACCAGACCGCGACGCCGGCAACGGCGAAGGTGCTCGCGAGAAACGTCCGCTTCTTGCCCAGCCTGGCCGTCAACCGCGGCAGGAACGGCATGGCGGCCAGGTTGGACACCGAGATCGCGCCGATGATCCACACCAGGCTGGCCGAGTCGTCCAGGACGTAGGTCGCGTAGTGGGCCTGGACGGCGCTCAGGGTGAACAGGCCGGTCTGAAGGCACAGCTGCGAGACGCACAGCACCGCCAGTTCGCGGTTGACGGCGAGCGCCCGGAACGACTCCCGGAGCGTCGGCGGCCGGGTCTCCTGGCGGTAGCGCTCGGGGGAGGTGCGTACGCACACGACGTACAGGCCGTAGGCGATGACCGCCCCGATGACCGCGACGGCGAGGATGAAGCGGACGATCTCGCCGGGGCGTCCGGCCAACGAGGAGAACAGCGGCGCGACCAGCGCGGTGACGACCATCATCACGACGACCGGAGCGATGTTGCGCCACACGCCAAGGGTGGCCCGCTCGCGCGGGTCCACGGTCATCGCGTTGGCCAGCGAGCTGTACGGGATCACCACCAGCGAGAAGAACGTGCCGTGCAGTGCGTAGACCACCGTGACGTAGAGGTACTGCAGCGCGGGCTCCACGTCGGGGACCGCGAACAGGGCCACCCCTGACGCGAGCATGGGGATCGATGCCACCACCAACCATGGGTGGAACCGGCCCCAGCGCGTCCGGGTCAGGTCGACGAGGCGTCCGGCCACCAGGTCGGTCACCGCCGTCCACAACCGGACGCCGAACAACACCGCCGCCACCGGGGCCGGGTCAAGGCCGATCACGTCGGTGTAGAAGATCAGCAGGAACATGGCCTGGAGCATGAACATGAACGAGCCCGCCGCGTCCCCGCTGGCGTAGCCGATGTAGTTGCGCAGTGTGAGTGGCGCCAGGCGCCCGTCCCGATCCATGTCATGGGTACGGTAACCCACCCCGGCTGCGCCCCGGCCCCGGCCACCTGACCGGCGTGGCGCCAGACGAGTCCCCGACCCGGCATGGCTGACGACTGGGCCTACCGTTGAGGTCCGCACCGCCCCGGGCGGGACCACTCGCTCAGTAGCGGAACCCGACGCCCCGAACCACCCGGGCGATGCGGGGCCCCCCGGAGGCCGTGATCCGGCTGCGCAACCGTGACAGGTGGACGTCCAGGCGGTGCTCGGCGTCCTCGTCGTCCCCCCAGACGCGTTGGATGAGCTCCTCGCGGGTGATGACCCTGTCCGGCTGCTCGGCCAGCGCGGCCAGCAGGTCGAACTGGATGCGGGTGAGGTCCACGGGAGCGCCGTGGACGTGGACCGTGCGCGCAACCCGGTCGAGCCGCACCCCGTCCTCGCTAACCTCCCCGGTCGGGGACCCCGGCCTGCTGGTCCGTCGCAGCACCGCCTCGACCCGTGCGATCAGCAACCGTGGCGAGATGGGCTTCACGAGGTAGTCGTCCGCGCCCAAGTGGAGGCCCAGCAACTGGTCGGCCTCGTCCGCGCGTCCGGTCAGCATGATGACGGGCGTCCCCCCCGCCGTCCGGACGCGGCGGCAGACCTCCATCCCGTCGATGCTGTCGGGGCCCAACCCGAGGTCGAGCAGGATCAGCGAGGGCGCGTGGGTCTCGAACGATTCCAGACCTCTCTGGCCGTCCGGGGCGGTGAACACCCGGAAGCCGGCCTGCGACAGGGTGAGGTCGTACAGCTCGCGCAGTTCGGGGTCGTCCTCGACGACGAGCACGGTCTCGCGGTCGGCGTTCGCGAGCGGCGCGCGGCCGGACGCGGCGGGTGCATCCTGGCCGGGCGTCATCTGCATGGAACCGTCCCCTTCGAACGACGCGATCCTAGCGGGACGAGACCTGCGTCAATCGGAGCGGCCACTGGTCCCCTCCTCCTCTGCCAGAGGTTCCGCGCGCACCCTCGCGTCCGCGACCGCCTCGAGCAGCGCCGAGGCGGTGAACGGCTGCACGACCACGGCATCCACAGCCGGGCAGGCCTCCCAGCGCGGCCGGCCCGCCTCGTTGGACATCGCGATCATCCACGGTCGATCACCCGGGGCGTGCGAGGCCGGGCCGATCACCGTCTCGACGCGCCCAAGGTCCGGTACGCGCCCATCGTCGACGAGGACAAGGTCGTACTCGTCCGAAGGTGACCCCTGAGTCAGGGGCTGTGCGTCCGCCCACGTGGTGACGACGGCGTCCCAGCCGAGGCCTCGACAGAGCCGCGCGGCGACATCACGTCCGGTCGGGCTGTCGCTGACGACGAGGACGCGGTACGCCGGGTCATGGGTCTGGGGTTGGGGTCGAAGCGGCGCCAACGGCAGGGACAGTCGGAAGGAGAAGGTGCTGCCCTCGCCGGGCGAGGACGCCACCGTCAGCCTCCCGCCCATCAACTCGACCAGGGCGCGGCTGACCGACAGGCCAAGGCCGGTGCCACCGTAGCGGCGGGCCGTGGCGGCGTCGGCCTGCGCATAGCCGGCGAAGACCCGCTCGGCCTCCTCGTCGGTCATGCCGATGCCGGTGTCCCTCACGGTGAAGTCGACCGTCGCGCGTCCTTCGTCGGTCCCGGCGAGCCGCGCCGCCACGAGGACCTCACCGGTGCGGGTGAACTTGATCGCGTTCCCCGCAAGATTGACCAGCACCTGACGGAGCCGCAGCCCGTCCGCCACCACGAGGGGCGGCAGGTCCGGGTCGAGGTCGAGGAAGAGGTCGAGGGGCTTGTCACCCAGCAGTCCGGCCATGACCACGCCGACGTCGGCGAAGAGGTCCTCGAGCACCACGGGGCCCACATCGAGCTGGAGCGAGTTCGCCTCGAGCTTGGAGTAGTCGAGGACGTCGTTGAGGATCGTCAGCACCCCGTGTCCCGCGCGCTCGGCTCGTGCCACGTAGGCCCGCTGGGCGGGCGAGAGATCCGAGCCGGCGAGCAGTTCGGTGAAGCCGAGGACGGCGGAGAGGGGCGTCCGGATCTCGTGGGTCATGTTCGCGAGGAAGGCCGCCTTGGCGACGGCGGCACGCTCGGCGGTGGCCCGCGCGTCCAGCAGCTTGGCCTCGTCCTCCTTGGCGCGCGAGATGTCTTGGATGATGCCCTCGAACACAGAGGACCGCCCCTCGGTGGCGGTGATCGTGCCCTCGATACGGAGCCAGCTGGCCGGACCCCGACCCTTCGTCCGCCCCTCCCAGGAGAAGTCCTCTCCGGCTGCGGCCGCCGCGAGGAAGCGCTCGCGACAATCGGCCCGCTCCTCGGGCGCGAATGCCCTGGCGACGTGCCACGGTTCGGCGATGGCCTCGGCCACGGTGGTGCCCAGCAGCTCGGCGGCTCGCTCACTGAGGAACACCACTCGCTGCACGCCGGCGTCCAGGTGGCCGGTGGTCTTGATCACCCCCACGGGGAGCCGAGCGATCAGGCGCGCCCGGTCCGCGGCGATGCGCTGGGCCTCGTCCTCCGCGGCCACCTTCGCGTCGATGTCGCGCCAGCTCCCGGCGTGGCCGACCGGACGACCACTCCCGTCCAGGATGGGGCCCAGGGAGGTGGCGACCCAGAGGTGGCCCCCATTGGGTAGGCGCAGCCTGGCCTCGAACTGGACGCCCTCGCCGCCACTCCCGGACGCCGCCCCCTCGAGGGCGGCCACGTCATCGGGGTGGACGAACTCGCGCAGAGGGCGTCCGACGAGCGCCCTGGGGTGCCACCCGGTCAACTTCCGCGTGCTGGGCGACACCCATTCGAACAACCCGTCACTCGACGTGATGAAGGACGCATCGGCGGCGTAGTCGGTGAGGAAGTGCTGCTGCCAGGTCCGGGCACCCACCAGCATGGTGACCAGCGACAGGATGACGGTCGTCGGTGCGATGGCGAGCGCCAGCGCGTCCCGCTCGTCCATCTGGAACCCCCGGACGAGCAGGGCCCGCATGACCAGCAGGGTCGGCAGCATGGCCGTGATCAGGACGGCCGCGCGCAGGAGCGACCAGCGGTAGGGGCCGGCGATGAACCAGGCCAGCGAAGGGCTGCTGAGCCGGATGGCCACGACCGCGAACACCAGCGCGAGGAGGCACACCCCGGACTGCATCGCGATGTCCGCGGGACCGGTACGGCTGAAGGCGAACGGGACGCCGAGGACGTAGCTCGCGACCGAAACCTGCGGCGCCATGGACGCCAGCAGCAGGGCGACCGGCCAGACGCGACGCAACCAGGGCCAGCGCCGATCCGGGAGCATCGCGATGCCCGCCAGCACCACCACGGCGATGGAGAGCGTGATTCCCGGACGCCCCGGGTAGCGGCTGCGGTGGATCTCCGTCACCGCTTCGGGGAACCACACCGTGTCGAGGTCCATGGGCAGGGCCCCAGCCACCCGGGTGCCGATGAACACCATGGCGAGAACCGAGACACCCACCGCGAGGATGGCAGCCACGAAGCGGGTTTGCTCGTGGACGGCGACCCGGGGTTGGAGCATGACCAGTATCGCGACGATTCCGAGCATCAACGACGTCCAGGGCGGCATCGCGGCCCACGCGCCGTTCCAGCTGGTGAGGACGACGTCACCCGTGCCCCAGCCCACCCAGTTGAGGACGACCAGGACCAGCACGGATGCCGCCAGCAACTGCCCGGCTGCCTGCAGGCGTTTCAGCGGGCGGCTCAGCGACTCAGGCGTCCGATCGATCATGTCCCCATCCTCGCGAGTCGTGGTGGCCGAGAGAGCTTGCGGCGCACGAAGGAGTGGGTATTGAGATGGATTGGAGAATTTCAACCATATCCTCACGTTTTGTGAGACGATTCCCGCGTGCCCGTCGTGGCGGCCACGAGTGTGGTCGCCAGGGCCTCAGAGAAGGGGGATCCCTGTGAGGAGTTCACCTACCATCTTCCGGCGCGGGCTCGTGGCCGTGGCGACCGCCCTCGTCCTCATCACGGGTGCCGCGGTTGCGCACGCCAGTGACGTCGACGTCGCTGTTGTCGACGTCACGGCTCCCATCAACTCGGTCAGCTTGGCCCCCGGGGCCAGTGGTGACATCACCATCACCATGGACGTCACCGGCAAGCAAGACGGCACGGCCACGTTCACGGTGAACAGGAACTGGACCCTGACGGCTGGGACGTTCGAGGGGAGCAACCCCCAGACGTTCACTGTCGATCCTCAGCAGGGACCCGGGGCAAGGACCACCTTCAGCACGACCGGCAAGGTGATGGTGGCGAGCGGCCAGGCTGCGGGCACCTTCACCCTCTCCGTGGGTGCGTTCGACATCACGAACGACAACGACAAGGGCGCCAAGCTGGGCGTCGGCGATTCCGCCACTTACTCGGTGACGGTTGAGACTTCGGCCACTCCCTCGGACACGACTGCTCCCGCGATCTCCTACACCCTGGACCCCGCCTCCCCTGACGGCAAGAACGAATGGTACAAGAGCAACGTCACCCTGACCTGGAGCGTCACCGACCTCGAGAGCGCGATCACTTCGACCACTGGCTGCGACACCGTGACGGTCAGCGCCGATCAGTTGGCCACCGCCTACACCTGCTCCGCCACCAGCGCCGGTGGAACGTCCAGCGAGACCGTCACCATCAAGCGGGACGCCACGGATCCCACCGTCTCCCTCAAGGGTGGCCCCGCTGACGGTGGCGAGTACTACTTCGGCCAGGTCCCCGGCTCGCCCACCTGCCAAGCCAGTGACGCAACGTCCGGACTGGACGGGTCGTGCGCGGTGAACGGCTACGGAGCAACGGTCGGCCCCCACACCGTGACCGCATCCGCCCAGGATGTCGCGGGCAACACCGGTTCCGATACGGCCACCTACACGGTGAAGGCTTGGGAGTTGAGCGGCTTCTTCCAGCCCGTCGACATGGGCGACACCTGGAACATCGTCAAGAGCGGGGCCACCGTGCCCCTGAAGTTCACGGTGTCCGCCGGAGCCACTCAGTTGACCGACGTAGCGGTCGTCGACACCTTCACCGTCACGGGCATCTCCTGCTCGCCCAGCTCCCCGACTGACGACATCGAACTCACCACCACCGGTGGCACCAGCCTTCGTTACGACACCACCGGCGGCCAGTTCATCCAGAACTGGCAGACCCCGAAGAAGCCGGGCGCCTGTTACCAGGTGACCATGAAGACCGACGATGGCTCGACCGTCTCGGCCAATTTCAAGCTGAAGTAGCACACGAGGAAGAGGACCCGGGGGTACGCCCCCGGGTCCTCTTCCTCGTCGACACTCCGCAGGAGCCAGGCCGCACCCCGGGGCTCCCACCAGGCCGAGGCCGGCGCCGGCCAGGAGGCCCGGCGGACACGCTAGACGAGCACCGCCACGCGCCGGCGATCGGTGCGGTAGTGGTCGAGCTTGTCCTCATCGATCACGACGCCCGTGCCCGGCACGTTGCGGACGTACATCTTGCCGTCGACGATCTGCAGGGGTTCGGCGAGGATGTCGTCGGCCATGTCCAGCCAGTTCGAGAGCTCGCCCGCGCGGGCGGATGTACCGCGGAACGCTGACCCGAACACGATGGAGCACAGCGAGCCCACCTGGCCGTCGATCTGGTTGCCCATGACGTTCTCGATGCCCATCGCCTCGCACAGGAAGTGGATGCGCTGCGAGTAGGTGAAGCCCGTGCGTGCCGTCTTGATGGAGATCGCGGTGGCGTAGCCGCCGAGCAGCGAGCGCACGACGTCCGCCTGGTTGGGGACGGACTCGTCGGCGACGAAGGGCATCGGCGTCCGGTCGACCAGCCACTTGCGGCCCAGCACGTCGTCGGCCGGGTTCAACTCCTCGGCCAGGGTGAGGCCCAGATCCTTCATGGCGTCCAGGGCCTGCGCCGACTCCGAGGCGCTCCAACCCCGGTTGCCGTCGATGTAGAGCTCGATCTCGTCGCCGAACTCCGCCCGCAGCGCGCGACACACGTCCACGTCGAGGCTGTAGGGGCGACGACCGACCTTCACCTTGTAGGTGGTGATGCCGTAGCGGGTCTTGTGGTCGTGGACGACGTCGACCATCTTCCGGGGGTCGTCGAAGCCGACCATGTGGGCCACCCGCATGTGGTCGGTGTAGCCACCCAGCAGCTTGGTGACCGGCTGGCCGAGCACCTGCCCGATGACGTCCCAGAGCGCCATGTCGACCGCACCCTTGGCGCACGGGTTGTCCACGGTGCGGTTCATCCGGGCGATGACCTTCTCACGGTCGAGCACGTCGAGGCCCACCAGGTCGGGCGCGAAGACGTTCTCGACGGCGTCCTTGATCGAGGCCTGCGTCTCGCCGTACGTGTAGGGACGCGGCGGCGCCTCCGCGGTGCCGACCACGCCGTCCTCGCCGTGCACACGGACGAGGATGTGGTTGGCCGTGTGCTGCTCGCCCGAGGCGAAGCGGAGCGGGTGCAGGTAGGGGATGGAGAACGGGATGGCCTCGATCTTCGTGATCTTCATGACGTTTCCTTGTGTGTGGGTGGATCGGAGGGCGCGGGCGGGTCGGCGAACAACCCTGCGCGGTTGAGGGCGGCCAGGAAGGCCCGGACGAGGGGGGAGGTGTCGTCGCTGCGCCAAGCGACGGCGATGTCGACGTACTCGGGGTTCTCGACCTCGACGAAGCGCACGTCGGACACGGCCAGGCGGCGCGCCGAACTGGGGACGAGGGCCATGCCGATGCCGGCGGAGACCAGGCCGAGCATGGTCGAGGTGTCCGACACCTCCACCGCCACCCGGGGCTCGAATCCGCCGCTGGAGCACATCCTGCGCACGGACTCGCCCACCACGGAGCCGGACGCACGGGGGTAGACCACCATCGGCTCGTTGCGCAGGACGCTGATCGGGACGGGGCCATCGGTGATCGCCAGCCGGTGCCCCGCGGGGACCGCGGCGACCAGGGGATCCCGATCCAGCAGCCGCCAGGCCAGTCCCGGAGCGCGGACCGGAAGCCGGAGGATGCCGACGTCCAACTCCCGCCGGTGGAGCAGGCGCTCCTGGTCCGGCGTGAGGAGTTCGGCCTCGAGCGTCACGCTGACGTCCGGCAGTTCCCTCCGCAGCACCCGCATGATCTGCGGCAGCAGCGTGTAGGTGATCGACCCGATGACGCCGAGGACCAGCGTCCCCCTCTCCCCCCGCGTGTGGCTGCGGACCCGGGCCTCCATGGCGTCCAGGTGCCCGAGCACCTGGCGCGCCTCGGCGAGGATCTCGATCCCGACCTCCGTCGGCTCGACACTGCGCGTCGTCCGGTGGAACAGGATCGCTCCCAGATCCGATTCCAGATCCCTGATGCGCTTGGAGAGCTGGGCCTGCGACACGTACAGGGTCTGGGCCGCCCTGCCGAAGTGGCGCTCTTCGGCGACGGCGACGAAGCAGCGGAGGGAGAAGAGGTCGAGGTTCATGGGGTCACCATGCACCCAGCAGCTTCATCCACAACGACCCCAGGCCGACCCAGATGAGCAGGTTCGGGATGGACATGATCAAGTTCTTCGTCCACCACTCGCGGACCGTGAAGAACCCTTGGGCGAACAGGAGGGTGGGAGCGGCCCCGCCGTAGTGGGTCAGCGTGGAGAAGTACGACGACAGGAAGCCGAGCACCATGGCCGCCAGCAGGGGCGGGACGCCGACGGCGACGGCCGTGCCCAGGAAGGCCGCGTACATGGCGGCGACATGGCTGGTCAGCGAGGCGAAGAAGTAGTGGGAGTAGAAGTACACCAGCACCAGGACGATGAAGGCGACAACCCAGTTGAGCCCGCCCAGCCCTTGGGCGACGAGCCCGGAGAACCACGGGATGAAGCCCAACGAGTTCAGGAAGTTCGCCAGCGTGAGCACGATGGCGAACCAGATGAGCGTGTCCCAGGCGGATTTCTCACCGGTCACGTCGTCGAGGGTGAGCGCGCCGGTGAGCAGCAGCACGACGACACCGACGATCGTGGTGGTGGTCGCGGAGATGCCGAGCATGGCGTCCCCGGCGGTCCACAGCAGGATCAGCAGACCGATCACCGCGACCACGATCCCCTCGTGGCGCGAGATGGGGCCGAGCGCGCGCAGCTTCATGCCGGCATCCGCAGCAACCTCTGGGGTGTGCTTGACCTCGGGCGGGCAGATCACGTACGCGAGCAGCGGCGTCGCGATGAGTGCCACCACGCCGGGGCCCGCGGCGTACAGGAACCAGTCGACCCAGGAGATCTGCAGGCCGAAGTCCGACGCGAAGCCCACCATCAGGGGGTTCGCCGCCATGGCCGTCAGGAACAGCGCGCCGGTGGCCGAGTTGAAGTGGGCTGCGGTGAAGGTGAGGAACTTGCCGATGCGGCCGGCGGTCGGGGTCCGGGGCTCGGAACCGTACGTCGACGACACCGCACGCAGGATCGGCAGGACGATCGCGCCGCCGCGAGCCATCGCCGACGGCGTGGCGGGCGCGAGCGCGAGGTCGGTGAGGCCGAGACCGTAGGCCACACCGAGGGAGTTCTTGCCGAGCTTGGCGACGAAGAAGTAGGCGATGCGGCGCCCGAGGCCCGACTTGATGATCGCCCGCGAGACGAAGAAGGCCATCACGATCATCCACATCACCGCGTTGGAGAACCCGGACAGGCCCTGGGCCACCGTGATCGAGCCGGTGAGCACCGCCACCGAAAGCCCCAGGAGCGCCATGACCGACAGCGGGAACGGCTGCAGGATCAGGCCGAGGATCGTCAGCACGAACACGATGAACAGGTGCCACGCCTTCACTCCCGTGGGCTTCCCGTCGACCTGCCAGGCCGACAGCGACTCGGGGACGGGGACCAGGAACCACAGCACGAGCCCCACGGCGACGAGGGCCGCGACCGTGAGGACCGCCTTCGCCGACGGCGGCGTGAAGATGGGGGGGCCGGAGCGGCCGGCGGGTGCCTGCGGGGGCGGGGCCGTCTGCGTCGGCGTCGACGCGGTGGCGAGGTTGACCATGGCGATCCTTCTCGAAGGGACCGGTGTGGGCGGCCCCGGGTAGGTGGTGCCACCATCTTTCCCGCGAGAACTACGCGACGTAGTGCGTCCCGTTCATTGATCGACCATCGGAAACGATTCTTTCGCCGGCTGGGCCCGTCACGAGCCCGTTCGGTCCGGTTGACAGTTGGAGAGACGGACCAGGCTGCGCACCTCCGTGGCCTGGAAGGTCTCCACCAGCCGCAGGATCGCCGGCGTGAGGTAGTGCTTCGGATCCCAGGTGGCGTACAGGTTCACCCCCAGGCAGCCGAGCTCCTCGCTGTGCAGGGGATGCCAGCGGAAGCCGAACCCGGGCCTCTCCTCGGTGACCACGCACGCGCTACCCCGCTGGGCGGCGATGGCCTGGGCGACACTGGCCTGCTCGGTCTCCACGACCGGGGTCAGCGCGATCCCGCCGGCGGCCGCAGCATCGTCGAGGCGTCGGCGGCTCGGGCTGCGCTTCGTGAGTGCGACGAAGGGCACCGCCACCAGTTCCCGCACCCACACCGCCTCTCCATCGGCCCACCGGTCCAGACCCTCCGGGACCTGTACGGTCACGTGCAACCAGCGCACCGGGATCGACACCAGCGGCGCCGGCGCCGGGCCGAGGGTGATGGCCACGTCGACGGCGTTCTCCTCGAGTCTCCGCGTGAGGTCCGCCTGCTGCACCACCGACACCTGGGTGGACAGGAGCTCGCCAGCGGCGATCATGCGCGCGAGGACGTGCTCCATCGTCGCGGAGATGCACCCGATCCGCAGGTCGCTCGCATCCTGGACATCCGCACGGCCGAAGTCCTGCAGCCTGCGCGCCTGGGCGAGCAGGTCGGCGGCCTCCTCGGCGAACCTGGCACCGGCCGCCGTGAGTTTCGTCCCGACGGCGGTGGGGAGGAACAACGGGACCCCCACCTCCCGCTCGAGCGCCTTGAGCTGGCGCGAGATCGCGGTCTGGGCCACGTGGAGTTCCTCTGCGGCCGCGGTGGCTGAGCCGAGTCGCGCGACGGCGTCGAAGTAGCGGATGACGCGAAGCTCCACGGCGCCTCCTCGGTGCGTCGCTCGGGCGCCGTGACGCACCCGTTTGCGAGACACGTTAGCCCCCACCCCTGCCCGTCCCGCAGACTCCGGTGCCATGTGGGCTTCACACGTTCCCGAGACCGGACGCATCGACGTCATCGAATGGCCGGATCCGGCACCGACACGTCCGGGTGAGTTCGTGGTCAGGATGCTGTGGGCGTCCATCTGCGGTTCCGACCTGCACGCGGTCTACGAGGGGAGGCTGCACCCCGAGGGCCCGCTCCAGCCCGGGTACCCGGGTCACGAGGGCGTGGGGGTGGTCGTCGAGTCCCGGAGCGAGCGGTTCCGCGTGGGCGAGGTCGTCCTCACCCTCCCCCGCGGCGAGCTGGGCGGCTGCTTCGCCGAGTACCAGCTGCTCGACGACCTCCACGCGTTGCACCTGCCCGGGGGCGTCGACCCCAAGCACCTCATGATGGCCCAGCAGTACGGGACGGTGCTGTATGCGTGGAAGAACTTCTGGTCCCCCGAGCAGCCCGCCCGCAGGACCGGCACCGCGGTGGTGCACGGCGCGGGCTCCGCGGGACTGTTCTTCGTGCAGGAGGCCTTCCGTTCCGGGTTCGAGCGCGTCATCTGCTCCGACCTCAACGACGGCCGGCTGGCGGTCGCCCGACAACTGGGCGCGCGGACCGTCCAGGTGCCCGCAGGCGACCTCTCGGCTGTCGTGGACGACCTCACCGGTGGCCTGGGAGCCGATCTCGTCGTCGACGCCGTGGGCACCAACGCCATCCGCAACGCCTGCCTCCACCAGGTCGCTCGGCTGGGCGTGGTGGGCCTGTACGGCCTCAGCACCCCGCATGTGGAACCGATCGACACCCACCAGGCCTTCTCCCGGTGCGCACGGCTGCAGTTCTCGGTCTCCGCGCAGTCCGAGCCCGGACTGTTGTCCTTCCGCGAGGCCCTGCGCCGGATCGCTGCGGACGAGGTGCGCGTCGACTACTGCGTGGGCCCGACGTACGAGCTCTCCGAGGTCGCCGAGGCCATCCGGTGCGCTGCGGAGCAGGGCCGCGGGGACGTGAAGATCACCGTCAGGCTGGGGGGCGAGATTTCGCTCTGACAAGGGGCCATGCCATGGAGTGCTGAAGGGTCGACCTTTTTGGACTTGGACACGGCGCCGTGGCGCCGCCCAGACTCGACCCATTCCCCAGGCAATGGAGTGTGAGACCCGATGACGTCGTTCACGAACGCCAAGGTCTTCACGGGGACGGGTCCGCAGGAGTTCGCGGAAGCGTTCACCGTGCAGGACGGGCGCTTCACCTGGGTCGGCGCCGCCGCCGACCTGCGTGAGAGCGACTCCGTGGACCTCCGCGGCGCCACCGTCCTGCCGGGCCTGCTCGACGTGCACCAGCACCCCTCGATGCTGGCCGAACTCGTCGACAGCGTCGTCCTGCTGCAGCCCCGCGTCGGCTCCGTCGCCGAGATGCTGGAAGTGCTCGGCACCCACCCCAACCTTGGGAAGGGTCCGGACGCCTGGGTCGAGGGGTTCGGCCACAACGAGTCGGGCTACCCCGAGGGCACGCCCACCCGCCACGACCTCGACAAGGTCTCGACCACCCAGCCCGTGTACTGCCTCCGCGCCGACGTGCACACCGCCGTCTGCAACTCGTTCCTGCTCGATCTGGCCGGCATCACCGCCGACACCCCCGACCCCGACGGCGCGCGGTTCGGCCGCTTCCCCGACGGCACCCCCAACGGCGTCCTCGAGGAGTTCGCCGCCATCGAGGCGGTCACGCGGCTCAAGCCGGTGCCGGACGCCGACGAGTGGGTCCGCCGCATCGTCGCCCTGGGCGAACACTACGGACGCCTCGGGCTCACGACGCTCGACGACCTGCTCGCCTCCCACACGCCCGACTCGCTGCAGACGTTCCGCCGGGCCGCAGAGGCCGGCTTCGCCCAGCGCGTCGGCCTGTTCTGGAAGTGGGACCCCACCCACGGGCTCCCCGACCTGACCGACGATGACCGCACCGGCGACGTCCGCGTAGCGGGGGTGAAGGTCATCACCGATGGCGCCTACTCCAACCGGACGGCCTGGACCGTCGACCCCTACCCCGGCACCTGCGACCACGGCTACCCGACCGTCAGCGTGGCGGACATGGCGGACGCCGTCGCGTGGGCGCGCCGCAACGGTGTGCAGGCGGCGATCCACGCCATGGGGGACGCCGCCATCTCCCTGGTCATCGACACCTTCGCCGACGACGAGCCGTGGCTCACCGACCGGCCCTCCATCCGCATCGAGCACTGCACCTTGGTCTCCCCCGCGATGCTCGACCGGGTCGAGGCCGCCCGGATGCGCTTCGGCCTCGTCAGCCACACGATCTTCCTCTTCGCCGAGTACGGCAGCTACGAGACGAACCTGTCCCCGGCCCAGTTCGAGATCGCCTACCCGATCCGCAGCTTCTACGAACGCGCACCCTTCACCGCCCTCGCCTCGGACGCCCCGGCCACCGCGTGGGTGGACGCCGACAACCCCTTCCCCTCCGTGCAGGCCGCCGTCCTCAGGCGCGCTCACAACGGGGCCGACATCGGCCAGAAGGAGGCCGTCACCGTCGGCCAGGCGCTGGAGCTGTACACCGGCCGCGCCGCGGCCTGCACGACGGCGTCCAACGTCGGGACGATCGAGGAGGGGAGGGACGCCGACTTCGTCGTCCTCGACCGCGACATCTTCACCGTCGACCCGCACCTCATCGACGAGGTGCGCGTCACGGAGACCTGGCTCCGGGGGCGCCGCGTGTGGCCCACGGCCCCGGTCACCGATCCATCCAACCACCGCTAGGAGTTCCTGCCGTGAGCAACACGACCCAACAGACCCGTAGGCCGTCCGAGACCGACGTCCGCCGCGTGGTGGCCAGTTCGTTCCTGGGCACCTCGCTGGAGTGGTACGACTTCTTCCTGTTCGGCACGACCGCCGCGATCGTCTTCGCACCATTGTTCTTCCCGTCCACGAACCAGACCGCGGCCACCCTCAGCGCGTTCGTCTCGTTCGGCATCGGGTTCCTCGCCCGCCCGCTGGGTGCGATCTTCTTCGGCCACTTCGGCGACCGGCTCGGTCGCAAGGGGACCTTGGTCGCCACCCTGCTGCTCATGGGCATCGCCACGACGCTCATGGGCCTGCTGCCCGACTTCTCCACGGCCGGCGTCACGGCACCCCTCATGCTCACCCTGCTGCGCATCGCGCAGGGCCTCGCCGCTGGAGGGGAGTGGGGCGGTGCCACGCTCATGGCGCTGGAGTTCGCCCCCGAGGAGAAGAAGGGACTGTACGCGTCGATCGTGCAGATGGGCTCGCCCGTCGGCAACATCCTGTCCACCGGCGCGGTCACGCTCATGATCACCTTCGCCGGCCCGAACTTCCTCACGTGGGGCTGGCGCATCCCGTACCTCCTGTCCGTCGTGCTCATCGGCGTGGCGCTGTGGATGCGGGTCGGCCTCAAGGAGAGCCCCGAGTTCGAGAAGGTGCTGGAACAGCACGAGGTGCAGAAGGTCCCCTTCGCCGAGTTGGTCGCGAAGGCCTGGGCACGGGTGCTCGTCGCCACCATGATGTACCTCTTCGGCGTTGCGGGCTTCTTCATGATGACCACCTTCGGCATCAGCTACGTCCGCAACGTCGTCAAGGCCAACCCGCAGCTCGCCCTCAACGGCATCCTGGCCGGCGCCGTGATCGAGATCATCGCGCTGTGGGCCATCGGCACCATCGCCAAGCGGGTCGGTGCCCCCAACGCCTTCCTGCTCGGGTCGGTCGTCTCGGCGGTCGTGGTGGTCGCGTTCTTCCCCATGCTGCACACCGGCGACCCGGTCATCATCACCCTGGCCTACATGCTCGGCCTCGGCGTCGCCGGCCTGCCCTACGGCCCCGTCGGTGCGGTGATGAACCGGCTGTTCCCGACGCGCTACAACTACTCCGCGCTCGCGGTGTCGGCGAACCTGGCCGGTGTCATCGCGGGCTTCATGCCCTTCTTCGCCACCGCCGTCATGGGCGACGTCGGCTCGCCGGTGCTGCCGTCGATCGTGACGGTCGCCCTGGCGCTCATCTCGCTCGCCGGCGCGATCCTGGCCAAGGTGATGCTCAAGTCGGACGAGGACGGCCGCTCGATCGGCATCTCGGGATGGTGACAGCGGTGGGGGCACTGCCCCCGCTGGCCGCGCGGGTCTCCTCCTACCGGCCCTCGAAGGTCCGCGAGATCTTCGCCCGGGCGAGTGCCCCGGGCGTGATCTCGCTGGCCGGCGGGTCACCGCACGTGCAGTCGCTGCCGATGGCCGAGTTGGCGGAGCAGGCCCGGGACATCGTCGCCGAGCAGGGTGCCGTCGCGTTCCAGTACTCCTTCGGCTGCGGCCTGCCCGCGCTGCAGCGGCAGATCGCGGACCTGGTGGCGCTCGAGGGCATCGAGGTCGACCCCGACCACGTGCTGGTGACCGCCGGCAGCCAGCTGGGGCTGGAGGCGCTGTGCAAGGTCGTCCTCGACCCCGGTGACGTCGTCATCGCCGAGGGGCCCGCCTACGCGGGTGGCCTGTCGGCGCTGTGCAGCTACGGCGCCGAGGTGAGGCACGTCAGGACGGACGCCGAGGGCACCGACCCCGACCATCTGGCCGAGCTCATCGACGCCGCCGCGACCCGGGGCAAGCGGGTCAAGATGTACTACTGCATGCCGACGTTCCAGAACCCCAGGAACACGGTCATGTCGCCGGAACGGCGTGAGCGCGTCGCCCGGATCTGCGAGGAGCGTGGCGTCCTGCTGCTGGAGGACAATGCCTATGGCCTCTTGGGCTTCGACGGGGCGACCCACCGCGCGATCAAGGCGACCCACCCCGACCAGGTGGCCTACCTGGGGTCGTTCTCGAAGATCTTCAGCCCGGGCCTGCGACTCGGGTACGTGATCCCGCCCGAGCCCTACGTGCAGGCGCTGAAGGACACGATCGAGACGTTCATCCTCAACCCGCCCACGTTCGGCCAACTGCAGGTGCTCTCCTACCTGACCCGGTCGGACTGGCGGGAACACCTGGTGGCGGCCCGGGCGATGTACTCGCGACGGCTCGACGCGCTCCTGGGTGCCTTGGAGGCGACCATGCCACCGGAGGTCACCTGGCGGCGGCCCTCGGGCAGCTTCTACCTGTGGGTGACCCTCCCCGATGAACTCGACTCCGAGGAGCTCATGGCGGAGGCTCTGGCCCGTGGCGTGGCGTTCGTGCCCGGTACCGCGTTCTACACCGATGGCCAAGGACACCACGAGGCGCGCCTGTCCTACTGCCTGCCCACCGAGGAGGAACTCGGTCGCGCCGGCAGGATCCTGGGCGAGCTCTTCAGTGAACGGCTGCGGGAGGCCCGGGCCTGACCCGTCCCGCCCGGCCTGCACGTCAGCCCCCGCGGGCGTCGGTGCACAGCGCCTCGAGGTCGTCGACGCCCGCGGTGGCCAGGCACACGAACGTGTCGGACGCCCCGTACCAGACCTGCGCCACCCCGTCTGTGATGACCAGGCCGGTCGGGAACACCACGTTCGTGCGGAAACCCAGGTCCGTCTCCCACGTGGTTTCAGGGGCGACCAGCGGGGACCGGGAGAGCCCCAGCACCCGCGTGGGCTCCTCGGGGTCGAGGAGCACGACCGCGGCACAGTACCGCTTGGTCCAGCGCTCCTCGAGGCCGTGGCGTCCCCGGGTCCCGTCGCGATCGACGGCGTGCACCACGGCCAGCCAGCCCCGCGGCGTCCGGACCGGCGGGGCGCCGGGGCCGACCTTGTCGTTGGCGAAGGGCAGGTCCTCGACCGCGAGCACGAGGGCGGCATCCCCCCAGCAGCGCAGGTCCGGCGAGGCGGACGCCCAGACGTCGAACCGGTCGCGGCCGCGGGAGTACACCGGCATCGGGCGCTCCAGCCGCCGGTACCGCCCGCCCACGCGTTCGGGGAACAGGACGACGTTGCGGTTGTCGGGGGTCGACAGCGCCAGCACGTCGGGCCGCCAGTCCGCGTCGAGCGCGGCGACACCCGCGCGGGTGCCATGGTGGGTGTCGAGGGCGAACGTGAGGTGTGGGGTCCCGTCCACCACCGTGAGGCGCGGGTCGTAGAGGCGGGTGGCGTCCGGGATGCCGAGTGCGGTGTGGTCGAGTCGGACGCCGGCGTCCACCCGCCAGCGGACGCCGTCGGTGCTGCGCGCCAGCCCGAGCGTGCAGGAGCGGAACCGGACGCCGTCCCAGCCGTGCTCGGTGCGGAACACCATCGCGAGGTCGTCGCCGACGCGGGCCACCCCCGCATTGAACACGGCGTCGCTCGGGTAGGGCAGGTCGCCGGGCGCGAGCACCGGTCGCCCCCCGGCGTGGCGGCGGACCACCGACGCCGAGCGCAGGGGTGGTGACATCGCCGGCACATGACCATTGTGCGCCGGCCCCCCGCGGGGACCTACGCGGGAGGGGCGTCCGGGGTCGGGTCGAGGGACCGCACCGCCTCGAGGATCGCGCGGTGCACGACCGGGTCGCCCAGTGGGAGGAAGTGGCCGCGGGTCTGGAGCTGGACGTTCCGGGCACCCTCCAGGTGGCTCCCGCCGGGGATGTGCGGGTCGAACGTGCCGTAGATCGACACGATCGAGCGGTTGACGTGCGCCGCCGCGGTGAGCTCGACGAGCTCGGGCGAGTGCGGCAGGAACACCCGCAGCGCCGGCAGGGGCAGCAGCCGGGCGAGCGCGGATCCGGTGAACGGCGTGTTGACGGCCACCAGCCC
The DNA here is from genome assembly GCF_059516005.1 of Propioniciclava sp. LT294. NCBI lineage: Bacteria > Bacillati > Actinomycetota > Actinomycetes > Propionibacteriales > Propionibacteriaceae > Propioniciclava > Propioniciclava sp. LT294. The sequence goes on from NZ_JCAKNG010000004.1 coordinate 235,755, forward strand.
GCGGATCACCGTGGTGCGGTTGTGGTGCGCCAGCAGGTACTTGCCGATGAGCCCGCCCTTGCTGTGGGCCACCAGGATGCAGCGGTCGACGCCCTCGGCGCCCAGGTGCGCGTCCACACGCCGGGCCATCTCCTCGATGGTGCCGCTGTTGTACCGGAGCGTCCCGACGGCGTGGACGTCGTAGCCGGCGTCCCACAGCAGGTCGGCGACCGGTCGCAGGAAGGTCCAGCGCTCGTAGATGCCGGGGAGGAGCACGATCGAGGGACGCCCCGCCGCCGCCCGCCGGTAGGCCTCCGGGCGCGCGAGCAGCAGGCGGGCGTCCGCCAGCCACCGGACGGCGTACGCGTAGTCGCGCGCCCAGGCCGTCAGGTCGCGGCGACGCGGGACAGGAAGGGGGCACATGCTCGGGCCAGTTCCTCGGGGTGGGTGTGCTGGACGTTGTGGGCGGCGCCGTCGACCTCGGCGAGGGCGGCGTCCGGGGCCAGAGCCGCGAGGTGGCTGACCCACCGCGCCGGCGCGATCGGGTCACGGCCGCCGCGGATGACGAGCCCGGGCATGTGGCACGCGCCGATGCCCTCCTCGATGCGGTCGGCGAGCATGTGGGCGGTGGTGGCCAGGTAGCGCAGGGGGCCCATCCGTACGTAGTCCTGCAGCACCACCAGATTGTTCGCGGGCGTCTCACGGGCCATGTCGAGGGCGAGCCGGGCGGCGATCCGGAGCGGGTTGCGGGCGTCCGGGTCGACCGTCGGGCCGATGAGCACGTAGCCGGCGGTTCCCCCGGGGTCGGCGGCGAGGGCGTCCACGACGACCTGGCAGCCCATCGACTGGCCCACGAGGACGCGGTCGGTGACCCCGAGGCGGGCCAGCGCCTCCAGAGCGGCCGCGGCCAGCGCGGGGATGTCGAGGGGGCGCGGCGGGGTCGGCGTCAGTCCGTAACCGGGCAGGTCGAGCATGACCACGGGCCGCTGGCGGGCGAGCACGCGGGCGAACGGCAGGAAGTAGTCCCCCGACACCCCGATCCCGTGCACGAGCACGAGCGGCCGCCCCTCGTCCGGCCCGGCGCGGCGGACGTCCACGGCATGGGCGTCATCCAGCGTCAGGCGTTGTCGTTGCCACGTCGGCTCATGTTCTTGGACCATGGGGCCGAGAGTAGCCGCCGCGGCGTGTGCGGCATGAGGCTCACGTTCAGCCCTCCTCGGGAGCCAGCTCGACTGCGAGAGCCTGGTAGGAGGGGTTGAACCTCACCTGGCACGACAGGCGGGATTGCGCGGGGCGGTAGCCCTCCGCCTCCTCGACCAGCTCCTGCTCGTCGTCGCTGCGGTCGCCGAGCTCGGCGACCAGAGACTCGGGGAGGAACACGTGGCAGGTGGCGCAGGAGGCGGTGCCGCCGCACGAGGCCAGCACCGGCAGTTCGCCGTTGTCCCGCAGCGCCTCCATGAGGCTCTGGTCGGAATCCCACTGGACCTCGTGCAGGGTTCCCTCGCGGTCGGTGGCGTTGATCGTGATGCTCATGATGGTTGGTTCCTTCGTGTCGGGTGGATCAGGCGGCCGAGTTGGCCGGGGTGAGGACGGCCTCGGCGAGTGCCACAGCCGGGTCGGCGGCGAGCACCGGGTCGATGGGGGCGCGCTCGGCGACGAGTTTCTTGGCGGCACGGAAATCCTTCAGCCCGCCGATGGTGTCGACGGCGGCGAGGCGTCCGTCGCGCAGGTAGCAGACGCTGAACGCGCCCGTGCCGGGTTCGCCCCGCACGACCACTTCGTCGTCGGGCTGGCGGACGCCTGCCGTCTGCAGGCGGACGCCGTGCTGGATCGTCCAGAACCACGGCACCTCACGGGCGGCCGGCTCGGTGCCGGTGATGCGGGCGGCGACGCGGTCGGCCTGCTCCAGCGCGTTCGAGATGCACTCCAGTCGCTGGCTCGCGCCGTCGAACAGGGCGGGGAAGCGGGTCACGTCACCGGCGGCGTAGACGTGCGGGGCCGAGGTCCGGCCGTCGCCATCGACGATGATGCCGTCGTCGCACGTGATGCCCGCCTCTTGGGCGAGGGCCTGGTTGGGTCGGACGCCCACGCCCTCGACCACGAGGTCGGCGTCGTACACGACACCGTTGGCGGTGTGCACCTGCTCGACGCGGCGCGCACCCGTCACTCCGGTGACGGCGGTGCCGAACGCGAACCGGACGCCGTGCGCCTCGTGCAGCTGCTGGTAGAACAGCGACACAGGCTCGCTCGTGACCCGGCTCATCACGCGTCCGGCGAACTCGAGCACGGTGACCTCGCACCCCGCTGCGGCCGCGGCCGCGGCGACCTCGAGACCGATGTAGCCGGCGCCGATGACCACGACGCGGGTGCCGGGCACCAGGTGGGCCTTGATGGCCAGGGCGTCCGCCACGGTCTTGAGGGAGTGGTGCCCGGGCAGGCGGCCCCCGGGGGCCGGAAGGTCACGGGTGGCCGAGCCGGTCGCGATGACCAGGTCGTCCCACGCGAGGGTGGTGCCGTCGTCGAGGCGGGCGACCTGCTCGGCGGCGTCCACGGCGACGACCGAGCGGCCCGACAGGCGCTCGATGCCCTTGGCCTCGAGGAACGCCGGCTTGCGCAGGAGCGTCGGCTCGTCGGAGCCGCCGACCTTCAGCATGTCCTTGGAGAGGTGCGGGCGCTCGTAGGGATCGCGGCCCTCGGCGTCGGCGAGGACGATGCGGCCGGTGTGGCCCTTGGCCCGCAGGGCCACGGCAGTGGCGACGCCGGCGTGGCCGGCACCCACGATGAGGACGGTCCCGGTGGTCACGGGAGCACCTCCATCGTGACGAACAGGGTCTCGGGTCCGGAGTTGGTGAGGTTGTTGCCGCGCACCCACGTGATGGGGCGCTCGGGGTCGAGGACGATCGAGGCCAGCTTCTTCACGGCCACCTCGACGCCGGCAATGGTCTCCATGCGGGCGAGGGGTGCGCCGGCGCACATGTGGACGCCCGCGCCGAAGCCGGTGTGGCCGTCGGGGTCACGGTCCATGTCGAAGGTGTCGGCGTCCGGCCACTGCGCGAAGTCACGGCCGGCGGCGGCGGTCATGAGGCGGACGACGGACCCGGCCGGCAGCAGCACGCCGGAGAGCTCCACCTCCTGGGTCGTGATGCGCGAGGCCCGCTGCACGGTCCCGCGGTAGCGGACGGTCTCCTCCACGAAGCGGGCGACCTGGTCGGGGTTGGCGCGCAGGCGCTCGACCAGCTCGGGGTGCTCGGCCAGCATCATGAAGGCGTTGGCGATGAGGATCGTGGTCGTGTCGTGGCCGGCCACGAAGACGAAGGCGCACAGCTCGCCGGCCTCGGAGTCGGTGAGGTCCCCGGCCTTCCAGCGCTTGGCGATCTCGCCACCGATGGAGTCGTTGCCCTCGGCGTACAGCACCTCCATGCGGTCGCGCAGGTACTGGAAGAACTTCATGCTGCTCTCCTCGTCCGTACCCGTGCCGGGCGCCTTGCGGGCCAGGCGTCCGAAGTAGGAGAAGGCCTCGTCCGACCAGAACTTCATCAGGTCCTGATCCTCGGCCGGCACGTCGAGCAGCGCGCTGATGGTCGCCATGCTGAGCGGGATGGCGAACTCGTCGACCATGTCGCCGCCGCCCTTGGCGATCAACGCGTCGAGCAGCAGTTCGGCGCGCTGGTAGATGCCCTCCTGGAACCGGGCGATCGCCTTGGGGGTGAAGGACGGCGCGATGACCGTGCGGATCTTGGTGTGGTACGGGGCGTCCAGCAGCGTGACGAACGTCAGCGGGGGCGGCGTGACGACCTGGGAGGAGAACACCTTCGGGGTGCGCAGGGCCTTCCGGACGTCGGCGTAGCGGCTGATCATGTAGACGTCGCCGGTGGGGGTGTGGCACCGCAGGACCGGGTGGTGGTCCACCATGAACCGGTAGTGGGCGTAGGGGTCGCCCTGGCTGCCGTCGTCGACGACCTTGAAGGGCTCCAGCCCGTTCGGCCAGGCGAGCTCGTGGCTGTAGGGGAGGGTCTCGGCGGGAATCGGCTTCACGTCGACGGTGTCGAGGCTCATGGTGGTGCCTTTCGAAAAGGGTGCGTGGGATCGATGCGGGTGTCGTGAGGGTGCTGCGGGTCAGGCACTCCAGGCTTCTCTGCCAGGCCCGTCCCCGGAGCGGAGACCTTGCCCCGCTGCATGTCCAGAGTCACCTGCGGACCCCGGCCCGCGCAGCCGCGCTTCCGCTCTTCGGAAGAACTGCTCTCGAAAATCCCTGATCAGGTGAGCGGACGCCGGGCCTCGGGGTGGTGCGCCAGCTCGCGGCTGATACCGCTGGCGGCCGTACGCAGGGCCGGGATCACCGTCTGGGCCTGCGTGTGCGCGTGGGCGTGGGTGCCCTCCAGCGGCACGATCGCGTTGAGGGCTGCCGCGATGCTGCGGTCACCCCAGAACACCGGGACGGCCACCCCCAGCCATCCGGTGCGGCCGACCGAGGGGGGAGCGACGTAGCCCGCCCGGCGGATCTCCGCCAGCATCCGCCGCAACACCATCGGGTCGGTCTCGGTGTACGGCGTCTCCTTCTCCAGCGGGCCGGAGAGGATCTCCTCCTGGAGCGCGGGGTCGGAGAAGGCGAGCAGCACCAGGCCCGAGGAGGAGGCATGGATGGGCATCCGCTCGGCGATGCGGGCGGCCTCGAGCTTGGACCTGGGCGATGAGAGGCGCTCGATGTAGAGCACCGAGTCGCGGTCGAGGATCGCCAACGTCGTGTGCTGGCCGACCGCCTCGAGCACGTCCCGCATGAAGGGCGTGGCGATCTCTCCCAGCGTGCTGACGTGCGAACCGCGCGAGGCGAGTTCCCACAGCTGGACGCCGAGGCGCAGGTTGCCCTGGGAATCGCGCTCGATCAGGCCGTGGCGTTCGAGCTCGGCGACCAGCCGGTGCGTCGTCGTCAACGGCAGCCCCGTCCGCCGCGCCAGGGCGGTGAGGGACAGCCGCGAACGCCCGTGGTCGAACGCCGCCAGGATGCGCCCGACACGGGAGATGACGGAATCGCGGCTCTTGGGCGTCTCCACGGGTCGCGTGTCAGTCGCTGAAGCCCGGGCGCGGGACGAACGACATCAACGACGTGCCGAACCCACCGTCGACGACGAGTTCCTGGCCGGTGACGTAGGACGCGCGGTCCGAGAGCAGGAACAGGGTGACGTCGGCCATGTCGCCGGCGTTGGCGATCCGGCGGAGCGGGACGGCGTTCTCGCGTGCCTCGAGGACGCCCGGCGCCTGGTAGAACGGCTCGCTCATCGGCGTCCGCACCAGCCCGGGGCTGACCACGTTGGAGCGGATGCCGTCCGGACCCCACTCGAAGGCCAGCTGGCGGCTCAGCATGGTGAGGCCCGCCTTCGAGGGGCTGTAGGCGCCGCTGAACGGCTGCGGGTTGGACCCCGCGATCGACGAGACGTGCACCACGGACGCCCCGGGCCCCATCAGGCGGGCCGCCGCCTGGGTGGTGAGGAAGCACCCCGTCAGGTCGACGCGGAGGGTCAGGTCCCAGTCCTTGACCGAGAGGTCGGACAGACCGCCGGCCCGCAGCAGCCCCGCGGCATTGACCAGGCCGTGCAGCTGCCCGTACCGCTCCCCCAGTGCGGCGAACGCCGCCGTCACGGAGTCCTCGTCGGTCACGTCCAGCCGGTGGGACGAGGCGTCCACCCCGAACTCGTCGCGAGCCCGCGCCGCCACGGCCGCCGCGCCCTCCTCGTTGAGGTCCAGCGCGACGGGCGTCGCCCCGGCGGCGGCCAGGTCGAGGACCACCTGGGCACCGATGCCGCTCCCGCCGCCCGTCACTGCGACCACCTTGTCGGCCAAGCCGAGCCATTCACTGTTCATGACACCCATGACAACCCAAGGCCCACCCAATGGGAAGCAGGAACCCCGTTCAATGGGTATTCTCCGATGAACGGGGATAGAGCTTCCCGTTGGGCAGGGACTCAGCCGACTCTGGTGGCGAAAGCTCTTCCCGACGAAGGAGTCGCACTCATGTCACAGACCATCCACACCGACGTCCTGGTGATCGGCTCGGGCGCCGCCGGCATCGGCACGGCGCTCAAGGCCGCCCAGGAGGGCCACTCGGTCCTGGTCATCGAGAAGGACCGCTACCTCGGCGGCACCTCCGCCATCTGCGGCGGCTGGGGCTGGGTCCCGGGCAACAAGGGCGGCGTGGACGACACGCGCGCCGAGGCCAAGCAGTACATCAAGGCGCTCGCGCTGGACGGCTACAACGAGGAGATGGTGGACGTCTTCCTCGACGCCGTCCCCGAGGCCATGCAGTTCTTCGAGGACGAAGGCGTCCAGATGGTGTACGGCGCCATGTCCCCCGACTACCAGATGGACGCCCCGGGTGCGAAGGAGAAGGGCCGCGCCGTCACCTTCAAGCGCGCCGACGCCCGGATCCTCGGGGAGGACCGCCTCCGCATCCAGCCCTACCTGATGCCCTACACCGTCTACGGCTACATGCCCGAGATCGGCCCCGACATCGCCAAGATGCTCAAGGCCAACCAGAGCGTGGGCAACTTCCTCTACGCCACCAAGAACGTCCTCACCACGTGGGCCCAGACCGCCCTCTACAAGCGCGCCTACACCCGCACCAACGGCAATGCGCTCATGACGTGGATGTTCGCTGCGGCCCGCAAGGCCGGCATCCGCATGTGGACCGACACCGAAGCCACCGAGCTCATCACCGACGCCGACGGCGTGGTCACCGGCGCCCGCATCTCCGGCGAGCACACCGGCGTGGTGGAGGCCCGCCTCGGCGTCGTGCTGGCCTCCGGCGGTTTCTCGAACAACCCGGAGCTGCGCAAGCAGTTCTTCGCCCACGACCCGAACGGCGACGACCACTTCACCCCCACCATCGGCCACGACGGCGACGCCTACACGATGGCCCGCAAACTCGGCGGGTTCATCGACGACTCGGTCCACCAGCCCGCTTCCTGGGGTCCCGTCACCACCTTCACCACCCTGGTGAAGAAGAAGCCGGCGATCTTCCCGCACCTGCGCGCCTTCGGCCTGCCCGGCCTCATCGCGGTCGACCGCGACGGCGTCCGGTTCGCCAACGAATCGCTGTCCTACCACGACTACGGCGTCGAGATGATCAACAACGACGCCCACCGCGACAAGACGTTCGGCTGGATCGTCGCCGACGCCAAGGCCATGCGCAAGTACGGCATCGGCTACGCCAAGCCCTGGCCCTTCCCCAAGCAGATCTTCACCGCCGAGAAGTTCCTCATCGAGGCGCCGACGCTCGAGGAGCTCGCCGCCAAGATCGACGTCCCCGCCGCGAACCTGCGCCGCACCGTCGACGAGTTCAACGTGCACGCCGCCCAGGGCGAGGATCCCAAGTTCAAGCGCGGCTCGCTGAAGTACCACAACTTCAAGGGCGACATGGACCACAAGCCCAACCCCAACCTCGAGCCGCTCGACCAGGGCCCCTACTTCGCCGTGAAGATCCAGATGGGTGACCTCGGCACCTACGCGGGCCTGAAGGTCAACGAACGCAGCGAGGTCGTCAAGCCCGACGGCAGCGCGATCCCCGGTCTCTACGCCGTGGGCACCGCCGCGGTGAGCGTCTTCGGCGGTGGCTACCCCGGCTACGGGGCCAACATCGGTCCGGCGATGGTGTTCGGCTACCTCACCGGACGCGACATCGCCGCCCACGCGGCCGAGCGGTCCGGCGTCCCGGTCGCCTGACCAGCAGACCAGCAACCGCACCGACCAGCAGGGCACAGGAGGAGGGGAGACGATGGCGAACTCGCCCAGCGGTGACTCGATCGTGGAGCGCGTCGCGCGCATCCTCGAGGCGTACGACGGGTCCACGCTCGCCATGAGCGTGGCCGAGCTCGGCCGCCGCGCCGACCTCCCCTCCTCCACCGCCCACCGCCTGGTCGACGAGCTCGTGGCCACGGGCCTGCTCGACCGGCGGGGGCGGGAGGTCCAACTGGGGCTGCGCCTGTGGGAGCTCACCGAGCGCAGCTCACGCCTGTTCGTGCTCCGTGAGGCCGCCCGGCCCCACCTGGAGGCGTTGCGCGACTCGATCCAGCAGCACGTCTACCTCGGGGTGCTGAACCGGCACGAGGTGCTCTACGTCGACCGCCTCACGACCGAGAAGTCGACGGTCAACATCACCCAGATCGCGGCCCGGCTGCCGGCGCACGCCTCGTCGGCGGGCTACGTGCTGATGGCGCACGCACCCCACGACGTGCAGGAGGGGTTCCTCAACTCCCGCCTCACCCGGTACACGTCGAAGACCATCACCAACCCGCACGAACTGCGGCGCCTGTTGTCCCAGGTCCGGCAGCAGGGCTACGCGGTGGCCGCCCGCGCCATCGTCGAGCCCTCCAGCGGCGTGGCGGTGCCGATCACGAACAGCGCGGGCGAGGTCATCGCCGCCCTGGGCCTGGTCGTCCCGGTCGGGGAGGAGTCCGTCCGCACGACGGTCCCCGCCCTCAAGGCGACGTCGGCCGAGATCACCGGGTCGATCCAGGCGATCGCCCCCACCCTCACCGCACGCACCTTCTGACCCGGACACACCCCTGGCCGGCACCCGCCGGCCCCCACCACCCTCCAACGAAGGAGAACCCATGATCCGCCACGTCGTCCTGTTCAAGTGGGCGCCCACCTTCACCCCCGACATCAAGCAGCAGTGGATCGAAGGCCTCGACCAACTCGAGGGCAACATCCCCGGCCTCCTCAAGCTCACCCACGGCGAGGACGTCCTCGGGTCGGCCCGCTCCTGGGACCACGCGATCATCGCCGACTTCGAGTCCCTCGACGCCGTCGCCGTCTACGACACCCACCCGCTCCACGAGGCCATCAAGCCCTACTCCCTGCCCAACGTCGACGTCATCGCCGCCGTCGACTTCGAACTCTGATCCCAAGGACTCACCCATGACTCAGACCCACACGCGCGACCCGTTCCGCGAGGACATCGACCAGATCCTCGCCGACGCCGAGACCCCCGTCGAGGGCCACAAGAAGACCCCGGGCAAGGCCGCCCTGGCCTCCTTCCTCGGCTCCACGCTGGAGTACTACGACTTCTTCATCTTCGGCACCGCCGCCGCGCTGGTGTTCCCGCAGCTGTTCTTCCCCACCGGCGACCCGACGATCGCCGCCGTCGCCTCCTTCATGGCGTTCGGCGCGGCCTACATCGCCCGCCCGCTCGGCGGCCTCGTCATGGGCCACTTCGGCGACCGGATCGGACGCAAGCAGGTGCTGCTGGTCACCCTCGGCATCATGGGCGTCGCCTCCACCCTGATCGGCCTGCTGCCGACGTTCGACCAGATCGGCATCTGGGCGCCGGTCCTGCTGGTCACCCTCCGCCTGGCCCAGGGCTTCACCGCCGGAGCCGAGGCGTCCGGCGCCGCCACCCTCACCGTCGAGCACTCCCCCGAGGGACGCCGGGGCCTGTTCACGAGCTCCGTCATGACGGGCTACGCGTCCGGCAACGTCCTCGCGTCGCTGGTCTTCATCCCCGTCGCCCTGCTGCCCCAGGAAGCCATGCTCACGTGGGGCTGGCGCATCCCGTTCCTGTTGTCCGTGGTCGTGCTGGCCGTGGCGTACTTCGTCCGCACCCACCTCGACGAGACCCCGGTCTTCGCCGAGGCCAAGGAGGACGATGTCGTGGAGTCCCTGCCCGCGGCGTCCGTGCTGCGCCACCAGTGGAAGGACGTCCTGCGCGTCCTGGTCTCCATGATGTTCTCCCTCATGCAGACGCTGTTCTCCGTCTTCGCGCTGCGCTACGGCGTCGAGCAGGGCATCCCCCGCGAAACCATGCTCATGATCGCGGTCGTCGCCGTCGGTGCCTCCATGCTCACCATCCCGATGGCCGGCGCCCTGTCGGACCGCATCGGCCGCAAGAAGTCCATCTACATCGCCCACGTCGGCGTGGTCGTCACTCTGTTCTTCTACTTCTGGACCCTCTCCACCGGCAACGTGGCCCTCGCCTTCCTCGGCGCCTTCCTCAACATGAGCGTGTTCTACTCGTTCTGGAACGGCGTGTGGCCGGTCTATTTCGCCGAGATGTTCGCCGCCCCCGTCCGCTACACGGGCTCGGCCATGGGCAACCAGTTCGGCCTGCTCGTCGCCGGCTTCGCCCCGGCCATTGCCGCCGGCCTGCTCGGGACGGGCACCTGGGGCTGGATCCCCGTCGCGGTGTTCGCCACCATCATCACCGTCGCAGCCTTCGTCGCGGTGGCCACCTCGCGCGAGACCGCCCACGTCCACCTCGACAAGCTGGGCATCGACTACGAGACCGGACGTCCCTATGCCCAGCAGGCCGCCGTGCCCGCGCGGCGTGGCTGACCCGGGACGCTGATCAGCCCCGACTCAGCCGACGCCGCTCCGGGCGCCCCGTCAGTCGGTGGTGGGTGCGGGGGCGGAGGCACTGGACCGGGTCCGGTCCAGTGCCTCCCACAGCCCCCCCAGATAGGTGATGCCCAGCGCGCGGTCGTACAGCCCATACCCGGGGCGCCCCCGCTCGCCCCAGATGTCGCGCCCGTGGTCGGGGCGGGCGTACCCGTCGAAGCCGGTCTCGTGCAGGGCCTGCACGATGGCGAACATGTCGAGGGAGCCCTCGGCCGTGGGGTGGGCCGACTCGTGGAAGACGCCCGGGGCGGTGTGCTTCAGGTTCCTGAGGTGCACGAACGGCGCCCTCCCCTTGGCGGAGAACTCCCGCATGATGGCGGGCACGTCGTTGTCGGGGTTCGCCCCGAGGGACCCAGCGCACACCGTGAAGCCGTGGTACGGGGACGTGGTGAACCCTTCGATGGCGCGCATGTCCTCGACGTTCTTCACGATGCGGGGCAGCCCGAACAGGGAGCGGGGCGGGTCGTCGGGGTGGACGGCCATGCGGACGTCGTACTTCTCGCAGGCGTCGATGATCGCCTCGATGAAGTAGGCGAAGTTCGCGCGCAACCGCGTCTCGTCGACGTCCGCATAGGCGTCCATGAGGCCTTGGATGTCGGCGAGGCGCTCGATCTCCCAGCCGGGCAGGATGTAGCCGTCCGCGGCCCCTTGGACGCGTGCGACGACCTGATCGAACGATCCCTCCACGATGGCCTGGTCGTAGGCCATCGAGGCCGAGCCATCCGGCAAGGGCTGGCGCAGGTCGGTCCGGATCCAGTCGAAGACGGGCATGAAGTTGTAGCAGATGACCTTGATGCCACTGGCGGAGAGGTGCCGGATCGTCTCGATGTAGTTCTCGATGTGCCGATCACGCTCCGGGAGCCCGATCTTGATCGCGTCCGAGACGTTCACGCTCTCGACGACCTCGAGCGACAGCCCGGACCCCTCGACGTCCGCCTTGAGCGCCGCGACACGTTCGGCCGGCCAGACCTCACCCGCAGGGATGTCGAACACGGCACCGACGACGTGGCTGACGCCGGGGATCTGCCGGATGTACTGCGGCGGGATCGGGTCGTCCTGGCTGCCGAACCAGCGGAAGCCCATCTTCACGGTCGCCCGCCTCACCCACCGAGCCACTGGAGTGGCACGGTGATGAGTTCCGGCACCAGCGCGAGCAGGAGGACGAGCGCGCTCTGGGCGAAGAAGTAAGGCAGGACGGGCGGGATGATGGCGTCCATCTTCACGTTGCCTGCCGCGCAGGCCACGTTGAGGACCGGCCCGACCGGTGGTGAGGTGAGGCCCAGGACGTTGGCCAGGACGAAGACGACGCCGAAGTAGACAGGGTCGATGCCGGCAGCGGTCAGGATCGGCAGCACGATCGGCGTCATGATGAGGATGGTCGGGACCACGTCCATCGCCAGGCCGACGATCAGCGTGATCACCATCAGGACGAGCATCAGCAGGGTGGGTTGGTCGACGAGAGGCCCGAGAAGCGACGTGATGACCTGGGGCAGGCCCGCGATCGTCATGTAGTAGGCGGCCACCTGGGCGGCGGCAGCCAGGAACATGACCACAGCCGACATCTTGGCGGCCGAGCGCAGTCCGGCGAACATGACCGGCAGCGTCAGCTCGCGGTAGACGAAGACACCGATGACCACCGCGTAGACGACGGCCACCACGCCCGCCTCGGTCGCGGTGAAGATGCCGCCACGCAGGCCGAGCAGGATGATGACCGGGAGCAGGAGCGCCCAGACGCCGTCCACGATGATCTTGACGGCCTCCTTGAACGTGGGTGCCGGTTCGGTCGACTTCACGCCGTCCTTGCGCTGCATGAAGAACCAGATGACGCACATCAGGACCGTCAGGTAGACCGCCGGGGCGATGCCACCCATGAACAGCGACTTGATGGAGACGCCTGCGGTCACCCCGTAGACGATGAACGGAACCGACGGGGGCATGATCGGGGCCACCAGATTGGCGCTGGCGACCAGGCCGGCTGACTTGGCCCGGTCGTAGCCGGACCTCGCCATCATGGGGATGAGGATCGCGCCGAGGGCCGCCGCGCTCGCCACCGCCGAGCCGACGAGGCTGGCGAACAGCAGGCACGCCACGATCGTGACGTAGCCCAGCCCACCGCGAACGCGGCCCACGAACACGTTTGCGAAGTTGATGATGCGGTGGGTGAGCCCACCGCGGTTCATCAATTCACCCGCGAGGACGAAGAACGGCAGGGCCATCATGGCCACCGAGTCGGTGCCGCGCATCAACTGGGCGCCGACGATCTCAGGGTCGGCGGCCGAGCCCCCGAGGTGGAGGCCGATGGCCCCACCGGCCAGGAGCAGGGCGAACGCGATCGGCACGCCCAGGATGATGGCGACCGTCAGGTAGACGAGGAACAGAATCAGGAGCAGGGTCATCATGGGAGGGCCTCAATCCACTTCAGCGAGGGGGTCGTCGTGGCCCTTGATGGCCATCAGTGCGGTCACCGACTGCTTCTGGACGAAGAGCTTGTACAGGTTGCCGAGCGCCATCAGGATGATCGCGGCGCCGGTCACCACGCCGGCACCGTAGACGAGCGCGCGAGGGTACTGCGTGGCGACCCAGCGGTCGTTGATGTTCTGGACGGCCAGCTCCAGGCTGCCCTGTGCCAGCACCCACATCGTCCAGATGATGACCAGCTGGATGAGCGCGTAGAGGGCCTTCTGTGCCTTGTCCGGAATCTTCGCGAGCACCATCTCCACACCGAGGTGGCGGTTGTCGCGGAAGGCCCCGACGGTGCCGAAGTAGACCAGGTAGATGAAGGCCAGGCGCGCCACCTCCTCCGACCAGACGAAGCCGGTCGAGAAGACGTAGCGCAGGATCACGTTCAGGAAGACGAGGGCGATCATCACGGCCAGGAAGAAGGCCATGAGGATCTCGACCCCCTTGAAGAGCTTGTCAAGCAGACGGGACATGGGTACCCCTCGGATCGGAAGGAAAAAAGGGGTCGGGACGGTGGCGTCCCGACCCCTCGGTGGCATTACTTGACTGCGCGGATCTTCTCGGTCAGCGCCGGGGCCCAGTCGTTCTCGGAGAGGAGCTTGTCGGTGACGGGCTTCGTCATCCCGATCAGCTTCTCGCGGTCGGCATCAGTCAACTCGGTGACGGTCAGGCCCTTGCTGCGCAGGAACTCACGGTCCTTGTCGATCGACGCGATGTAGTCGTCCCACGCCTGCGCCGAGGCCTTGGCTGCGGCGTCCTTGACGATCTGCTGCTGCTCGGGCGACAGGCGGGCGAGAGCCGCGTCGCTGGCGATGAACTCCAGCGTGGCCACGATGTGGTTGGTCTCGTACACGTACTTCTGCACCTCGTAGAGGCCCTCGGAGACGACGGTCACCATGCCGTTGTCCTGGCCGTCGACGACGCCGGTCTCCAGCGAGGAGAACAGCTCTCCGAGCGGGATGACCTGGGAGCTGGCCCCGAGGTTCTGGGCCAGGCCGACGTGGATCGGGTTGTTCGGCATGCGGAACTTCTGGCCGGCGAAGTCCTCCACCTTGGTCAGCGGCTTGTTGCTCGTGAACGTACGGGCGCTGTTGGGGGCCCACCCGAGCACCTCCACGGTCGGGAACTTCTCCTCGAACTTCGCGTTCACCTCGTCGGCGATGTCACCGGTCCACACCTTCTTGGCGTGCTCGACGTCCCGGTAGAGGAACGGCCAGTCGGAGATCAGCATCATGGGGAACTCCTGGTTCATGGAGCTTCCCACCACGACGACCTCGATGGTGCCGTTGCGCACGCCGTCGAAGAGGTCCGCCTCGTTGCCGAGGGTGCCGGAGTGATACACGTCGACCTTGACGGCTCTGTTGGTCTTGGCCTCGACCTCGGTCTTGAAGACCTTGTCGATCGCCGCAGCCGTCGGGTGCGTGGCTCCCCAGTTGTCACCGACCTTGAGCGTGACGGGGTTGTCCTTCGTGGCGCCCCCCGTGCCGCCGCTGGCGGCCATGTTGCAGCCGGCCAGGCCGAGCGAGAGAGCGGCCACCACACCGATGGCGAGAAGTTTCTTCATTGGTTCTCCTTCAGGGTGCTCGCTGGCGAGCTGGTTGAAGCCTTGTTCTGGGCGATCAGATGCACGCGCGTCGTCGGGCGCCTTCGCCCGCCGGGTGCCGAACATCATGATGCATGCAAGTTTAGGTGAACAAGTACTTGTGTGGTACCGAGTGACTAAATCGTGATCTAAGGTGGTGCCGTGGTCCCATATGCGGCGCCGAAGAGGACGAACCGGCAGTTGGTCTACGATGCGCTGCGCTCGCGGATCATCCTGAACGAGTTGCAGCCCGGGGCAACCCTGTCGGAGCACGAGATCGCGGCCAGCCTGGGGGTCTCCCGGACGCCGGTTCGCGAGGCGATCGTGCTCCTCGTCAACGAGGGCCTCGTCCGCGTCTACCCGAAGGTGGGAACCTTCGTGTCCCGGGTTGACCCGGCCCAAGTGGCCGAGGCGCAGTTCCTCCGCGAGGCGGTGGAGCTTGCCTCACTCGCTTCGATGGACATGCCCCCCGACTCCGTGATGGTCGGCGAACTCCAGAGGAACCTTGACGAGCAGCGATCCCTCGCCCAACAGGGTGGGAAGACCACCTTCTTCGCACTCGATGAGGCGTTCCACCAAGGATTGATGAGGATGAGCGGCCACGAGGCGTCCTGGCGCACCGTGGACGCCGCCAAGGGTCACCTCGACCGCGCCCGTATGGTCGGCATCCGCAACTTGCCGATCCTCGACCACTTGGTCACGGAGCATCAGTCCATCCTCGATGCCGTGCGCGCCGGCGACAAGGACGCCGCCTGCGCCAACCTGCGCGCCCACCTGCGCACCGTGTTCGTCGACCTCGAGAAGATGCGCCAGCGTTCCCCGGAGCTGTTCGACGCCGCCCCGGGCCCCGACGCGGTCCCCAGCAGGAGGTCCGTGGTCGTCTGGACCTGAACCATCCCCCTTCCCGCCCCACATGGTCGCGTTCGCGCCCGAGCAGGTCGCCGCAGGACGTCAGTGGCCGAAGGTGTCCGAGTCGGCCATCCCGTAGTCGTCGCTGACCAGCGCGGACAGCCGGGCGATGTCGGCGTCCGTGAGCCGCACGTCGAAGACGTCGAGGTTCTCGGCCAAGCGGCGCGGGTCGGCCGACTTGGGGATGGGCACGATGCCCTGCCGGACGTGCCAGGCGAGGATGGCCTGAGCCGGCGAGACCCCGTGGGCCTCCGCCACCTCCGCGACCGTCGGATGCTCCACCAGCCCGTTGCCCGCGGCGAGCGGAGCCCACGCCTCGGTCAGGATGCCGCGCTCGGCATGGAAGGCGCGCTCTGCGGGTCGGTCGGTGAACGGGTTGCACTGGATCTGGTTCACCGCCGGTGCGACGCCGGTGGCCGCGATGATCCGGTCAAGGTGGGCCGGTTTGAAGTTGGAGGTCCCGATCGCCCGGACCAGGCCCCGTTCGCGCGCCTCGATGAGGCCCTCCCACGCGCGCACGTAGAGGTCTTGGTCGGGGTTGGGCCAGTGGATGAGGACGAGGTCGGCGTGGTCGAGGCCCAGCCGCATCAGGTTGGCCTCGACGCCCGCGACGGCGTCCGTGTGCCAACGGCGGTTGAACTTGGTGGTGACGACGAGGTCCTCCCGGGGCAGGCCGGAGTCGCGCACCGCGCGTCCGACCCCCGCCTCGTTGCCGTAGTTCTCCGCCGTGTCGACCAGGCGGTAGCCCAACTCGAAGGCAGTGTGGCACATGGCCTCGACTTCGGTGTCGTCGAGCGGCCACGTGCCGACGCCGATCGCCGGGATCGGGGTGCCGCCGGTGAGGGTGATGGTCGGTGCGAGGTTCGTCATGCCGGCCATCCTGTCCTACCGGTCAACCGCCCCGGGTGCGTCCCAGCTGCGGCGCGCGAGACTCGCCCCATGCGGGCGCTACCCCAACCCCGCCCGCTCCCGGCTGGCCAGTTCGCGCGCCCGGAACTGGCCGAACCGCGGCAGGAACTTGTCCCAGTCGATGGCGTGGCCATCGATCTCGGGACCGTCGATGCACGCGTGCTTGCGCACCAGCTTCCCGTCCTCGACCACCGGTACCATGCACGCCCCGCACATGCCGGTCGCGTCGACCATGATCGAGTTCAGGCTGGCCACGGTCCTCACTCCGTACGAACGCGTGAGGTCGCACACCGCCCGCATCATGCGCGGCGGGCCGATGGTGACCACCTCGGCGACCCGTCGAGCGTCAGCATCCAGCAGGTCGCGCAGCGGCCCCGTCACCATCCCGGGCACGCCGAACGATCCGTCGTCCGAGGTGAACACGATGTCGACCAGGTCGCCGTACCGCTTCTTCAGTGTCTGCAATCGGGCCGCCTCGCCGTTCCAGAACAGCAAGCCCTCCGAGCGGAAGCCCACGATCAGGGTCACGTGGTTGCCGAGCTCGAGGTGCTCGCGTGCGATCGGATACACCGGCGGCAGCCCGACGCCGCCGGCCGTGAACACGACCGTCCGGCCCTCCCCGACGCGGTGCACCTCCGACGGCTGCCCCAGCGGCCCCGCGATTCCGGCGTAGGTCTCACCCACCGACATCTGGTTCATCCGCATCGTCGAGGTGCCCATCCCCTGGATGACCAACGTGATGGTGCCGGCCTCGGCGTCCCAGTCGGCCAAGGTGAGCGGAATGAGCTCGCCGTTCGGCCAGCCCAGCACCCGCACGAACTGGCCCGCCTTGGTGGCCCGCGCGATCAGCGGGGCATACACCTCGAACTCGACGATGCCCGGCGCGAGCGGAGTCTTGGCCACGATGCGCGGCCGGGTGGCGGCCAGATTGGTGTACCGCTTGGCGCGGTGCACCATCCCGGGCACCTCTCCGACCGGCACGGATGCCGCGAGCTCGGCCATCTGCCGCGCCGCGGCCTGTCCGTCACCTGCGGCCCGGATCGCGGTGGATCCGCCGCGGGCGGCGTCCCCACCCGAGAAGACGCCCGGCAGCGACGTGGCCTGCGAGCCCTCCCCCACCCGGATCGCTCCGCGAACCGTGGTGGCCAGGTCAGGCTGGCTGTCGCGGATGATCGGGTTGGACGCGTTGCCCAGCGCCATGATCACCAGGTCAGCGGCGAGCACCGCGAACTCCCCCGTCCGCGCCGGCGAGCGGCGACCCGAGGCGTCCGGTTCGCCGAGCTGCATGACCGCGCAGCGGGCGGCCCGGACCGCATGGGTGTTGTCGTCGCCGACGAACTCGGTCGGCGACAGCAGCGTTCGCAGCGCGACACCCTCCTCCAGGGCGTGATGGAGCTCCTCGACGCGGGCGGGCATCTCCTCGCGGGAGCGCCGGTAGACGATCGTGACCTCGCCGCCGAGGCGATGCGCTGTGCGGGCGGCGTCCATGGCGGTGTTGCCGCCACCGATCACGAGCACCCGGCGGCCGGCCACCTCGGGCAGCGGCGTCTCGTACTCGTCCGAGAGCGCCTGCATGAGGTTGACCCGCGTCAGGAACTCGTTGGCACTCATCACGTTGAGCAGGTGCTCGCCGGGCACGTTCAGGAACTGCGGCAGCCCTGCGCCGGTGCCCACGAACACCCGCGCGAACCCGGCCTCGCGCAGATCGGCGATGGTGGCCGTCTTGCCGACGACGAAGTTGCGCACGAACCGGCCGCCCAGCATCGTGATCTTGGCCACGACGTCATCGATGAGCTCGTTGGGGAGCCGGAACTCCGGGATGCCGTAGCGCAGCACGCCGCCCAGCTCGTGGAACGCCTCGAACACCGTGACCGGGAAGCCATCCGCGGCCAGAAGGAACGCGTTGATCAGGCCGGCCGGCCCGGAACCGACGATCGCGATCGGCGGCTTGGCGGCGGTGGTCCACGGGTCCGGACGCCCGCCGTACCGCTTCGCGATGTCCTCGGGCGTGACCTTCTTCTCCCGTTGGGGCAGGAACCACTCAAGCTGCCCGATCTCGATGGGCCGCTTCTGGTGGGCGCACACGCCTTGGCACTGCAACTCCTGCGGGCACACCCGTCCCGTCACGTTGGGCAGCGGGTTGCATGCCTCGAGCAGCGCGAGCGCCTCGGCGAACTTCCCCTCGCCGAGCAGGTCCAGCAGCGCCGGGATGTGGATCTGCACCGGGCAGCCGCCCTTCCGCTGGCCTGAGGCCAACAGCTCGCCCAGCTCGCACGGGCTCTCGGCGCACTGCTTGTCGCGCAACGCCTCGAGCCAGACGAAGGTGTCGACCTCGCGCTGGCTGTAGCCCAGCGTGAGGTAGCCGAGGTAGCCGGTGTTGACCAGCTCGAAGTCGCGGTGGCGCTCCTGCGCCGGCCGGATGTACGGCCCGATGTTGTTGCCGGCCGGCCAGTTCTTGCTGAGCCCGGCGAACATCGGGTAGCGATCGGAGAGGTGCGCGTCCAACCCCGCGATGAACGTGCGCTTCAGCCGCAGCGGCGAGTGCCACAGGAACCGCCTGAGCACGGTGCTGGCGTCGTCGTCGCGCAGCAGCACCTGCCACAGCTGCCGGGTGAACTCCGCCGACAGCGTGCCCTGGGCGAAGGCCGCGGCCACCTGCTGCAGGCCGTCGCGTATGAACAGCTCCCGGAACTGCCCGGGGTCGTTGGCCAACTGCCGCTTGAGCACGGCGAGCTGGGCCTCGAACGCTCCCACGTCGGGGTCGGACGCCAGCGCCGCGAGCTCGTCGCGCGAGGCGTCCAGCTGGGCCTGGGCGGTGAGGTAGGCCTCGACGGCGGTCGGGCGGCGGGCGATCGTGGTCATCGGATGATCTCGCTGTCGCAGTTGTCGATGACCTTGCGGATCCGGGCCAGGTTCTCGGGGGTCAGGGGCAACCTGTCGAGGGCCCCCGGGATCATCCGAGCGGCGTGCACGACGGCGCCGTCCACGATGACCTGGGTCGCTTCGAACAGCTCCGGCATCTCCTGGTAGCAGGTCTTGCAGTCGGTGCACAGGCTGCGGTCGTCCTCGAGGAGCTGCACGACCTGTCGCTGCTCCGCCTCGGCTAGCGCCTGCCGCGGCGCGCTGACCGGCCCCGCCGCCGTGACGGACGCCGCGGGTGCGAACGCCGGCGCTGCTGCCACCCCGGGACCGGACGCCGCGAGCTCGCTCAGGGCGCGCGCGATGGAATCCAGCGACGACTCGCGCTGCTCGGTCGCCTCGTCGAAGCGGGCCTGCAGGTCGGCCAGCGCCGCCGCGTGGTCGGCGCGTGCCTCGGCGTCCTTGACGCCGGCGAGGTACTGCAACAGGAGCCAGTTGCGCCGGCGCTCCTCCACGAGCGTGACGATCGCCGGCCCGCACACCACCCGGGTGAGCCGCAGGTCGGCGTCCGTCGCGTGGACGAAGGGGACCCGGCCCTCGCGGTCGGCGGCGTCGAGCTGGACGTAGGCGTGGACGGGCAGGGCGGCGGCGTCCTCGTCGGGGCGCAGCGGGCGGAACTGCCGGGCGAACCGCACCTCGCCCAGGGCGAAGTCGGCCGGGGTCAGCGGCACCTCCAGCTGCTTGAGCGAGCCGTCGGAATCCGCGTAGGTGAGCGTGTTGGTCGCCCACAGTGCGCCGACGTCGGGGTTGCCCTCGAGGCTGAACCGCTCGAAGATGGTCGCCCCACGACGGGGGTCGTGCACGAACAGCGGCGCCATGCGCGACCGGACCGCCAGCGCCCCGCGGTCGGTCGCCTGCGCGTCGGCGATGCCATGCTCGCCCTGGCAGGGCGTGTACGCGTCCAGCAGGGCCGCGCCGTCGGCGTAGGTGAGGAACTCGTGCGCGTACTTGAGGAAGTGCCCTTGCATCGCCGTCGCCGACTGCACCACGAACACATCGGGGTGGAAGCTGGCCAGCAGAGCCAGCTCCTTGCGTGTCTCGGTCTTGCCGCCGTGCGCAGCGCCGGCCCGGGCCAGGTCGGAATCCTGGCCGGTGAAGGACGCCGTGGACGCCTGCCCGCCCGTGTTGCTGTACACGCCGGTGTTGAGCACCATCGCCTTGATCGGGGTGCCCGAGGTGAGCACGCGCGACAGGGCGCCGAATCCGATGTCGTAGGTCGCGCCGTCGCCGCCGATCGTGAGGAACGTCGGCAGCAGCTGCATCTCCTCGGGCGTGAACCCCTGCCAGCCGAGCATCGTCAGGGTCGTGTCGTCTCGGCCGGGGCGGAAGGCGTCGGCGAGCTCGAGCCGGGCGGTGCGCAGGGCGCGCACCGCGTCCAGCGCTTGGGCGGCGACGCCCTCGAACAGGCCCTTGGCCAAGGGCTGCGCGTCCTGGAACAGGCTGTTCACCCACGGGTCGTGGTAGGGGTTGTAGGGCATCGTCGACGCGTAGACCGACGAGCACCCGGTGGAGTTCGCGATCACGGTGGACGCCGGCCCCTCTCCCGTCGGGCCGCCCTCGAGCAGGTAGACGTGGCGTTCGAGGCCCGCGACCGCCTGGTCGATGCGGGCCAGCCGGCCGGGGTCGGACGCCTCGACTGCGAGGGCGTCCCGCTTGGCCACCAGCCGGGCGAGCAGGTCGGCCGCCTCGGCGAGCTGGGCCCCGCGCCGACGGACGCCCAGCGCGTGGCTCGTCGACATGACGAGCCGGATCGCCGTCACCTCGCCGCAGCCGCGGCAGGCACCGTGGCCGCCGGTCGAGGCGTAGTAGTTGTCGCGGTCGAGCATCAGGCGCTTGAGGTCGCCGCCCTCGCCCAGCGCCGCCTCATGGAAGCGAGCAGGCGTGTTGGGCGTCTCGGCCAGGAAGGCGAAGCGCTCCTCGAGCATGGTGCGGACGCCGGTGTCCTGCTCGGTCGCGACCAGCGCGTGCGGCCCGCAGATCTCGACGCACTCGAGGCACCCGGTGCACTTCCAAGGGTCGACGGTGGCGGCGAACAGGCCGCCCGCGCCCGGATCCTTGTCCTCCAGCGCGTTGAAGAAGGCCCGCGTCCGGCTGACGGGGTAGCTGCGCAGGTGCGCGACCAGCGCGGTGAGCGCACCCGCGGCGTCCGGCACGACGACGGAGGGGCCTACCTCGGCCACGATGTCGGCGAACTGGCGGTTGTCCTTCTTCGTGACCAGGTAGGAGGCGCGCACCGCGTCCGCGAGTGCCGGGACGGCCGCGAGGAGGGTGCCCCGGGCCGCTGGGTCCACACCCGCGCCGCGGATGCCGGTGCGCAGCAGGTCCTCGAGCTCGAACGCGGCGTTGGGGATGGCGGCGTCCGGGCAGACGAGCGCGCAATCCATGCAGCCGGTGCACAGCTCGGGCACGAACACCGGCACCTGCCGGCGGAAGAGGCCCTTGTCCTTGGTCGCGGCGGTCGCGGGCGGCACGAACAGGCCCGCGCCGGGCAGCACGGGCGCCTCGGCGATCGTGCCCTGCCGGAAGTGCCGGCCGGTCATCAGGTCGTAGTAGCTGTGGTCGAACAGCCCGGACGCCGACGCGCACCGCGCGCCGCAGTCGGCCATGTCGGCGGAGAGCGCCACGGTGCGCAGCGGGAGCGGTGCCACGAGGTCGCTGAGCGCCGCGAGCTGGGGGCTCTCGTGGTCGACGCGTTGCGCCGCCTCTGCGCCGTCGAGCACCACGGACATGTTGGCTGCCACGATCTCGTCGCCCTTGGCGCCGAACTTCTTCTCGATCTGGTGGCGCACCTTGCTCATGATCTCGTCGCGGGACGCCCCGAGCGCCACCCGGTCCACATGCGCGGCGACGGCGCCGATGAAGGCGATCCCCATCATGCGCGTCTGCAGCGCCGGGTCGGGCGCGTGCCGGCCAGCGACCGCGAAGGCATCGATGACGAGGAACCGGATGTCGTGCGACCGGATGTACCGGCGCGCGGCGGTCGGCAGGTCACGCCACACCTGCTCGGGCGCGAGGCTGGACTGCAGGATGAACGTGCCGCCGTCGACCAGGCCCTTGAGCGGATCGGTGTGGCTGAACACCTTGTGGTCGGGGCTGATGACGACCTCGACCTCTTCGAGTTCGGCGTTGGTGACCAGCACCGGCTCGGGGCTCAGTGTGATGTAGAAGTTCGTCGCGGCGCCCGACTTCTCCGAGCCGTACTTCGGCGCCGACTTGCTGTGCATGTCGAGCACACCGGTGAGGATGTCGGTGAGCAGCTTGCCGGTGGCGATCGTGCCGTAGCCGCCCACCGAGTGGAACCGGATGCGCAGGGCCTGCTCGGGCAACAGCCGCGGGTTGGGCTCGGTCTCCAGGGCCATGTGTCCGGTGAGGGGGTAGGCGGCGCGCAGGCGATCCTGCAGGCCGGCGAGCTCGGGGTCGGGGTCGGGCGCGAAGAACTGGCTGCCGAGGTAGATGAGCGGCGGGACCCCCCGGGAGTCCAGCGCCCGGAACGCCGCGACGAGGTGGCGGGGCTGCAGGTCGTGGCCGCCGAGGCCGAAGATCGCGCTCGACACGTCGGGGCGGCGGCGCAGGGCCGGGATGCCGGGATGGCGCTCGCCCTCGGCATTGTCGAGGCCCTTGTACAGGGCGGCGGTGACGAGCGCGGTCAGGGCCATCTGGTCCGAGCGCTCCAGCACCAGCACGGCGCGTTTGCCGTCGAGCGCCGCGACCAGTTCGGCCTCGGGGAAGGGCTGCAGGCACTTCACCGAGACGAGGCCGGCCTTGATGCCGCGGTCGCGGAGGACGGGCAGGACGGCGCGGACGTCGTCGGTCACGGACCCGAGCGCGACCATGACGACCTCGGCGTCCTCGCAGTCGTAGGTCATCACGGGTGAGTAGCGGCGTCCGGTCAGATCGGCGTACTCGTCCATCGCCTGCCGGACGAGTCGGGGCACATCGGCCGCGAAGTGGGTGCGGTGGTCGACCGCGCCGGCCTGGAAGTCGGGCTGGTTCTGCACCGGGCCGGTGAGGCCCGGGTTGTTCGGGTCGACGAACGCCGGGACGAGCTGGCGGGTGCCGCGTTCGTGCGCCTGGCGCCACTGCCGGCTCCATTCCCCGTGGAGGGGCTCGGGGATCCAGCGGAGCGTCGCACCGAGGCCGGCGCCCGCGGCGTCCGGCTCGATGGTGGCGGCATTCGCCTCGAGGTGTTCGCGCAGCGCCGCCAGGGCGGCGGGGTCCAGGTCGGACGCCCGGCGCCCGGTCCAGGCCTGGAGCTGGGCCACCCGGCCCTTGGCGCCGAACAGGATCTCCTGGGCGACGGTGGGACAGGCGATGCGCCCGGCGGGGTCGCCCAGGTACTCGCGCAGCAGGGCAGCCTCGGGCAGCAGTGCCTCGCTCATCATGTGGCTGGTCGAGAAGCCGTCCATGGCGTTGGCGACGGGGATGAGGCTGAGCGCAGCCGCGCGGTAGGAGATGGCGGCCAGGTCGGCGGCCTCCTGCGGGTTGGCGCCGAAGAGCACGGTGTAGCCCGAGGGCAACAGGGCGTAGACGTCGTCGTGGCCGGCCATCACGTTGAGGGAGTGCTTGCTGACCACGCGCGCGGCGACCTGCAGCACGAAGCCGCCGACCTTCTTGCCGACGGTGACGAAGTGCGACTCCATCGCGTAGAGGATCCCCTGGCTCGACGAGGCGTTGGAGATGAACTGCCCCCCCGTCAGCGCGGCTCCGAGCGCACCCGACTGCGCCGAGTGCTCGCCCTCGGGCTCGAAGAAGAACGGGTGCTTGCCGAAGACGTTCACCCCGCCCGCGGCACGGGCGGCCTCGAAGAGCTCCGCGATCTCCGTCGAGGGGGTGATGGGATAGCCGATCACCCCTCCGCAGACGTGTTGCATGACGTGGGCCACAGCAGCGTTGCCGTTGACCACGACAGGGATGCCTGGGTACTTCGTTGCACTCATGACCACATTCCTGACGCGCGTTGGGCCAGGCCCGGAGTCCTGGCTGCGTCGCCGGGGCCCGGGTCTCTACTACGAAACATAGTATGTCCATGGCGGGGTCCGGGGTGCTCCAACGGATGTCACGGCTGTGGTGGTCGGGGACCCCATCCGGGCCGGGCTGAACCCTCGCCTGAGCCCGTCCTGCGAGCCACCGGCCACGGGTCGGGATGAATTCCGCGTGGCCGGACGTTGGGGGAGAGAGCGCACGAGCAGCCACCGCGTCCACCGAGGAGCACCATGCCCACCCTGTACGACTTCACCGCGACCACCATCACCGGTCGCCCGCAGGACCTGTCCGCCTACCGCGGAAACGTGGTGCTGGTCGTGAACACCGCATCCAAGTGCGGCCTGACCCCGCAGTTCACCGGCCTCGAGGAGCTGTACGCGCGGCACGCCGACACGGGACTGGTCATCCTGGGATTCCCGAGCGACCAGTTCATGAACCAGGAGTTCGGTGAGGACGCCGAGATCGCCGAGTTCTGCCGGCTCAACTACGGAGTGACGTTCCCGATGTTCTCCAAGGTGGACGTGAACGGCCAGAACGCGCATCCGGTGTTCAACTGGCTGCGGACCGAGACCGGTGGGCTCCCGGGCGACGCCATCGAGTGGAACTTCACCAAGTTCCTCGTCGACCGCGACGGCCGCGTCGTGCGCCGGTACGCCCCCACGGTCGAGCCCGCAGCCATCGAGGTCGACCTCGTGAAGGCGCTCGCGGCCTGATCCTGCTGGGGCGGCCACGGTCATCGCGACCCGAAACACGGGCTCAGCTCGGGTCGCTCGTCACCCGGTACTGCCCTCAAGGAGTTCGACACCGGCCAGGTAGCCGGCCACCATGGCGGTGGCAACGGCCAGGATGGCGTCGTCGGTGGGCAGGAACTCCGGGTGGTGCAACTGCGGTGGCGTCGGGTGTCCTGCCACCTGGACCCCCACGAACGACATGACCGCCGGGACGACCTCACCGAAGAACGAGAAGTCGTCGGCGCCCAGCGACCGCATGGGCTCGGTCGTCTCCATGCCGCTCCGCTCCAGCCAGGCGTCCATGCGCTCGACGAGGTCGGGGTCGTTGTAGAGCACCGGTTCCCCCGCCGTGATCGTCACCTCGGCCGTCACCCCGAAGGCCTCCGCCTGACTGGTCGCGAAACGGGTCACCTGCTGCTGGATCCGACGACGGTCCTCGCTGTCCGTGGTGCGCATCGTGGCCAGGATGCGGGCCTCGGCCGGGAGCACGTTGGCGCTGGCCTCCCCTGCCTGCAGGTGCCCCACCGACATCGTGGCCGGCCGCATCGGGGACACCGAGCGGCGCACGATCTCGGGCAGGGCGAGCGCGACGTGGGCGATCGCCGCGATCGGGTCCGCTGCGCGATGGGGATAGGCGCCGTGGCCCCCCAACCCCCGCACCAGGATCTCGATCTCGTCGGCCGCCGCGTTCACGACTCCGGCGCCCGTGGCGACTGCCCCAGCGGGCACCGCGGGGTGCACGTGCGCGCCGATGGCGACCCCCACCGAATACCGTTCGAGCACGCCCGCCTCGACGCAGTCCCACGCTCCGGAGGGATACGTCTCCTCGCGCGGCTGCAGGAGGGGGACGAGCCCCAGGGGCAGGTCGAGCTGACGAGCGGCGGCGACCACGGCGACGAGTGCCGCCTGGTGCACGTCGTGACCACAGGCATGCATCGCCCCATTGGTCGAGGCGTACGGGACTGCCGTGGCCTCGGTCACCGGGAGTGCGTCCAGCTCGGCACGGATCAGCACGCCGGGCCCCTCGCGGGGGCCGATCCTGCCGATTCGTCCCGTGACCGCCACGCGCTCCATGTCGATCTCGAGCATCTCCTCGAGTGCAGCCGCCGTCGGCTCCTCCTGTGCCGACAGGTGCGGGTGGGCGTGCAGGTGGTGCCGTCGGGCGATCGCGTCGGGGATCTGCGCGTGGACGAGCCTCAGCCAGTCATCGTGCAGTTGGCGGAGCGCGTGGGTGCGCTCCGGTGGGGCGCTCACCGGGCCACCCCCGATCCGGGAACCGGACGGCGATACACGCGCTGGGCGTTGCCGGACGCGATCATCGCGGCCACGCGTTCCTGCTCCTGCTGGGGCCAGGCCGCCCCACCCCACCGCTCGAGAGCGCTCGCCAGCCCGCGGCGGAACAGGAGGGCCCCCAGGTGGAACAGCTCGGCGGCGCCGAAGGCGTCGGAGGAGAAGAGCGCCTTGTGAAAGGGGGTCAGTTCCAGTGATTCCGCGATGACCTGTACCGACTGCGCACCCGTGTACGTGATGGCCAGTCCGACGTCGCAGTACACGTGCTCGAACACGTGCGCGAGGTAGCCGGCCTCGCGGTGGAACGGATAGCAGTGCAGCAGCAGGAACGTGGCGCCGCTGCCGCGCGCGAGCCGGAACAGATCGGTCAGGAGGAGGGGGTTGCACCGGTCCAGGTCGACGTCGGGGTCGCCGTAGCCGACGTGCAGTTGGATCGGCACGGACCGGTCGATCGCTTCCCACCACCCGAAGCGGATGATGACCGGATCGGTCAGGCGCAACGAATCCACCGACGCCGCCTGCCGGATGCACTCGGCGGCCGCCCGGTTCACCTCGTCGTCGCTGGGCCGTCCGGGATCGATCGCAAAACCCCCCCGGTAGGCGGCGATGCTCTTCACTCCGACCG
Organism: Propioniciclava sp. LT294; assembly: GCF_059516005.1. Classification (NCBI taxonomy): domain Bacteria; kingdom Bacillati; phylum Actinomycetota; class Actinomycetes; order Propionibacteriales; family Propionibacteriaceae; genus Propioniciclava; species Propioniciclava sp. LT294. The sequence continues at coordinate 262,531 of NZ_JCAKNG010000004.1, forward strand.
CCGAGACGAGCGCCTCGTCGAGCCGCTCGCGGAAGCGGGCTGTGAAGTCTGCGCCCCCACCCTCGGCAAGAGCGAGCTCGGCCAACCGCTCCAGTCGGACCACCTCCGCGTGGCGCGCGCCGCCGAGTTCTCCCATCTGGGCTGGGGTGAGGATCTCGTCGCCGCGATGGCCGGTCTCGACGATGTACTCGGCGATCCCGGTCGCCCGCAGGAGCCGACGGTTGACCTCGCGGGCGCCCAGCTCCGACCGCCGGGCCAAGTAGTCCTCGGGCGAGGCGAAGGCCGGGAGGTCGAGCAGGGGCGAGCAGTCGCGACGGATCGAGAACCCGAGCTGGGTGTCGAAGAAGGTCGTCCCGGGAGGGGCGGGGGCGTCCGACTCGGTGATGAGGCTCTCGAACCGGGGGCGATCCAGGTTGCTGTCGACCACGCCGTGGCAATGGTGGTCGACGAGCGGGAGCGTGGCCAGCCAATCGGGCAGCTGGTCAGTACGCACGGGCGTACCACCTGCACTGCTCGGTTTCGCTCAACCGGCTGAGCTCGGCCAGCTCCACGCGCTTGATGCGCAGGTAGGTGGCGACCAGGTCGGGGGCGAACCAGCTGCGGACGGTCTCGTCCTTCTCGAACAAGGCGAGTGCCTCGTCGAGGTTGCGCGGCAGCTCGGACACGAAGCGGCTCGCGTCCCCGGGGTCGACCTCGCCCACCTGCACCTCGGCGGGCTCGATGTCGCCCCGCAGTCCCTCCATCCCGGCGCGGAACAGCGAGCCCAGCAACAGCCACGGGTTGGCGCCGATGTCGCCGCCGCGAAACTCCAGGTGGAGTTGCGGGGCGGGGTCCTTGCCGTCGATCTCGACCGTCGGGCACAGGCGCAGCAGTGCCTCACGGTTGTGGAGACCGAGGAACACCCCCGCCGAGGACCACTGGTGGGGTCGCAGGCGCAGGTACGAGACGGTGAGCGGAGCGAAGATGGCTGCCAGCGCTGCCGAGTGCTTCAGGATGCCGGCCGCGAAGCGTCCGCCGAGCTCGGACAGGCGGCTCGGACGCGACCGGTCGAACATGGCATTCCGGCCGTCCTGGTCCAGGAGCCCGAAATGGACGTGGACGCCGTTGGACGTCTGGCCGGGTGCCGCCATGGGGCTGAAGGTGGTCCGGTGGCCCGCCGCGGAGAACACGTCTCGCACCAGGTCGCGAGTCAGGATGGCACGGTCGGCGGCCCCCACCGGGTCGGTACGGTTGACCGTGATCTCGAACTGGTGGTCGCCGTACTCGGCCAGCCACGTCTCGGGGTGCAGGCCGCTCTGCTCCATGGCCGTGACGAGCTGGGAGCCGACGGGCTCGATGTCGCGGAAGTTGCGCCAGGAGAAGGGGTGGTGTTCCCCGGTGATGTCGAGGTCCATGAACTCGTGCTCGAAGGCCACATCGGCGCGGAGCCCGAACTCCTCCTCGAGCTGGGCCACCGTGTCCCGCAGGAAGGTGCGGGGGCAGCAGTCCCACGGCTGACCGTCGGGCAGCGTCATGTCGGCCAGCACGATCGTCGTGTCGGGCCGACCGGGGACGCCGGTGATCAGGTGGGAGCTCGCCGGATCCGGCCGCAGACGCAGGTCGCCCGTCGAACCGAAGGGGATCTGGTCGGCGATGTGGCCACTGGCGCCGATGCCCAGGTTCGCGGGAACCCAGCCCGTGGTGCCGTCGGGGCCGAGTTGCGAGCTGGGCACGGCCCGCCCCTTGGTGATCGCGCAGAGGTCGCTCGTGGCGACGAAGGTCAGCGGTGTCGTCTCGGTCATCCGAGGTCCTCCACGGTGAGGCGAGCGCCAATGCGCTCGGCGAGCTTGGGGGCCGCGAGGATCACGACGAGGCCCACGAGGCACCAGGCTCCGGCGAGCCAGGGGAAGTAGGAGTACGGGGCCGGCTGGCCGGCCACCTGAACGACGTAGACGTAGGCCAGGAACACGAGGCCGAGGACCGGGAAGACGATCTCCCACGTCTTGATGGGCGACGACTTCCGCAGTGCGTGGCGGATGACCCCGATGGAGGTCATGCCGTAGGCCACCACCATGCACAGGGTGGCGATCGTGGCGTACCAGTAGTAGACCTCGATCGCCCCGCCGCCGATGACAGCCAGCAGGACCGTCAGCAGGACCGTGACGGCGATGACCGTGACCGTGGCCGTCGTGGGCGCTCCGGTCCTGGGGCTGGTGTGAGCCAGTTCCTTCGGCCCGAAGCCGTCGCGCGCCAAGGCATACACGAGGCGAGCGGCAGCGGCGGAGCAGCTGAGCAGCGAGCCGAACGCGACGCAGAAGGCGATGACCGAGATGAGGATCGCGAACCACGAGCCGATGTAGGTCGAACTGAGCTCGGTGAGGGTCGAGCTCGCCCCGGCAAAGGCCTGCTGGCCCGCTTCGTCCGTTCCGTACCCGATCGTCTGGGCGAACATCACGATCGTGTAGATGATGCCGGCCAGCACCACCGCGTAGGTGAGCGCGCGCGGGATGGTTCGCTTGGGGTCACGGGTCTCCTCGCCGAGGGCCGTGCCGGATTCGAAGCCGGCCCAGGAGAGGAACCCGAAGACGGCGGCGGTCATGATGCCGGTCCAACTGGCATCGCCGGCCCACAGCGTGGAGAGATCGACCCCGGTCTCGACCGGAGCGGTGCCGGACGCGACGCGTCCGATGATGACGAAGCTGAGGACGAGCATGACGAGGATGCCCACCATGCCGATGGCCAGCAGCGTCCGGGTGGTGGTGACGTTCTCCCGCAGGTTCAGGACCAGAGCGAGCCCCGCCGACACGATGGCGACCGCCAGCCAGGCCCACGGGGGCAGAACCCACCCGAACTCAGTGGCCATGGCCTGGAAGAAGACCGCGCAGGCACCGGTGATGCAGGCGGAGAAGAAGAGGTAGGTGCCCAACAGCGCGAAGCCGCCGAAGAAGCCCGCACGGGGGCCGAGCGTGGCACCGGCCAGGGCGTAGACGCTACCCGCGTGGGTGAAGTACCGCGTGAGCCGGATGAAGGCGTACGCGACGAGCATCGTGCCGATGAACGACACGACGAAGGTGAAGGGGACGGCCTTGCCCACGAGGCCGGCGACGCCGATGCCGTTGAGCGACATGGCCATCACGGGACCCATGAAGCCCACGGAGAGTGCGGCGACTTCCCACACCCGCAGGTTGCGGTGGAGGCCGGTGGTGTGGGAAGTCGGGCGATCCGACTCCAAGACGTCCGTGTCGTTGGTGTCTGTCATGGAGGAGAGTGAAACAGATATTTCAGAATCGAGTCAACACCCAGTCGCGTGAAACATATGTTTCTATGGGGAGGGTGCTTGGGGATCCAACTCGGCCCTGATCCGCTCCGCCTGCTCGACCCGGACGCGGCCGGCTTCGGCCAGTCGTTCGGTGACCCGAGCGATCAGCGCCTCGACCAGGGCGAAGCCAGCAGTCAGCGAGTCGAACGGTGAGGGTGACTCGACGCGCGAGGGCAGGACGACATGCGCGAAATCGGCGATCGGGGAGAGCCAGGGGTCGGTGAACAGGATGACCCGCGCGCCGTTTCCGGCCACCGCCTTCGCGAGGCGCACCGTGGCGGGGTCGTACCGGCGGTAATCGAACGCGACGAGCAGGTCGTCGTCGGTCGCGTCCGAAGCCAGAGCTCCCCGGGCGAACCCGTCGTTGGGGACGATGCCCACCGCGGGGCGCAGGAGTTGCAGGTGGGGAGCCAGGTAGTCGGCCAGCACGTGGCTGAACCGGCCCCCCATCACGTGGACCCGGAGGCTTGGGGTCGCCAGCAACTGGGAGGCGCTGTCGAACTCGCTGGGCGGCAGCTCGGCGAAGGTCGCCTCGACGCCCGAGGTCAGCGTCCGGGACAGGTCGGGCAGCGGGCTCTCCTCGCCCGGCGCGACCACACGCCGGCCGTACTGCTCCAGCGGAGATCCCATCCGCGCGTGCACCTCACGCATGAGCGCCTTCTGGAAGGTGGGGTAGCCGCTGAACCCGAGCCTCGCGACGAAGCGCACCACGGTCGGCGCGCTGACGCCGGCGCGCTGGGCGAGTGCGGCCGCTGTCTCAAGGCCCGCCACGGGATAGGTGCCCAGCAGCGCCCGGGCCACCTTGCGCTCCCCGGCGCTCAGCGTCCCCATGACCTCGCGCGTCAGCGTCGCCACGGACGACTCGACCACGTGCACACCGCCTTCTCTGAGGTATGGATCACTCTCGCCCCGCGCCTGGCCATGGAGGGGCAGGGCTGGCAAGGGCTCGTCCATGAGCCGAGTCTAGGATTCGTCGTCCGTCGACCGCGGCAGGCGCAACACGAACGACGTGCCCGGCCCGGAGCCGAGCTCGAGGCGTCCGTCGAGGGCGTGGCCGAGCTCGACGGCGAGCGCCAGGCCGAGCCCGGTGCCGCCACTGCCGCTGGCACCGCGGCGGAAGACATCCGGGCCCAGAGGAGTGCGTCCCTCGTCGGCCACGGTCACCAGCACCGACTGGGCTTCGTCGGCCACCGTGACCGTCACCGCCCCGCGGCCGTGCTTGGCGGCGTTCTCCAGGAGGACGTCGAGGACCTGGTCGACCGACCCGGGCTGCACCCGGACCGGCACGGGGCGCCGGCTGGCGAGGGAGAGTGTCCGGCCGCGCGCGTGGAACTGTGGCTCCCACCGGGCGCATGCCCGCGCTGCGAGTTGCACGAGGTCGACGTCCACGCTCAGGGTCCGCCGCAGCCCGCGCGACAGCTCGAGGAACTCGGTGATCGCCGCACTCAGGCGGTCCAGCTCCGCCAAGGACAGGTTGAGTTCCGCGGCGACCTCCGGGTCTGTCTGCGGCCAGTAGGTGAGATCCTCCAGCTGCAGCCGGAGTGCGGTGATCGGCGTGCGCAGCTGGTGGGAGGCGTTCGCGGCGAACTGGCGCTCGCGCTCCAGCAACGCGGCGAGTTGCTCGGAGCTGCCGCGCAGCGCCGCGCCGATGTTCTCGGCCTCCGGAATCGCGTAGTGGCCGATCCGCACCTCGTCGAACCGGCCCGACCCCAACGAGGTGGCCGCCGCCGCCAGCTCCTGGAAGGGACGGGCGAGACGCCGCGCCAGCCAGAAGCCGATGATCGCGGACGCCACCGTGAGCGTCAGACCGATCATCACCAGCGGCATGAGGGCGACCGAGATCTCCTGGTCGACCAGCGCCCTCGACCGGGCCAAGGTGACGGTGCCGCCGCCCGGGAGCGACCGGGTGGCAAGGATGGCGTGGTCGCTGGTCGCCTCGACCCCGGCGGCCACGGTGGTGCCGTCCGGGGCGACGTAGCGGACGCCCTCCCCCTCGCCCACGAGGCCGTCGAGCAGGTCGTCGCGGGCGAAGGCGTCCGCCCGGGTGCGCTCGTCGACGACGAGAGCCACCAGATTCGCGGTGTCCTCGACCTTGCGGACCTCCTGGGCGAGCACGAGGTCGGCCAGGAAGTAGGCCCGCGGCACGCCGAACAGGGCGATGACGGCCACGGTCAGCCCGACCAGGGCGACGACCAGCCGCTCACGCATGGCCCGCGATGCCCTCCAGCCGGAAACCGACGCCGCGGACCGTGACGACCTCGACCGCCGCGCCGGCGTCCGCCAGCTTCTGTCGGAGGCGTCCGAGGGTGGTGTCGAGGGTCTTCGTGGAGCCGTACCAGTTCTCGTCCCACACGTCACTGATGAGGCGCTCGCGCGTCAGTACCTGTCCCTGTTCGGACTCCAGCAGCGCGATCAGGTCGAACTCCTTCGGCGTGAGCGACAGCTCCTGCGTCCCCACCCAGACCCGCCGGGCCCCGCGCTCGACGCGCAGGGCGGGGGCGTGTGCGTCCGGTCTGGCGGGGTGGGCCGGGTCGACCGGGTGGGCTGAGGGGACCGGCGTGGCACGCGGCTGGTCGGCGGCGGGCACCGGCGCGCTGCGCCGCAGGAGCGCGCGGGTCCGGGCGAGCAGCTCGGCGAGGGCGAAGGGCTTGGCGATGTAGTCGTCGGCGCCGCTGTCCAGCCCGACCACGCGATCCAGCTCGTCGTCGCGCGCGGTGAGAACGATGATGCCGCCGACGAACCCGCCGTCCCGGACGCCGCGGCAGACCTCGAGGCCGTCCACGTCAGGGAGCCCCAGGTCCAGCAGCAGGAGGTCCACCCCGGCGGCGAGCACCCGGCGCAGCGCCGGGAGGCCCTGGTCGAAGCGCTCGACCGTGTGTCCCTCCCGCTCCAGGGTCCGCACCAGCGGCACCGCGATCCGGTCGTCGTCCTCCACCACGATCAGGTGAGCCATGCCCCGGAGCATAGGGCGCGCATGCGTCCCCGGGCAGCGCGACGCCCACGAAACAGCTCACCGCCCCGGCCACCACGACCGCGGACAACGCGAGCAACAACGGCATGGGCACCGCGAGTGACGCGCCGGCCCCGCCGGGCAGCCCGAGCGTCGCGGCCAGCACTGCGCCCAGAGCCGACCCGGCCCCGAGCAGCAGTGCCACGAGCGCGGTCTCCGCGGACGCCCGCCAGACCAGGAGCGCCGCGGTGGGGAGCGCGACCAGCGCGAAGGCGAACTCCATCGCGAGCAGCCAGCCGCCGGAACCGCCGAGGGCGGACACGAGGTGCAGGACGCCGAGGGCGGCGGTCGCGAGTGCCATCACGACCGGGACGGCACGGGCGAGACGCCGCCCCGTGCGGGGGGATCCGGCCATCAGAACTCCCGGTCCGCGGCGCCGCGCTCCGACGTGGGCGCGACCGAGCTCGCGTTTCCGGCGAGGTCCTTGGCGGCGGACGAAGGTGTCCACACCGTGGTCGACGGATTCCCGGCCGTCCGGACGCCCGAGCCGCTGGCCAGCGTCCCGACCTGGAGTGTCACGACCGTGGCCGTCACGCCGTTCACCGTGGTCGTGGACGCCGTCATGGTGGCGTTGAAGGTGAGGGTCTTGCCGCCCTTGACGTAGTCCTCCTTGAGGTTGACCGAGCCCAGGTTGACCGCGGCGCCCGAGCGGAGGACGTCGAGGGTGTCGTTCTTGCCGCTGAGGCCCAGCAGTCCGCCGTCGCGGACCCGGACGGACACGGCCAGCGCCCCGCCGGACCACCCGGGGGTGATCGTGGTGAGGTCGACCCGCTCGGTGTAGGTGAGGGTGAGCGTGTCACCGGACTCGATCCGGCCCACCGTGGCACCGCCGTTGGCCGACTGGACGTCGTGGCCGCGCAGCGGGGTGTTGTCGACACGGCGATCAGCCACGGTGGCGGAGATGGTCGTGCCGTTGTTCCCATCGAGCAGGACGGCGCGGAGGTCGTAGAGACCGTCGGTCACGGATGTGGTGTCCCACGCGCACTGGTACGGGGACGTGGTGACGGTGCAGATGTCGGTGAAGGTGGTCGTCCCGCCGGGCGCGCGCTGGATCTTGACCGAGGTGACACCGGCGGTCGAGCTCGCGTTGGCCGTGAGGGTGACCGTACCGCTGAGGAACGCGCCGGGATCCTCGAGGCTGACCGAGGAGACGGTGTTGTCGACGACCCGCTTGTCCACCGCAGCCGATGTGGCGGCGTTGCCCGCCACATCCGTCGCGACGGCGCGGAAGGAATATTCACCGTCGGTGAGCTTGGCGGTGTCGAAGCGGCAGGAGAAGGGCTCCTCGGTGATGGTGCAGGCCGTGTGCCAGGTCGAGGAGCCGGCGGCTGCGTACTGCAGCTCCACCTGGGCCACGCCCGAGTGCGCGTCGGATGCCGTGGCTGCCAGGGTGACGATCCCGCTGAGCGGGCTGCCCGGGTCCTTCATGGTGACCGACGGTGCGAGGTTGTCGACCAGGATGTCCGCCACGACCTGGGAGTACGTCGTGGTGCCGCCAGCCACGGCGGCCGAGCGGAGGTCGTACGCGCCGTTCGAGAAGCCGGTGGTGTTCCAGCTGCAGGTGTAGGGAGACGACAGGTTGTTGCAGATGTTCTTCCAGGAGGTGGTGCCGGCCGGGGCGTACTCGACGCGGACGGTGTAGGTCGTCGTGCCGGCTCCGTGGAGGGTGGTGCTGAGGCTGACCGTGCCGCGCACCGTGTCACCGGGGTCGGCGAGGACCACCAGGAGCGAGTTGGCCACGGTGGTGGACACGACGGTGGACGTGGCGGAGTAGCCGGCGTTGTCGGTCGCGCGTGCGCGGAGGTCGTAGGCGCCGTCGGCGACGGTCTTCGTGTCCCAGGCGCAGCTGTACGGCGCCGTGGCGACGGTGCAGATCGTCGTCCAGGCGCCGCCGGCGGGGAGGTACTGGATCCACACCTCTCGGACACCCGTCTCGGCGTCCGACGCCGTCGCGGTGAGCGTGACGGTGCCCTTGACGGGGGTTCCCGGGTCTTTCAGGGAGACCTGCGGGGGCGTCCAGTCAGCGGCGGCGGTGACGGTGGCGGTACTCCGCGTGGTGTCCGTGAAGGCTGCCGTGGAGAACTTCGTGCCGGAGACCGGCAGCCCCACCACGAGCAGGGCGACCAGCACAGCGAGTGCGTTCGGGATGCGCATCGTGGTCTCCTGGGGTGGTGGGGCTGGATGGGGCGGTCGAGATGATCGGTGGTCAGGCGGGTTCCGGCGCGGGCGTCCGGGGGGACAGCGCGCGGAACAGCTGCACCAGACTGGCCAGGGCGATGAGGCCGGCCGGGACACCGATCACGAGGATCCGGACCGTGCGGTCGGCCAGCGCGATGAGCACCCACCCCACGTGCGGGACGCCGAACTGCGCCACGGGCTGGGTGGGGGCGGTGAGGCTGAAGGTCCAGGGATCGGGGTCCTCGTTCGCGTCGCCCTGGGTGCGGAACACGCGGGAGCCATCCGGGGCGGGGGCCACCTCGATGATCCGGTGGGTGGTCAGGCCCGGGACGCCACTGCCGGCCGGAGGGACGTACGTGATGACGTCACCCACGGCGAGCTGGTCCACCGGCACCTGACGTTCGAAGACGAGGGAGCCGCGGTCGTACGTTCCCGCCATCGAGCCGCCGGTGATGACGTAGCGGTCGTAGCCGAGCAGCGAGGGGACCAGGTAGGCCAACCCGGCGACGGTGACGACGACGAGGAGGACGTTCGTCGCAAGGGCGGCCGCCCTCGTGAGGCGTCCGGGGGTTCTCTGCTCAGCCATCGTGTGGTCCTCTCTCGGTGCTGGTGGGTGGGGGGGAAGGGAGGGGCTCCGGGGCGTCCGACGACACCCCGGAGCCCGACCGGATCACTGGTTGACGGTCACGCCCGCGAGCTGGACCGAATCCCACTGGTACGCGGCGGACGCCTTCAGGCCCTGCTGGGAGTTGGGGGCGTCCTGGTCCAGCTTCACGGTGAAGGTGAAGTCGTTGGCCTCACCCGGGGCCACCTCCCCGAGGGGCACCTTCACGCCGTCGACGAGGCCGCCGAAATCGCCGGAGTAGACCGTCACGCCCGTGGTCTTGTTGACGATGGCCAGCGAGAGGTAGTTGGCCGCACCCTCGGCCGGCTTGCCGAACTCGTTGCTCGAGACCGTCTCGGTGAGGCTGAACGTCGCCGGCAGGGTACCGGTGTTGGTGATGGTCAGCGAGCCGTTCAGCACGTCGCCGGGCTTCAGGTCGACGAGATCGAAGATCGCGGCGTTGTCCTTGGAGTTGGAGTGCGTGAGCGTGCCGGAGGTGACCGAGCTGATGGTGTTGTTGGTCGTCGAGGTGAAGGTGGCACCCGAGCCGACCGCGATGGCGCCGGCGGCGACGAGGGTGGCGAGCGGGAGGAGGATCTTGCGGCTGGTCTTCATGGCTTGCTCCGGTTCCTGTGGTTGGTGGGTGCTGCGTGGTGTGGTTCGCGATGTACTCGCCTGTGGTGGCGCTGCTTGGCGACAACCAGAACGCTACGGAGACGCCCTCCACGGCTTGGCCACAGGAAGCGCGCGCACGATCCCCGGTTTCCACACGGGAGATCCACAGTTCGGTGACGGGACCCACGCACGCGGGTGCGCTCCGGCGTCGGTGGTGCGCACCCGGCGTCCGGCGCGCACGCGCGAGGGCCCGAGCATGTGCTCGGGCCCTCGCGGTCTTTGGCCTCCTCGGAGATCCCACCGGGAGCGATGATCCCGCGGTACTGGGCGAAGGTCACGTCGATCCCCTGCTCCACAGAGGTGGGGATGTCCTTGAGCGCGTCGTAGTCGTAGCGTTCGGCCGCGATCACGCACAACGGTTTGAACTCCTCGGCCTCCAGTTGGCCCATGATCTCACCGGGGTTGGCGAGTGCCACGTCGACGTGGCCGCCGAGGGCTGCCGGAGACCGCCACGCGGACGTTGCCGGCCTTGGCTGCGGACACCACGTCGCTGCAGGTGTTGTAGGCAGACGCCGTGGGCACGACCATGAGGGTCGAGTCCTGCCCCACCTTCATGATCGGGGTGAAGGAGCGCCAGGAGAACGGCACGTCCTGGGTCAGCGCCAAGTTGACCAGCGCGGTCTCGGTGGCCAGCAGGTGGGTCGGCTTGCCCTGCAGGGAGAAAGACGGTGCAGACGACCTCGCCGGAGCTGTTCACGCCCGACCCCGACTCCGTCCCCACTCGGCGCTCGATCGCCGTGTGGGAGTGACCCGTCCGGTCCCTACGGCTCAGGGCACCTGGTAGGCCGCATCCCGGGCGTCGGTGATGAGCATGTGCCCGGGTGCGTGGGTGATGGCGAGCGGCGGGCGGGTCTCCATCACCATCGCCTGTGGCGTCACGCCGCAGGCCCAGAAGACCGGAACGTCGCCCGGCCGGAGCACCGGGGCGTCCCCGAAGTCGGGCCGGTGGAGGTCAGCGATGCCGAGGGCCGACGGGTCACCGACGTGGACCGGAGCGCCGTGGACCGCCGGGTAGCGCGAGGTGATGCGCACGGCGTCCGCCACCTGCGGGGCGGGGATGCCGCGCATCGAGACGACGAGCGGTCCGGCGAGGCGCCCGGCACTGCGACAGCGGGTGCTGGTGACGTACATCGGCACGTTGCGAGCGGCGTCGATGTGCCGCACCGGGACGCCGGCGTCCAGCAGCGGGTGCTCGAAGGTGAAGCTGCAGCCGATGAGGAACGCGACCATGTCGTCGGTCCAGTACGGGGTGGCGTCGGTCACCTCCTCGGCGAGCGCGCCGTCGCGGTAGACCCGGTAACGGGGCACATCGGTGCGGATGTCGCCGTCGAGGATGCCTCCGCCGGCCTGCCCGGGTTCGAGCACGTCGAGGATCGGGCACGGCTTCGGGTTGCGCTGCGCGAAGAGCAGGAAGTCGAACGCGTACTCGCGCGGGATCGCGAGCAGGTTGGCCTGGGCGTATCCGCTGGACCAGCCGGTCGTCGGGACGCTGAGGCCGGCACGGAAGAGGGCGCGCGCCTCGCGGGGCGTGAGCGCGCCGGGATTGGCTGGCATCGCGGGTGCGGTCGGTGTGGTGGTCATGTGGGGGGCACTCCCTTCGCGAGGCGGAACCTGAGGGGCTGGCCCGGGCGGGCCTGGGCCACCCGGTCGCTGCTCGCCTCCGTGAGGACGCCCACGACCGGGTAGCCGCCCGTGACCGGGTGGTCGTTGAGGAAGAGGACTGGCAGGCCGTTGGCGGGTACCTGGATCGCCCCGCGCATGACGCCCTCGCTGGGCAGCTCGCGTCCCTCGAACGCGGCGGCGCGGGTGAGGGGCTCGCCGGTGAGCCGCACACCGATGCGGTCACACTCGGGCGTCACGGTCCACGCCCCCTCCAGGAGGGCGTCCAGGCCGCCGACCCAGGCATCCCGGGGGCCGGGCAGCACGTCGACCTCGATGACCTCTCCGATGCGCGGCGGCATCGGCGTGTACGCCTCGAGGGCCGGCAGACGGGCCGACGGTCCCACCGCCAGGACGTCCCCGGTGGTGACCTTGGCAGGGCCCAGGCCCGCCATCGTGTCGGTCGACCGCGAGCCGAGGACGACCCGGGACGCCAGCCCGCCGGACACGGCGAGGTAGCTGCGCAGGCCCACCGTGGGCATGCCGAGGGCGAGGACGTCGCCCGCGGTGAGGTAGATGCGGCTTGCGTGCTCCACGGCCCTGCCGTTCACGGACGCCGGGGCCTGCGCCCCCGTCACCGCCACGCACAGCGATGCGGTGGCGACCACGGTCAGCCCGCCGAAGGTCACCTCGAGGCCGGCGGCGTCCGGCTGGTTGCCGACGAGCCTGTTGGCCAGGCCGAGCGCCCCCAGGTCCGCGGCCCCCGAGCGGCCGACCCCGACGTGTTTCCAACCCGGGCGCCCGGAATCCTGCACGAGCGTCTGCGGGCCGGATCGGGTCACCACGAGTCCGGGGTGGCCCTGGTGTGTCGGGGTGTCCTGGTCGCCGGACTCCTCGACCGGAGGCGGCACGTCCGCGCCGGACACGACGAAGCGGACGAGGTCGCCGGGCTGGAGGAGCGCCGGAGGCGTCCGGGAGACGTCCCACAGGGCCAGGTTCGTGCGGCCGATGAGCTGCCAGCCGCCGGGCGAGGCGCGCGGATAGACCGCCGAGAAGGTACCCGCGAGGGCGACCGACCCGGGCGGTACGGACGTCCGCGGGCTCGACCGCCGCGGCACCTCCATGCGGGGATCCCCGTCGACGAGGTAGGCGAAGCCGGGCGCGAAGCCGCCGAAACCCACGCGCCACGGCGTCCCGGTGTGGGCGGCGACGACCTCGTCGACGGACAGCCCGGTGTGGGCGGCGACGTCGTCAAGGTCAGGACCGTCGTAGACGACGGGGATCTCCACGACGGTGCCGGCACCCCCGGACGCTCCAAGGGGGGCGTCCGCGGCACGGGCGACGTCGGCGGCCACAGGGGCCACGGCCTCCCGGACGGCGCGCAACGCACCGGGTTCGTGGACGGCGACCATCAGGGTGCGGGCGGCGGGCACGACGTCCTCGACCTCCCGGCCCCAGGGCTCCACCCGGAGCGCCTCCCGGAGGCGGCGATCGAGGGCGAGCACGGCGTCCAGCGATGGCAGCTCGACGAGGAACGCGCGCTCGCCACAGGGCAGCAGGGTCGGCATGGGGCTCACCCCGCGAAGGGTGCGATCTCCACGCCGGCCCCGGTGAGGGCGTCACGCACGGCCGAGGCCATGGCGACCGCGCCCGGGGAGTCCCCGTGGGTGCAGATCGAGTCGGCCTCGAGGGTGATGGTCGTCCCGTCGACGGCCTCGAGGGTCCCGTCCTGGACGAGACGGACCATCCGTGACGCCACCAGCTCCGGGGCGTGCAGGACAGAACCCGGCTCCCGCCGGGACACGAGCGTGCCCGCAGGGGTGTAGGCACGGTCGGCGAACGCCTCGCGGACCGGGCGCAACCCCTGCTCCTCCGCGATCCGGAGGAAGACCGAGCCGGGGAGTCCCAGCACGGCCAGGCCGGGGTCGTAGGCCTTGACCGCGGCGACGACGGCCCGGGCCTGCGCCTCGTGGTGGACGATGGCATTGTAGAGCGCTCCGTGCGGCTTCACGTACGAGATCCGCGTGCCCGCGACCCGGCAGAACGCCTCGAGCGAGCCGAGCTGGGACAGAACGTCGGCCTCCAGTTCGGCGGGCGCGATGTCCACGAACCGGCGGCCGAAGCCGACGAGGTCGCGGTAGCTGGGGTGCGCACCCACCGCGATGCCACGCTCGGACGCCGCCGCGCACGTCGCTCGGGTGGTCACGGGGTCGCCGGCGTGGAAGCCGCAGGCGACGTTCGCCGAGGTGACGATCCCGAGCATGGCGAAGTCGTCCCCCATGGACCAGGAGCCGTAGGACTCACCGAGGTCCGCGTTCAGGTCGATGGTGCTCACTGCCACAGCTTCGTCAGCCCGGACAGGGACTGCCAGCCCAGCCACAGGGTGAGCAGCCACGCCAGCGCGCCGATGATGAGGAGCCACACCGGGTAGACGTAACCGTGCAACAGGTCGCGACGCCGCCAGGCCACCCACAGCACCAGCGTGAAGCCGATCGGCAGGATGAGGCCGTTGAAGGCGCCCGCGAAGATGAGCAGGGTGACCGGGGCCTGCCCCAGCGTGATGTACAGGATCGTGCCCAGCACGATGAAGCCGACGGTCAGCAGGTTGCGGGTCCGCTCCGGCGTCTTCTGTGTGGTGAGGAACGACACCGAAGTGTACGACGCCCCGATCACCGAGGTGATGGCGGCAGCCCAGAAGATGATGCCGAACACCACCATGCCCGTCTGGCCCAGCGCGTGCTGGAACGCTGAGGCCGCGGGGTTGGTCGGGTCGAGCGTCGCCCCGGTGGCCACGACCCCGAAGATGGCCAGGAACAGCAGGATGCGCATGAGCCCCGTCACGAGGATGCCGGTGACGGAGGCCTTCGTGATCGCCCCGGCGTGCGCGGGGCCGGTCGTGCCGGAGTCGATGAGCCGGTGCGCTCCGGCATAGGTGATGTAGCCGCCAACCGTGCCGCCGATGAGCGTGGTGACGACGAGGAAGTCCACCTTCCCGGGGGCGACCGTGTTGAGCGCGACCTCACCCAGGGGCGGCGCGGTGGTGATCGCCACCCAGGTCGTCATGCCGATCATGAGGACGCCGAGGGCCACGACCACGCGGTCGATGATGGGCCCGGCCTTCTTCGCCATGAAGAGGACGATGGCGATCACCGCCGAGACGGACGCCCCGATGCGCGGGTCCACCCCGCCGAGCATGGCCCGGGCGCCCAGCCCCGTGCCGGCGATGTTGCCGATGTTGAACACGAGGCCACCCAGGACGACGAGGCCGGCCAACGCCCACCCGAGACCCTTCATCGTCGAGTTCCCCAGCTCGTTGGCACGCAAGCCGCTGACGCCAAGGACCCGCCAGACGTTGAGCTGGATCGCGATGTCGACGAGGATCGAGACCAAGATCGCGAACGCGAAGGCCGCCCCCAGTTGGGCGGTGAACGCCGTGGTCTGCGTGATGAAGCCGGGGCCGATCGCGCTCGTGGCCATGAGGAACATCGCCCCCCACAGCACTGATCGTGCTCGCTTCGCCGGCTGCGCCTGCGTGGTCTGCGGCTGGTCGGACATGTCGACTCCCCCCGTCGGGTTGGCTCACCTCGTGGCGCCGAGCGCGCCGAGGACCTGGTGGCACGCCTCCGCACAAGGGCGGCAGACGGCCGAGCAGATACGACCATGCTCGTACATGGAGGCATGATTGTCGCCCCCTGACGCGCAGGCGTCCGCGTACCTCGTGCACGTCGGGGCGTCGCCGGCGTGCTGGCCGGACTGGTCACCCTGCTGCTGACGTTACGCCCACGGCCCTCGAACAGGCCGTCGGAGGCCTGTCCTGGCGCCGGGCCTGCTCGCACGGGGGCGGGCAGCGCTACGTTGTCCGCATGAAGACACACGGTGTCGTCGGGGCGGCCATCCGGCGCGAGGTGCCCCCGCCGCTCCCGGAGGGCTACGCCCTCGGGGAGCCGGAGACTCCCCTCCTCCGGTGAAGTCCCGGCCGGTCCGGCATGATGGACCAGTGACCTCGCACGCCGCCTCCGTGGCGGACCTGCAGCTCGACTACGCGAGCGGCATCCCCATCTATGTCCAGATCAAGGACGCCCTGCGGCGTGCGATCGTCACCGGCGCCCAGCCCCTGGGCACCCAACTTCCCACCGTCCGGCAACTCGCCGTCGATCTCCGGATCAACCCCAACACCGTGAACCGCGCCTACGCCGAGCTGGAGGGGGAAGGGCTGCTGTCGAGCCAGCGCGGGCGCGGCACGTTCGTGACCCATGAGAAACCCCCCGACGGCGACCAGCTCCGTGAGCTCGAGGCGCGCGTCCGGAGCCTCGTGGACGACGCCCGGAAGCTCGGCATCGACCCCGCCGTGCTCAAAGCGGTCCTCCACGCGGTCCTACAGGAGAAGGAGACCTGATGTCCCACCCGAGTCCGCCCCAGCGCCTGGCGCCCACAGCACCCCCGGCCCGCAAGCACCGCTGGGTGCCCGTCCACGTCGCACTCACGGCCCTCTTCCTGGCGGTGGTGGCCGCCCAGCTCGGCCTTCCGCTCGCGGCGGCGGCCGTTCTGGTCCTGGGCGTGCTGGCCAGCCTGTCGTTCCGGATCGCCGCCGAGTGGGAGAAGGCCGTCGTGCTGCGGTTCGGCCGGTTCCGCGGACTCAAGGGTCCCGGGCTGATCTTCCTCGTCCCGTTCGTGGACACCGTCGCCTACTGGATCGACCAGCGCATCACCGCCACCCCGTTCATCGCCGAGCAGACACTGACCCGCGACACGGTGCCCGTGGACGTGGACGCCATCCTGTTCTGGGTGGTGTGGGATCCCCAGAAGGCGGCCCTCGAGGTCGAGGACTACCGGCAGGCCGTCGCGTGGTCGGCGCAGACCGCCCTGCGTGACGTCGTGGGCCGGTCGGAGCTCGCCGAGCTGCTGTCCGGGCGCGAGCGGCTCGACCAGGTGCTCCAAGGCATCATCGACGCGCGCACCGAGCCCTGGGGGGTGACCGTCCAGTCGGTCGAGATCCGCGACGTCGTCATCCCCGAGCCCCTCCAGGACGCGATGAGCCGCGAGGCCCAGGCCGAGCGCGAGCGCCGCGCGCGGATCATCCTCGGCAGTGCGGAGGCCGAGATCGCCCAGAAGTTCGCCGACGCGGCGGTCGTCTACGAAGCCAGCCCGGTCTCGCTCCAACTTCGCGCCATGAACATCCTCTACGACGGGATGAAGGAGCACGCCAGCCTCGTCATCACCCCCTCGGGGGTGGCGGACTCGCTCAACGTCCCCGCGTTCCTGGCCGGGCGCGCCTCCGCGGCGAGCGGCGACCACACCGGGCGCGAAAAGTCGGCGACGAACTTCACGGAATCCTGACGAATGAGCCCACGAATGGGGGTATAGTCTCAATCACCTAATACAATGAGTCACCCGGTCACGAGCCGCTGACGAAGGAGGGCGTCGTGTCGACGCAACTGTCCCGCCGCAACCTGTTCACCATCACGGGCGTCGCCGCGGGAGGCGCTGCGGCGGCGACCATCCCGCCATCCGTCGTGAGGGCCGCGTTCGCCACCGGCGGCGAGGCGGACGCCGGGGCCGCCGAGTCCGCCCTCGAGGGCTCGACTCCCGTCCCCACGATGTGCGAGATGTGCACCGCACGGTGCCCCCTGGTCGCCCACGTCAAGGACGGCCGCGTCGCCCTGGTCACGGGCAATCCCGAGTTCGCCGGCACCGGCGGCACCGTGTGCGCGCGCGGCGGGGCGGCCCTGTCGCTCACCTACGACGAGCAGCGGCTGAAGAAGCCGCTCATCCGCGACGGTGAGCGCGGCAGCGGCCGGTGGCGAGAGGTGTCCCACGAGGAGGCCATCGCCTACATCACAGCCAAGATGAAGGACATCAAGAACGAGCACGGCCCCGAGGCGATGGCCTTCGCCTGCCGCACAGGCATGCACACCGACCACTTCTTCCTCCTGGCGCAGGCGTACGGCACACCGAACACCTTCACCCACGAGTCGACCTGTCCCTCGGCGCGGACGTCGGCGTACGAGCACACCCTGGGCACCGGCCTCTCCCCCGACTACGGGAACACGAAGTACCTGGTCTCGTTCGGCCGCAACTACCTCGAGGGTCTGCACGTGCCCCAAGTGAGGGGCGTCCTTGGCGCCCTCGAGAAGGGCGCCAAGCTCATCTACATCGACCCGCGGTACGGCCTCACGGCGTCCAAGGCCACGGAGTGGCTGGCGATCAAGCCGGGCACCGACCTGGCCATGGTGCAGGCGATCAACCACGTGCTCATCCGCGACCACCTCTACGACCAGGCGTTCGTGGACAAGTACACCGTCGGCTTCGAGGAGTACGCCGCCTCGGTCGCCGACCTGACGCCCGAGTGGGCCGCCGGGGAGACCGACATCCCCGCCGAGACCATCGAGCGCATCGCCAAGGAGTTGGGCGCCGCCCGGCCGAAGGCGATCATGGACCCCGGCTGGCGCACCACCTACGCCCCCGACGAGTACAGCCTGCGCCGAGCCCTGGTGATCTCGAACCTGCTGCTGGGCAACATCGAGGTCCCGGGCGGCCTGATCATGAGCAAGAGCGCGTCCCTGGTGAACAGCCTCGTCGGGGAGCCGGTCATCCCGGCCCTCAAGAAGCCATCCACACCCCCCCTGCCCACGCCCTCGCGATCCCGCGTCGACCGCGTGGGCGTCCCCGGGAGCCCGTGGGAGTTCGCCCCCAAGTTCGACGGCGTGGTGCAGGAGCTGCCCGAGGCGATCCTCACCGGCCAGCCCTACCCCATGAAGGGCTGGTTCGTGTACCGCTACAACCCCGTCGTGACGATCAGCAACACGCCGCGGGTGGTCGAGGCCATCAAGAAGCTGGACCTGCTCGTGGTGTGCGACATCGCCGTCACCGACACGGCGCAGTACGCCGACGTGGTGCTGCCCGAGTCGTCCTTCCTCGAACGCGACGAGGGCATCATGGACAACTCCGGCGCCGTTCCGGCCTACAAGTACCGGCAGGCGGCGATCGAACCGCTGCAGCCGGACTACCGGCCCAACTGGCAGATCTTCAAGGACATCGCGGACGGGCTCGGCCTGGGCGACTACTTCCCGTGGCGCGACATGGACGACTACCTGCGGATCCGGACCGGCGGCAACACCCAGCTGCTCGCCACCCTGAAGGAGAAGGGGGTGGCGTCCTTCGGGCTCAAGCCCCTCTACCTGCGCGACAAGGCGTCCGTCGCCACGTTCGTGGCGCAGTTCCCCGCGGCCGCAGCCGGGGTGGACGCCGAGGGCGAGCTCAGCGGGCCCCTGCTGAACCTCAAGACGGCCAGCAAGAAGGCCCAGTTCGTGTCCGAGGAGGCGGCCGGGCTCGGCTATGGCCTGCCGGTCTACCGGGCCCCGGACTTCACCCGCACGGCCGACGAGCTGGTGTTCGTGCAGGGCAAGTCCAGCATCCACACCAACGGGCACACCCACAACGTGCCGATGCTGAACGCCCTGATGCCGACGAACACGCTCTGGCTGCATCCCACCACCGCGAAGAGGCTGGGCATCGCCAACGGCGACCGGGTGCGGATCAGCAACGCCACCGGCTCTTCGGAGGGCAAGGCGTTGGTCACGGAGGGGATCCGTCCCGACACGGTGTTCAGCTACTTCGGGTTCGGACGCACCTCACCCGACCTCAAACGCGCCTATCAGCAAGGCATCAACTCGAACATGGTCATCCCGACCGTGAACTCGCCCGTCTGCGGCGTCGCGCTGCAGAACTGCTCCGTGACCGTGAGCAAGGCCTGAGGAGGAGAGGACCATGGCCAAGTACGCGATGGCGTTCGACGCGAACAAGTGCATCGGATGCCAGTCCTGCTCCATCGCCTGCCGCGAGGAGAACGGGGTACCCGAGAGCGTGTCACGCCTCCAGGTGTGGATCGAGTCCCGCGGCAGTTTCCCGAACCCGGCCGTCGAGTACCACCGCCAGTCCTGCGTGATGTGCGAGGACCCGCCCTGCGTGCCCGTGTGCCCGACGGGGGCGTCCTACATCAACGACGACGGCATCACCCTCGTGGACGCCGACCGGTGCATCGGCTGCAAGTACTGCATCCTCGCCTGCCCCTATGACGCGCGCTTCATCAACCCGGTCACCCACGCCGCCGACAAGTGCACGTTCTGCTACTCCAACCGCGTCGCGCAGGGCCTGCCGCCCGCCTGCGTCGCCCAGTGCCCGACCGGCGCCCTGGCGTTCGGCGACCTGGAGGACCCGAACAGCGGCGTCCGCAAGGCGCTGAAGGGCAAGTTCTACGTGCTCCCCAAGGAGCACCTGGGCACCGATCCGAAACTGGTCACCATCCCGAGCAAGGGGGCGCAGCGCTAATGGACACCACGTGGGGCGACACTGCCCAGTACGCCGAGGTGGCGTGGCCCTGGCCGATCGCCGTCTACCTCTTCCTCGCCGGGCTGTCGGCCGGCGCACTCATCATCTCGGTGCTGCTGCGGCGCCGCAGCCTCAGCCACGACGAGGGCTGCAGCTGCTTCGTCCGCGCCGGGGCGTTCCTGGCGCCCGTCACCATCGTGCTGGGCCTGGTCCTGCTCGTGGTCGACCTGACCAAGCCACTGAACTTCTACCAGCTGCTCTTCAACTGGAACCTCTCGTCGGTGATGTCACTGGGCACCGGCCTGCTGGTCGTGTACACGCCCGTGAGCCTCCTCTACGCGCTCACGGTCTTCAAGGACCGCTTCGCCCCCGGCACGACCGTCCGCCGGGTGGCGGACGCCGTGGACACGACGTGGCTGCACGTCGTCTCCGTCACGCTGGCGGCCGCCGTCGGCATCTACACCGGCTTCCTGCTCTCGGCCATGGTGGCCGTGCCGCTGTACAACGTGGCCGTCCTGCCCCTGCTGTTCCTCGTCTCCGGCATCTCCGCCGGCATCGCGGCCACCGTGCTGCTGGGACTGGTCTTCGCCCGCACCCGCGGCGTCTACCGCACCCAGCTGGGCTTCAGCTCGAACGTCGACTCGATCATGATCATGGTCGAGCTGGCCATCCTCTTCCTGATGTTCGTCGGGCTGTACTACCAGGGCGGCGCGCACGCGCAGGCGGGCAGATCTGCGCTGTCCGACGGCGTCTGGGGCTGGGTCTTCTGGGTCGGCGTGATCGGCGCCGGGATCGTCGTCCCCCTGGCCCTGCACTACTTCGGCCACCACGACGAGCTGCCCGGCAACGCCCCCCTGTCGCTGCAGGTGGGTCGGGTCGTGAACCGCTATCCGCAGCCGGACGCCGCGGTCGAGCTGGGCGGACGGTTGCCCGTGCTGACCTTGACCAGCGCCGGACTCGTGCTGGTCGGTAGCCTGCTCCTACGCCTCTTCATCGTCTACGCCGGCCAGCTGCCGGTGTGACGGCCACTCGAACTGGAGGAACCATGGGGGATCGCATCGACGACCGGAGCGCGTGGGCCGCGTTCGTGGAACAATCCTGCGCCGACCTCGGCGTCGACCCGAACCTGGTCGACGTCGACCGGATCCTGGAGCTGACCGCGCTCATCGCGCACGAGTCGGTGCGCCCCATGGCCCCCATCGGGGCATTCATCGTGGGCCTCGCGGTCGGGAGCCAGGGCACCCCCGAGGACGTCGCCCGGACCGCCGATGCCCTCACCAGGTCCGTGACGGGGGCCACGCAGCACTGAGCTGGCTCAGGTTCCGCGGGTGTGCTCCGCGACGGCGTCCAGCACGGACGCCCGCGCGTCGCCCGGCGAGGCCGGCAGGATGCGGATGCCCATCGTGCGCAGCATCCGGACCATGCCCTCGCCCATGTGGTCGACGACGACCGCGCCGACGCCCTGGTCCCTGAGGAACGTCACGACCCGGGCGTGGTGCGACCCGTGCGTCCCTGCGTCGTGGGACTCGTCCCAGCGCACCTCGTGGATCGCCCACTCCGACACGGCGCCATCACGGACGTCAGCCACGGCCACCCATCTCGCGCGCCCCCAAGCCGTGGCGGACAGGCCCTCCCCGGTGACTGGCGTGGCGACGATCATGGCCGTACTCCCTCTCGTGGTTGGTCCCCCGCCATGCTAGGGCGCGACCGGACCGGCTCCCTCGACCGGGCCGGTACAAGGTCGCCGGCGGGCCGGACCCTGCGGTCCGGGCGCAGCCACACCGCCGCGACCGCGCGCGGCGGTGGATCGCGAACGGCAGCACGAAGCCCTCGATGTAGTCGGTGTGCTCGCCGGTGAGGTTGCCCCGGACGGAGTATGACCAGAACCCCTCGGGGACAGGACGCCCCGGACTTTTGCTCGAAGAACCGCTCCAGCGCTGTGGCGTCGGTCATCGGTGTTCCGTTTCCTGGAGGGGGACCACGCGATCGTGGGTCGGACCGGCGAACCGGCCCGACCCACGCACGCGATCAGCTGTTGAAGAGCGCGTTGACCTGCTTGTTGGCCTCGCTGAGCGACGAGACCGGGGCCTGGCCCGAGTACACGGCGTCCATGGCCGGACCCATGATCGCATCGACCTGCGAGGACTTGTCGATGATCGGCAGGAGGGAGGTGGTCCCTTCCTCGAGGTGGGTGAGGAACGCGCTCACGTCGATGCCCTTGGCCTCGAACGCCTTGCTCGCCGCCTCGGTGCCCTTCGGGTTCGCCGGGAACACGACGGCAGCCTCGCCGACCTTCAGCTGGCACGCCTCGGAGCCCAGGTACGCGACCCACTTCTTGGCGGCCTCCTGGTTCTTCGAGCCCACCCAGATCGAGTCGGCCAGGCCGTTGTAGGCGCTGGAGCGCGCGCCGTTCGGGCCGACCGGCGTCGGCGCGACCCCGACCTCGACCCCGTCGATGTTGAAGAAGGCGTTGGTCATCCAGGAGCCGTTGATGAGCATCGCGTACTTGCCGGCGGCGAAGATGTCGGACGAACCCTGGCCGGTGATGGCCTTCAGCGGGGGCATGTAGCCCTTGTCGACCATGGACACCATCCATGCGACCGTGTCCTGGAACTCGGGGGCGTCGAAGTTGAACTTGGTGCCCCACGGGTTCTTGTCGGTGTGGGTCCAGCCGGTGGTGCCGGTGTACATGCTCCACTGGGTCTGGCCCCAGGCGCCGCCGGCGCCGCCGTCCATGCCCAGGCCGTAGACGGCGACGTTGTTCTTGTCGAACCCGGGCTCGTCGCCTCGGACACCGTTCTTGTCGACCGTCAGGCGGGCGGCCATCTTCTCGTAGGTGCCACCGTCGGCGGGGTTCCAGTCGAGGTCCCACAGGGAGGCCTCGTCGACGCCCGCGTCCGCCACAAGCTTCTTGTTGTAGAAGATGGCGACCGTGTCGAAGTCCTTCGGGACCCCGTAGCGGACGCCGTCCTGGCCCACCCAGAGGTCCGCCAGGCCCGGCTGGTACTCGCCGAGCGCGACGTCGTCGAGCGGGGCGAGCTGGTTGTTGGCCACGAACTCCGGGTACTTGGCGAGGTGGTCGGTGAAGACGTCGGGGGCGGTTCCGGCGACGAAGCCGTTGGTGAGCTTCGTCCAGTAGTCGCCCCAGCCGTACTGCTCGACCTTCACCTTGATGTCGGGGTTGGCGGCGGTGAAGTCGGCTGCGCAGGTCTGGTAGGCGGGGAGCTGGTTGGAGTCCCAGAGCCAGTAGGAGATCTCACCGCCCGCGTTGCCGGCGGGGGCCGCCGAGGAACAGGCGGCCAGAGGCAGGGCCAGGGCGACGACAGATGCCGCGGCGGCGAGGAGCCGCTTCCGGGTCGTGAGGGGCATGGTGGTCCTTTCAGGGATGTGGTGACGCTGGGTGGGGATTCGGAGATGGGTGGGTGGTGGGTCGCCCGACGGGCCAGGCTCACTTCACGCCGGAGTAGCCGATCGAGTTGATGATCCGCTTGCCGAAGGCGACGAAGAGGAGGAGGACGGGCAGGGCCGAGACGAGGGTGGCGGCCATGAGGCCTGCCCAGTCCGGGCTGCCCTGGGGCGTCTGTGACCGGAAGATGCCCAGCGCGACGGTGAGGACCTTGGTGTCCTCCGTCCCGCCGACCAGCAGCGGCCAGAAGTAGTCGTTCCAGGTGCCGATGAAGGTGAGGATGGCGAGGGTGGCCACGGGGGCCGAGCTCATGGGCAGGACGATCTGGAAGAACGTCCGCAGGTGCCCGGCCCCGTCGAGCATCGCCGACTCCTCGATCTCGCGATTGATGCCGAGGAAGAACTGCCGGAGGAAGAAGATGGCGAACGGCGTCATGAGGAGGCTGGGCAGGACCATGCCGGCGAAGCTGTTGAGCAGGCCGAGGTTCTTGATGAGGATGAAGTTCGGCAGGCTGGTGAAGATCGGAGGCACCAAGAGCGCGCCCAGGAAGAGGGCGAAGACCTTGTCGCGTCCGGGCCAGCGGAGCCGGGCGAAGGCGTACGCGGCCATCGCGCTGAAGAACACCTGGCCGACGGTGACGACCGTGGAGTAGATCAGCGAGTTGCGCAGGTAGAGCCAGAAGTTCACCGACGCCCCGGACCCGCCCTCCGCGATGGCCTGGGCCGGGGTCGAGAGGCCCAGGACCCGGGCGAACGCACCGAAGGTGAAGTCGACCGGCAGCAGCGAGCTCGGATCGGTCGGCAGGGCCCGTGTGGTGGAGAAGGCCGTCCGGAGCATCCAGTAGAAGGGGAACAGCGTCAGGATGAGCGCGATGACCAAGGCCGCCCAGGCCGCGACACGGCCCCAGGAGATCGGCCGGCGGCGCGCCCGCACGGGGTGCTCGGTGGTGGTGACGGGTGCCATCTCAGGGCTCCTTACGCGAGGTCCGACTCGCCCGCGCGCAGCATCTTGAGCTGCACGAACGAGACGGCGGCGAGGATCAGGAAGAGGATCACCGAAAGGGCGCTCGCGTAGCCGAACTCACCCTGGGCGAAGCCCTTCTGGTAGATGTAGAACTGCAGGACGCGGCTGGCGTTCACGGGCCCGCCTGCCGTCGTCACGGCGACCGTGTCGAAGACCTGGAACGAGCCCGTCATGGTGATCACGAGGATCATCGCGAGCACCGGGCGCAGGAGCGGCAGGGTGATCCGCCGGAAGGAGTTCCACTCGCTGCTGCCGTCGATGGACGCTGCCTCGTACACGTAGGTCGGGATCGTCTGCAGCCCGGCGAACACGAGCAACGCCGTGTACCCCATGTGCCGCCACACGTTCACGAACGCGATGGTCGGGATGGCCCACGCCTCGTCGCCGAAGAAGGAGACGCGCGAGGCCCCCATCCACTCGAAGAACTGGTTGACCAGGCCGATCTGGTAGTCGAGCAGCCAGAACCACAGCATCGCGGCGATGACGTTCGAGATGAGCCACGGCAGCAGCAGTGCACCGCGCAGCAGCGTCGAGCGGGTCAGCCGGTGCATCAGCAGGGCCAGCCCCACGGCGATGACGGTCTGGAAGCCGATGTTCAGCACCACGTACTGCACCGTGACGCCGAGGGCGTTCCAGAACAGCTCGTCGCTGAACAGGCGGGTGAAGTTCCCGATCCCGATGAAGCGGGGCCGGCCCAGCAGGTTGTACTGCGTGAGGCTGTAGTAGAAGCCGCTGATGCTGGGGGCCAGGAAGAAGACCGTGAAGCCGAGCGCAGCCGGCGCGATGAAGAAGAGCGCTGCCCGGAGGTCCCCGCGGCGCGGCTGCGTCTTCGGGGTCGTGGAGGCTGCGCGCGGGGGGCGGCCCGGACGCCGGCCGATCGTCGCCTCGAGAGGTTTCGTACTCACCACATTCCCTTCCTCGGGACCACCGCTCCTGCGCGGTCGTTCGGGTTGATGGCAGCAGACTCTATTCGTGTAGATCATTGGAGCGCAAGAGGGGTGGAATGATCAATTCCAGCGCTGCTGCAACGCGTGTCTTGGTCTGGCGGCGGGTTGTCTATTAGTGTAGATTCCGGGAGTCGCCAACGGACGGAGAAATCCATGGGAACCCCTCGCACGGCCGGCCGCCCCGCGGCCGACCGGACGCCGTCCGCACGCCCTCCCCGCGGGGCGCGGGTGACCCGCGAGGACGTGGCCCGCCTCGCGGGGGTCAGCACGGCCGTGGTCAGCTACGTCCTCAACGACGGCCCTCGCCCGGTTGCGGAACAGACGGCCGAGAGAGTCCGCGAGGCCGTACGGCTGCTGGACTACCGCCCCAACAGCTCAGCGCGCGCGCTTCGCCGCGGCAGCAGCGACATCCTGGGCCTGGTCGTGGCCGACGGGCTGAACCCGTTCTTCGGCGAGTACACCGCGGCGCTCGTGAGCGCGGCGGGCGCCGTGGGCCAGCGCCTCCTCATCGCGGACTCGTGCGGGGACCCCGACACCGAGAAGGCCTCCATCGAGGACCTCGTGACGCGCCAGATCGACGGGTTGTTCCTCGCCGGTCACCTCATGTCCCTCCCGTCGACCGCCTGGGGCGACGCCGACAGCGTCCCCCTGGTGCTCATCGACTCCCCCGGACCGATCCCGGGCCGGCTCACGGTGGGGGCGTCCGCCGAGAAGGGTGCCCGCGAACTCGTCTCCCACCTCGCCGTGGCCCACCAGTACCGGCGGATCGGCATCATCGTCGGCGAGGCCGGCTTCGGGGACCCCGACCCGCGGATGCGGGGGTGGGAGCAGGCGCTGGGCTCGGCCCGGCTGCCCCTCGGGCCCGTCGCCCGTGCGCCCTTCACCCGCGAGGGCGGCCACCGGGCCGGCCAGGAGCTCCTGGACACCGACCCCCGGCCCGACGCCGTCTTCGCCACCTCCGACCAGCTCGCCATCGGCCTGCTCCGGGCGATCCACGAACGCGGCCTCACCGTCCCGGGCGACGTGGCGGTGGTGTCGTACGACGGCACCCGCGAGAGCGAGTACACCTGGCCACCGCTCACCGTCGCCAGGCAGCCCCTGGCGGCCATGGCCGCCGCAGCCGTCGAGCTGATGCGCTCCCCGGACGGGGCGTCCACGCGCCACGTCCAGATCGACACCGACCTCGTGCTCCGCGCCTCCTGCGGGTGCGCGCCCCTGCCACCGTCCCATTCTGAGAGGAACCCATGACCGCCCACGTCAACGCCTGCGTCCACCTGAGGGCCGACGGTGTCAGCGTCCTGCTCGACATCACCGACGGACGCCTCCCCGCGCTGGTCCACTGGGGGGCCGATCTCGGCACACTCGCGATCGGCGACGTCCTGTCGCTGATCGAGGCCGGGATCCACCCGATCACCCCGAACCTCGTCGACGAGCCGGTCCGCGTCGCGCTCCTGCCCGAGGCCTGGACGGGCTGGGCGGGTCGCCCCGGGATCAGCGGCTCGCGTGGCGGCCGGGACTGGTCGCCACGGTTCACCACGGTCGCACTGCGCCTCGACGGCGAGGGAGCGCCCGGTGGCGGGACCCCGTCCCTGCTCGAGGCCGGCTGCGCGCTGGTCGAGGTGGACGCCGTGGACACAGCGTCCGGCCTCGGCCTGCTGCTGAGCGTCGAGCTCCTGCCCGGTGGCGTGCTCCGGTCGCAGGCGCGGCTCACCAATCTCGCCGGCGACCTCTACACCCTGGACGACCTCGTCCTGGCCTACCCGGTGCCGCGGGTGGCGCGCGAGCTGCTCGACCTGTCCGGCCGCTGGGGGCGCGAGCGCTCCCCGCAACGCCGCGACTTCACCGTCGGCGTCCACCTGCGCGAGGGCCGCAAGGGCCGCACCGGCCCGGACGCCGCCACCGTGCTGCACGCGGGCAGCCCCGGGTTCTCGTTCTCGACCGGCGAGGTCTGGGCGGTCCACACCGGCTGGAGCGGGAACCACACGCACTACGCCGAGCAGCTCTCCTCCGGCGAGCAGGTGATCGGCGGCGGTGAACTCCTGCTGCCCGGCGAGCTCGTCCTCGGCAAGGGCGAGAGCTACACCTCGCCGTGGGTCTACGGGTCGTTCGGCGCCGGGCTGGACGCCGTGGCCCGCCGCTTCCACCGCTACCTGCGCTCGCGTCCGGGGCACCCGTCCCCGCGGCGTCCCGTCACCATCAACGTGTGGGAGGCGGTGTACTTCAACCACGACCTCCAGCCCCTCATCGAGCTGGCCGAGAAGGCGGCGTCCATCGGGGTGGAGCGCTACGTGCTCGACGACGGATGGTTCGGGTCGCGACGCGACGACCACTCCGGGCTGGGCGACTGGTGGGTGTCGGGCGACGTGTGGCCCGACGGCCTCCACCCCTTGGTCAACAGGGTCAGGGAGCTCGGAATGGAGTTCGGCCTGTGGTTCGAGCCCGAGATGATCAACCTCGACTCCGAGACCGCCCGCGCCCACCCCGAGTGGGTCATGGCCACCGGGGGCCGGACCCCGGTGCCGTCCCGCCACCAGCAGGTCATCAACCTGGGGATCCCCGAGTGCTACGCCTACATCCGGAACGCCATCTTCGCGATCCTCGCCGAGTACGACATCTCGTACATCAAGTGGGACCACAACCGCGACCTCGTGGACGCCGGCACCCATCCCGACGGGCGCCCGGGCGTTCACGCGCAGACGGAGGCGCTGTACCGGCTCATCGACGAGATCAAGGCGGCCCACCCCGGCCTGGAGATCGAATCCTGCTCGTCAGGCGGCGCGCGCGTCGACCTCGGGATCCTGCAGCGCACCGAGCGCGTGTGGGTCTCGGACTGCATCGACCCCCACGAACGCCAGATGATGCTGCGCTGGACCTCCCAGCTGATCCCGCCGGAGATGATGGGCTCGCACATCGCCTCGGGCACGTCGCACACCACCGGACGCACCCACGACCTGAACTTCCGGGCGGCCACCGCGGTCTTCGGCCACCTCGGCGTCGAGTGGGACCTGCGCCGCGCCTCCGCGGAGGACCTCGCGGAGCTGGCCCAGTGGGTGGCGTTCTCCAAGGAGCACCGCGACCTCCTGCTCAACGGTGACCTCGTCCGGCTCGACATCCCGGACACCTCGCTGGTCGCCGGCGCGGTCGTCGCCCCCGACAGGACCCGGGCGGTGTACTCGTTCGCCAGCGTGGACCGCTCCGACGTCGCCCTGCTCGGACGCCTGCGCTTCCCGGGCCTCGACCCGGAGCGCCGGTACCGGGTGACCCCCCTGCTCCTCGGGGAAGCCCCCTCCGGGCTGATCCCGCCGGCCTGGTGGGGGGTGGAACGCGTCGTGGAGGACGAGCTGGTCGCCCTCGCCGAGCACCACGCGCCCGTGTTCGCCCCCGCGCGGCCGACCACCGGCATCGAGCTGCCCGGACGCCTGCTGGCCGAGGTCGGCCTCATGCACGCGCCGATCAACCCCGACCACGCGGTGCTGTTCACCGTCGAGGTGGTGGGCTGAGCACGGCGGGCGTCCTGCACCGCTAACCTGAGCCACACACAAGGGGGGCCAGATGGGCGAGGTAGCCGGGCAGCGGCGACGCAGCGTCACCCGGGCCGACGTGGCCCGGCTCGCCGGCGTCAGCACCGCTGTGGTCAGCTACGTGATCAACGACGGGCCCCGGCCGGTGGCCGACGCCACCCGGGTCAGGGTGCTGGACGCCATCGAGAAGCTCGGCTACCAGCCGAACGCTGCCGCCCGCTCGCTGATCACCGGGCGCGCCGAGCTCATCGGGCTGGTGGTGCCGGACATCGCCAACCCCTACTTCGCCGCCCTGGCCCAGAAGGTGGAGGCGGCCGCCCGGGATCGGGGCCTCACGCTCCTGCTGGTGCAGTCCGCCGAGTCCGGCATGGCGGACGTGATGGCCGCACTGGCGGGTCGCCTGGTCGCCGGGGTGATCACGGCCACCGTCCCCGGCACCCAGGCCGCCCACCAGCTGCTGCGCCAGCAGGTGCCGGTCGTCGGCATCAGCCTGTTCGCACCCCTGGGGGCGTTCCCCTGTCTGGTCCCCGACTTCTACGAGGGCGCGCGCACCGCCGTCCGGCACCTGCTGGAGCAGCACGGACACACCCGCGTCGGCATGGTGACCGGGGCGTCCGAGCCGGAGGACCGCGAGCGCGGGTGGCGGGACATGCTGCTCGCCTCGGGCCTCGAGCCCGGCGCGGTGGTGCGCGTTCCCTGGTCGATGGCCGGAGGGCGGGAGGCCGCCGCGATCCTGATGACCGAGCACCGCGATCTCACCGCCGTGTTCGTCGCGGCCGACCAGCAGGCCACCGGGTTGGCGTCCGGCGTCGTCCGGCAGGGGTTCCGAATCCCCCGCGACCTGGCGGTGGTGTCCTTCGACGGCTCTCCCGAGTCTGAGTTCGTCGTTCCCGCGCTGACCTCGGTCGCGGTCCCGATGGACGCCATGGCGCGGGAGGCCGTCGCGCTGGCCCTCGGCGAGGCGACGGAGCACCGCGGCCCCCACCCCACGTCGCTGATCGTCCGTGAGTCCTGCGGATGCACCCGGCCTGCGGACGACCCCTCGGGACATCTGCAGATGGCTGCGCCCTGAGGAAGTTGAGTCCAGCAGAGTGGTGTACGACCCGGTGATCGTGTCGCTCCGGATGTGGGGGCGGTCATCGGGTGATTCTTCGAGAGATCTCTCACAACCACCTCGAAGGAAAGAGCACACCGATGACCGCTGTCTCCAGTATCGACGACCCCGCCCAGTTCCTGAACCACCTGCTCGGCCAGTCGTCCCCGGACCTGCTGCGCGACTTGTTGGAAGGGTTCGTGAACACGATCCTGTCCGCCCAGGCCGACCAAGTGTGCGTCGCCCCCTACGGGGCTCGTGACGAAGCGCGCACCAACCAACGCAACGGCTATCGGCATCGTGATGTCGCTTGCCAGCGTGATGGGACCACCGTGTTGCCACGAGCATGGGACCACTTGGAAGTGTTATCGAGCATGGCGGACCTCGTTTCTGGGGTCAACGGTGACGCGCCCGCGTTGGCGGTAGGAGGGGCCTTCGACGACGAGGGTGTGCGCGCCTGAGGTGAGTCGATCGATGGCGGATTGGGCGAGGAGGGCGTCGGTGGTCAGGCCGAGCCATTCGGCGGGTTCTCGGTTCGACACCCAGATCGTGGCGGCGCGGCGGTGACGTTCGACGACGATCTCGTAGAAGTCGTTGGTTTGGGTGGCGTCGAGGGCCCGCAGCGCGAAGTCGTCCACGATGAGCAGGTCGATGCTGGTCAGGCGTCGGAGCTCGGCCTCGAGGGTGTTGTCGAGCCGGGCCGCCCGCAACCGGGTGAACAGTTTGTCGGCGCGGTGGAAGCCGACGGTCAGGCGGCGACGGATGGCGATGTGCCCGAGCGCGGTGGCGAGGTGGGTTTTGCCGACGCCGACGGGGCCGAGGATGAGGACGCCGGTGCCGGCTTCGGCGAACCGCAGGGTGGTCAGGTCGGACCACAGGTGCCGGTCGTAGGTGAGGTCGGGTTGGTCGTCGAAGGTGTCCAGCCGCATCGTGGGGTCCAGGCCGGCCTTGGCGGCGCGGAGGGTCGCGGAGCGGCCCTCGCGGCGGGTGACCTCGTCGGACAGGACGAGTTCGAGGAACGCGGCGTGGCCCAGCTGTTGCTGGCGGGCCAGGTGGAGCCGTTCGGGCAGGGTGTCGGCCATGCCGCCCAGCTTCAGGGCGCGCAGGGTGCGGGTCAGGTCGACGCCGACCGGGTCGACCGGCGCCGGGGGTCTGGTCATGGTGGTCATCGGTGCTCCTCCTCGAAGAGGGTGTCGGGTCCGTCGTCGCGGACCAGGGTCAACGTGGCGACCGGACCGCCGGCGGTGGGGGTCCGGTGACTGGCAGGGGTGGTCCCCTGGATGGCAGCGGGGCTGGTCCGGTCACTGGCGAAGGCCGTCGGCCGGGTGGCGAACTCGGCGGGTTGGCGGGCGAACCGGCCGCCGGGGATGGTGCCAGTCGGTAGCAGCGGCAGGGTGTCCTCGGTGGCCCGCTCCAGCATGGAGGCGATCTTGGTGACCGACACCACGTCGAGGTCCAGGGCGCGGGAGCAGGCGGCTTCGACCGGCCCGTTGCCGTAGCGGCGGACCAGCCCAAGGAGCCGGTACACCGCGCGCATCCGCGTCCACGGCAGCGGGTCGTCCAGGAGCCGCTCGGCGTAGATCCCGATACTCGACCCGTGGACCGCGCACGTGCTGATCAGGCGGGTCAGGTCCCGTAACGCGTAGCCGGACCTCTCTGCGGGCAGGTCGTCGCGGTCGGTGGATCGGCCCCCCGGCGCTTGGCGGGGGTGGGTCTTGACCAGCCGGCCCCGGTGGTACAGCTTGACCAGTTCCCGGTCGGCGCGCACGTCCAGCTGGTGGCCGAGGTAGGCGCCGGGCACCGAGTAGAGGGCGCGGGCGACCTCGACGTGGAAGTCGCGGTGCACCTTCACGGTCTTGAACACGGGCACGTCATACGCCGGCGGGACGGGCAACAGCACCCCGGCCTCGTGCTCGTCGAACACCTCCGCCGGGCGGGCCTGCAGGGTGCCGTGGATCCGCATCCCGGCCCGCTCGGCGCACCACACCGTGGCGCGTTGTTGGGCTTCCTCCAGGCTGGTGAACACCTCACCGGCCCAGAAGTTGCCGCGGACGTACTGCACCGCCCGCTCGACCTTCGGTTTGTCCTTCGGTGATCTGACGCGGGCCGGGTCGGTGCCGAACCCGGCGTGTTGGGCGTAATCGAGCCAGCCTTGGGACAGGCGCGGGTTCACCGGATCGGGGTCGGTGACGATGGCCTTCATGTTGTCGGGGATCAGCACCTTGAACACACCCTGGAAGAACGCCCACGCCGCTTCACAGCCGGCGATGACCGCCACCAACGTCTGCGAGTACGTCAACCAGACGAACAGGTGCCGCGAGTAGCAGGCGGTGAAGATCAGGGCGTGGACCTTCCGCCGGCGACCGTCTTCGCCGGTCAGGTAGCCCAGGTGTCCGAAGTCGACCTGCAGCTCGACGCCGGGCTCGCCGTCGGCGACCCGCACGGTGGTGTCCTTCACGCGGAACCCGCACCGTTCGGCGGCGAACCGGTGCAACGTCCGATACGGCACCACACACCCCTGCCGCGCCAACAGTTCGTGGACCTTCACCACCGACAACGGCTTGGCGTCCTTGCCGTCACCGGCCAACCACACCGCGATCTGCTCCTGGCGGGCTTCCAGGGCCTCCCACGCCGTCCCGTGCCCGTTCGGGCGGGCCGGACGCACCGCCGACACCACCTGAGCGACCAGGTCGTCATCGACCGCCGTGAACCCCGCGTCCCGCTGCAGACCGGCCTCCTGCGCGGCGGCCACATAGCGGCGGGCCGTCTTGCGGTCCACCCCCGCCCGCTCGGCGACTGTCCGCAGCCCGGCGCCCTCGAGCCAGCCGCGGAGTACTTCCCTGACCTCAACCACACTGACCTCCCTGAATCCCACGCCCGTAGACCTCCATGACGGCGACACCGACACGGCGATCCAACGAGCCGACCCAGGACCCACCGGCAAGACACGCCGGGTGGTCCCATGACTGGCAATCCAAGTGGTCCCATGAACCTGGCAGAAAACCCGCTACCCCGGTCCCATGCTCATGGCAGGCGACA